>DFSK01000047.1:3343-12093 GCA_002378605.1 Alphaproteobacteria bacterium UBA3439
GAAATTTTGCAAAGCCGTGATGTCGGGTTTGAATTTGACGGTGAAATGACCGGCGATATCGCACTTGATTATGATTTGATGAAGTCGCGCTATCCGTTCTGCAACCTTACCGGGCCAGCAAATATTCTGGTGATGCCTGGGCTGCATTCGGCCAATATTTCATTCAAATTGGTGCATCAGCTAGGCAATGTTTCGGTCGTCGGGCCGATTATGATTGGCGGCGCGCACCCGTTCCAGATTGTCCAGATGGGTGCATCGGTCAGTGATATCGTGCAAACCGCCGTACTTGCCGCGCATGACGCCATCCGCTAGCGCAGTTTAACGACAGGCCGTTACAAACTGGCCGCAAGCTGTTTTAAATCGGTTTGCGGCCGTGCGCCAATATGCGAAATGACCTCACCGGCGGCAAGGCTGGCTAGGCGACCTGACTGCAAAAGATCATATCCGTTTGTGCGGCCAAACAGATAGCCAGCGGCAAATAAATCTCCAGCGCCCGTTGTATCAATCACCGGCCCTTGTGGCATTGCCGGTATTTCGTGATGGTCAGCGCCTGCGCCAATAAAGGCCCCAGCTGGCCCGCGGGTAACCACCAGCTCATCCATCTTGCCAGCCAAGGCAGCAATGGCATCTTGGCTGCTAGATTGATACAGGCTGGCGACCTCATCTTCATTGCCAAACAAGATTGACACATGATCAGCAATAAAGCTGGATAGAGCAGCGCGGTGCCGTTCGGCGCACCAAGGATCCGACAGTGATAGCGCCAGCCTGACATCATGCTGTTTGGCAAGACGCGCTGCCTCGGCAAAGATGGCAGGGCCGTTTGGTGCGTCGAAAAGATAGCCTTCAAGATAGATCACTTTTGCCGAAGCCGCATCAGCAAGCGCAAGATCACCTGCTTCAAATTCGATGCTTGCGCCAAGAAACGTATTCATTGATCGCGCCGCATCGGGCGTCACAAGAATGAGTGATGATGCAGTTGGCGATCCGCTGGTGGCTGGTGGTTGATCAAAGCCGACACCTGCGGCTTTGATATCATGCCGGAACGCCGCGCCAAGATCATCATCATGAACGCGGCCAATAAAATTGGCGGATCCACCAAAGGCCGCCACGCCAACCGCCGTATTGGCCGCCGATCCCCCCGAAATCAATTGCGGCGATCCTATCGCACCAAGCGCGGCATAAAGCCGAGCTGATCCGGCAGCATCAAGAAGCGTCATCACCCCTTTTTCAATGCCATTCGCCTGCAAAAATTCATCGTCACATTGGCCAAATATATCAACAATGGCATTGCCAACGGCCAGCACATCAAAAGATTTTACACGCATCACCACATCCTCATTCCAAATTCTGCGACGCGACATTAGGCCGGACATGATCGAAGAACAAGGCCAATGGCAGTCAAAACCTAAAAGAGTTAGTGCAATGATCAGCTTTTTAAGCTAGACCCTAGGCCGTCAATGTCGGTATTGCGGTACGAAAAATGCGTCACTTACATCTTTATCTGTTGGGATTCGCCGCGCTTGTTGCGGCCTGTCAACCAGTGACACCATCAGCGGTAAATCGCGCAGCAGCACCCAATATTGCCGCCGCACCGGAACGCCAAACCGAAATTGACATAGTTGTCAGCGCGGTCACGAAAGACCCCGATAGCGGGGTTGGCACGGGCAGCGGCGCTGGCACCATTAACAGCACACAAGAAACAGCAACAGCCGTCATTCCGGCGACGCCGCCAGTTCAGCCAATGCCTGTAAAGCCGCCTTTTCTTCCCAAAACGATGATCGGGTCGGCATCAGTCATACTGATGCGCGATCTTGGCATTGCCACGATGATCCGGAAGGAAGGCCCGATTGAAATCTGGCAATATCGCTTTGCCGAATGTGTTGTTGATTTCTTTTTCTATCCAGCAAGCCAAGGATCATCGCAATTGATCATCAAAAATTGGGATATGCGAAGTGCGGTCATTGGCAGCAGAATTAACGAAGGCAAGTGCCTTGCGGCGATGGATCGCCATCATCAAAAGCTCGTCGCTGGATCATAGACAATAGTTTGCGCCTGATCATATGCGCTGGCCTATAATGTCTTGGCTTTGAAAAGGCATAAATCGGCAATCACACAATCGGCACAATCAGGCTTGCGCGCCTTGCAGACATAACGCCCATGAAGGATCATCCAGTGATGCGCGCCTTTTTTCCACCGGTCGGGAACACGGCGAAGCAATTCCTTTTCAACCGCATCAGGCGTTTTGCCGGGTGCCATGCCGGTGCGATTGCCAAAGCGAAAAATATGCGTATCAACGGCAATTGTCGGCTCGCCAAAAGCTTCATTCAAAACCACATTCGCCGTTTTCCGGCCAACCCCGGGCAAAGCCTCAAGCGCCGCACGATCCTGTGGCACCTGACCATCATGCTTATCAAGCAGGATTTGCGACAATTTAAAAACATTTTTGGCTTTGGTATTGAACAGGCCAATGGTGCGGATATGGTGGCTTATTGCGTCACTGCCAAGCGCCACCATTGCCGCTGGTGTGTTGGCGGCGGCGAACAGGCCTTTGGTTGCTTTATTCACCCCAACATCCGTTGCCTGTGCTGATAGAACAACAGCAACAAGAAGCGTGAATGGATCGGTGAAATCAAGTTCGGTTTGCGGATCAGGTTGACGTTGCGACAAACGCTCAAAACAAATATCAATCGCCGCAAGTTTCATTTTTACAGGCATGATCAGCCTTTCAGCACATCCGTCATATCGTAAAATCCAGATGTGGCGGCGGCGGCAAACCGTGCGGCGCGAATGGCACCACGGGCAAAAATAGCACGGTCAGTGGCCCGATGCGAGATTTCCACACGTTCGGCATCACCATAGAAAATCACCGAATGTTCACCCGCAACATCACCGCCCCGCAAAACAGCAAAACCGATATCACCCTGTTTGCGCGCACCGGTCTGGCCCTTGCGAACCATATCGGCAACATCGTCAAGCGCAACACCACGCCCTTTTGCCGCAGCTTTGCCAAGCGCAAGCGCCGTTCCTGATGGCGCATCAACCTTATGATGATGATGCGTTTCCAAAATTTCGATATCCCATCCGTCGGTTAGCTTGGCCGCGACGTCTTCGACCAGCTGGGTCAGCAATGTCACGCCAACCGATGTATTGGCGCAATAGATAATCGTATTGTCTTTTGCCATTGTTTTCAGGGACGATTCTTCAGCGGCGCCAAGACCCGTTGTGCCAATGACCATGGCGGTGCCTTTTGCCGCCGCAAGGCTGGCATGATGAAGGCTTGCCGCCGGGCTGGTGAAATCAATCACAACATCGGCCGCGCCAAATAGCGTTTCAGGATCACTGCCAATCATCACCCCATTGGCACCAATTTGCGCCACCTCACCGGAATCATGCCCTATAAAAGGGCTGTCAGGCAGGTCAGTCGCCGCAACAAGCTCAAGATCGGGCGCGGCGGCAATGGCACGAATCAACATCCCGCCCATACGCCCAGCGCTTCCCGGAATTGCAATTTTAATCATAATCCTGCCTCTATTCCTGACGGCGGCGCCTTATCGGTCGCTTTCTGTCTTTTGCCTGCTGTCGGTTATCATTATCGCCTTCGATATTATAGGCGGCTTCACCCGCACGCCGCCAGCATATAAATAGCAGGCCCGTTTGGGCAAGCCCCCAAATGACATTGCGCCCGACCGGGTTCAAATCAATATGGCAAGATTGCTAGATTAGGGAATGGTTGAACTGGCGGGGCTAGCCATCAGCCCAGATACGTTTCACCCGTTCCAAAAAGCTTGATGCTTCAGGGCTGGTATTGCCTGAATTTGAAAAAGCTTCAAGAAGCTCTTTTTGCTTTTTGTTGAGATTGGTTGGTGTTTCCACCTGAACCTCGATGATCTGATCACCCGGATTGCCGCGCCGCAGGGCCGGCATGCCTTTGCCCCGCATGCGGAATTTGCGTCCTGATTGTGTACCAGCCTCGATCGTTAACCGCGCCATTTTGCCTTCAAGCGTTGGCACATCAATGCTGCCACCAAGGGCGGCAACGGTCATTGGCAGGGGAATACGCGCATGAAGATTGCCGCCATCACGGGCAAAAATCGGATGGGGGTCAACATTGACGAAAATATAAAGATCACCTGCTGGCCCACCACGAAGCCCTGCCTCGCCCTTGCCCGAAAGACGAATCCGCGTTCCGGTATCAACACCGGCCGGAATCGAAACCGCCAATGTTTTGGCACGCTGCACACGGCCTTCACCGCCACAACTCCGGCAAGGGTCGGAAATGACCTGACCCATGCCCTGACAGGCGTGACAGGTACGTTCGACAGCAAAAAAGCCCTGCTGCGCCCGAACCCGACCAGCACCGCCACATGTTCCGCATGTGCTTGGCTTGCTGCCATCAGCAGCACCACTGCCCGAACAACCATCACATTCAGACGGAACAGTGATTGAAATATCCTGCTGCAATCCGGTAAAGGCATCTTCAAGCGAGATTGACATATCATAGCGAAGATCGTTGCCGCCCTGATTGCGCTGCCGTCCACCGCCACCGCCCGAAAATTCGGAAAACATTTGATCGAAAATATCGGAAAAACCGCCGCCGCCAAAGCCGCCGCCGCCAAAACCACCGCCGGCACCGCCAGCCGATTGGTCGAAAGCGGCATGACCCATCCGGTCATAGGCAGCGCGTTTTTGCGGATCCTTTAAAATGTCATAGGCTTCATTGGCTTCACGAAACCGGTTTTCAGCCGCATCGTCGCCCTGATTACGATCAGGATGATTGGCCATCGCAAGCTTGCGAAATGCCGCCTTGATAGCTTTGTCGTCAGCGTTTTTTTCAACGCCCAATACGTCATAGTAATCGCGTTTGCTCATGCCTGCCACTTTTGCCGTGAAAATTCAAAAAACCGGAGCCAATCAAGGCTCCGGCTTTTACTGTTTTTGGCTTATTTGCTTTTCTTTTTGCCGTCATCTGAATCGGCATCAACCTCTTCAAATTCGGCATCAACAACCGATTCATCATCACTGGTTTCGCCAGCATTGCCATCGGCATCAGCTTCGGCCTGATAGGCAGCCTCGCCCATCTTCATCATCACTTTTGACAATTCGGCTGATTTTGATGAAATCGCTTCCATATCGTCGCCATCAAGGGCTTCACGCAGCGCCTCAATTCCGGCTTCGACTTCGGCTTTTGCTTGTGGATCAGCCTTATCGCCAAGATCATCAATGGCTTTTTCGGCACCATGAACCAAAGCTTCACCCTGATTGC
Organism: Alphaproteobacteria bacterium UBA3439; assembly: GCA_002378605.1. Classification (GTDB taxonomy): domain Bacteria; phylum Pseudomonadota; class Alphaproteobacteria; order Puniceispirillales; family Puniceispirillaceae; genus UBA3439. Next base: position 8,607 of record DFSK01000047.1, read on the forward strand.
GGGTTTCAACTTCGGCACGGCGTTCTTTGTCGGATTCGGCATTGGCCTCGGCTTCGGCAACCATCCGTTCGATTTCGCCATCGTCAAGTCCGCCAGATGCCTGGATCCGAATTTCCTGCTCTTTACCAGTAGCCTTGTCCTTGGCGCTGACCTTTACAATGCCGTTGGCATCAATATCAAAGGTCACCTCAATCTGCGGCACCCCGCGTGGGGCAGGCGAAATACCTTCAAGGTTAAACTGGCCAAGCGCCTTATTGTCGGCAGCCATTTCACGCTCACCCTGACAAACCGAAATGGTCACCGCCGATTGATTATCATCGGCTGTTGAAAAGACCTGGCTTTTCTTTGTCGGGATGGTTGTATTGCGATCAATCAAGCGGGTAAATACGCCGCCAAGTGTTTCGATGCCAAGTGACAAAGGCGTGACGTCAAGCAACAACACATCTTTTACATCACCTGTCAAAACACCTGCCTGAATCGCCGCGCCAGAGGCAACAACTTCATCAGGATTGACGCCGCGATGCGGCTCGGTACCAAAAAAATCTTTGACCTGTTCGATGATTTTCGGCATGCGGGTCATCCCGCCAACAAGAATCACCTCGTCAATTTCTGACGCTTTAATGCCAGCATCTTTCAGGGCCGCTTTACATGGCTCCATCGTGCGGGCAATCAAACCGCTGACAAGCTGTTCCAGCTTTGCCCGGGTCAATTTGACATTCAAATGTTTTGGCCCTGTCGCATCGGCGGTGATAAATGGCAGGTTCACATCGGTCTGAATCGAAGATGACAATTCAATCTTGGCTTTTTCAGCCGCCTCTTTTAGGCGCTGTAATGCTAATTTGTCACCGCGAAGGTCGATACCGTCACTCGATTTGAATGAGTCAGCCAGAAACTCAATAATGGCATGGTCAAAATCTTCACCGCCAAGGAATGTGTCACCATTGGTTGATTTCACCTCGAAAACACCATCGCCAACCTCAAGGATCGATACGTCAAATGTACCACCCCCAAGGTCATAAACCGCAACAATGCCTGATTCCTTGCGATCAAGGCCATAAGCAAGCGCTGCTGCTGTTGGCTCATTGATAATCCGCAATACTTCGAGACCGGCAATTTTGCCAGCATCTTTGGTGGCCTGACGCTGGGCGTCATTGAAATAGGCTGGAACCGTGATCACGGCTTGTGTAACGGTCTCGCCAAGATAGGCCTCGGCATCTTCTTTCAGCTTGCGAAGCACAAAGCTGGAAATCTGGCTTGGTGAATATTCTTCACCCTCAACCTTAACCCATGCATCGCCGTTTTTGGCGCCAACAAGTTCAAAAGGCACAAGATCGGCAAATGCCTTTGTCGATTTATCTTTGAACCGGCGGCCAATCAAACGTTTGATCGCAAAAAGCGTATTTTCCGCGTTCGTGACACCCTGCCGCTTTGCGGCTTGGCCAACCAGACGCTCACCATTTGCAAAGGCCACCATCGATGGTGTGGTCCGTGCGCCTTCGGCGTTTTCAATCACCCGCGGCTCGGATCCGTCCATAACGGCAACACAGGAATTTGTTGTTCCCAAATCAATACCAATAACTTTCGCCATATCTAAAGCTCCTTTCCCTGACCACTCACTGTCTTACCTTTGGGGTGACGTTGATTGAGTAGCCCTTTAAGACATTCCGTTCCCTTAAGGCGATCTTAGGGGGGCGCAACCGGACTTTGGCTGACCGGTTATGTCACTGCTGTTCAACTATCTATCGTCCATATAGGATTTATTATTTCGGTTACAAGAGGGAGATCATCCGGCAGCCAAAGCCGTCAAAAAAGGATCATTGCCGCGATTGCGGCTAACCCCTATCCACCCCCATTTATGCATCGTTAGTCTCGTCTTTCTGCGCCAAAATCATGCGTCGATTCTGGATCTTATTTCATGTCTATTCGTCGGTTTTCGCTTGATCATTACTGGGTGCAACAGCCGCATCACCTGCTTTTGAAACACCAACCATTGCCGGGCGCAACAGCCGGTCATGAAGAACATAGCCGTGCTGTACTACCTCAAGAACCATGCCGCTTGGCTGGTCATTGGTTGGCACCTCAAACATTGCCTGATGCAGATTATAGTCAAATTTCTCGCCAAGCGGCTCAACGCGTTTAATTCCATGTTTTTCAATAACTGATTGCAGTTCGGTCCAGCTAAGCTGGATACCGGTAATCAGCGATTTCACCGTTTCATCGGCCTGATCAAGATTTTCTGGCGCAGATTCGACAACACGCGCCAGATTATCAATGGCGCCAACAAGGTCACGCGCAAATGGCGTATGGCCATATTTACGAACATTGGCAGCTTCGCGCTCGCTTCGGCGGCGCATATTTTCAGTATCGGCCAATGCTCGCAATAGCTGGTCTTTTAATTGGTCACGTTCGGCAATCATCGCTGTTAACGGGTCTTGCGATCCGGCATCACCATTGGTTTCGGCACCAGCGGCGGCAAGCACATCATTCAGAACATCATCAATTGACCCATCATTGGCAGCATTGTCCGATCCGGCCTGATCCTGCGCGCCAGTTTCGGCGGTCTGGTTTTCGGCCGGTTCATCATTGGTGGTTTTTTGATCAGTCATCCTGGTTTCCTTTTCGCTTCCAATCACGGAACGCCAGCCTTATCTAGTGATCATTGGCGACTTCGCCAAGAGCAAAACATCAAAAATATGTCTTTTTGCCTTGATCCGATATTGAATCACGTCAACGACATAGATACCGATAACGACATTTGATGAATCCTGACAAGATATTGTTTCTTTTGCTGACTTATGAGACATTAAAATCCATCATCAGGATCACGCCAGCATGATCATCGGGCATGAAACCAAGATGGAAACAACTTTGCCAAATAATGGTTGGACATGCCTGCTATGCAAAATGCGCAAATCTGGAAATCAATCGAAGCGCTGTGCGACGAAGCCGAAGCCGTTATCAAAGATGGCACGCCAATGATGGCTGTAATCAAATCAACCGCACCGCCGGCAATGGCGCGCGAGCAAATTGCGGAACCGGCGGCAGAAGATCAAAATGAAAAACCGGCATTGGCTGTTTTGCCAAGTCAGGCGCCGCCACCTGCGGTGAATATTGTTGGCAAGACCGATCTATCGGCAAATGCCGAAGATGTATCGCTTTCCAACGCCACAATGGCCGAAATTGCTGCTGCCATTGATCGGGCTGGCAAAGCCCCAAAAACCCAGATTATCGAACAACAGCCGCAAATCATGTCGGATCAGCTTCGCCATGATTTGCTGACCGAAGTTGGCAGTGCTGTCCGCAATGTTTTGGCAAATGAATTACCGCATATGGTTCGCCATGCCGTTTCTGAATCACTTTATGAATTGCTAACAACGGCGCCGCCAAAAGAAGCCACAAAACCGGATTCGCCACAGAACCAAGCCATCGAAGCCAAACCGGCAAACCAAAAAGCATCGCCTAAAAAAGCAACTTCGAAAAAAGCCGC
>DFSK01000156.1:0-878 GCA_002378605.1 Alphaproteobacteria bacterium UBA3439
GCAAAATTGCGGATTAATCTTTGCGGTTGAAGCGCGGCTTTTAAAACCGCGCTGATGTCAAGCCGTACCAGTGCCGCGCCAATCAGAATCGCAAGGATATAGGGCGCAGCCGGTTTGAAAAAAGCACCGCTGCTTGGCAGTAGCAAGGCCAGCACCACCCCAAGCGGCAACAAAATACGGGCATGACGCCCGCTTGCCGCGAGAAGCCAAAGAAACAGATGAAAGTTCATTCGACTATTGTTTACCGCCCTTAACGATCCGGTCAAGGATCATTGCACAAAACAAAATAACAAAACCTGCCAGAGTGCCTTGACCAACATTGGCATATTGAAGCGCTTCAAGGACATCTTCACCAAGCCCTTTCGCCCCAATCAACGATGCCACAACAACCACAGCAAGGCTTAAAATGATCGTTTGATTGACATTGGCAGGAATTGACGGGCTGGCATAAAGCTTGACGCCAACTCACAACCAACCAATTAAAGTATCGTTTCTATTGTAAAAGCATAATCGAAGAAACAAGACGAACCCTTGACTCTTGGCTATGTAGATTTAACGTGAACATACAAAAACTACAGGGACGCTCTCGCCTTACCATGAAGGGTCCGATTAGGGAGACATCACGTTTCATTTTTATCTCTAGTTTGTTTAAACCTAATAATAATATTCAACCATCCACCACCATGGCCGATGGGTTTAGTCTAAACGCATTATCCATTTGCCGCATTTTCTACCAATTGGTTGCCATAGGCAAATAATGCCGCTGCGCCACCAGTATGCAAGAAGATGACATCTTTGTCAGGCTCGAAAAAATTCTGACCAGCAAGCCCGATCATGCCTGCAAGCCCTTTGCCCGAATAAACCGGATCAAAAAGCAG
>DFSK01000156.1:1226-1813 GCA_002378605.1 Alphaproteobacteria bacterium UBA3439
TAACCATCATCGACAATCACTTTTTCAACACCAAGCGGCGTATCGGTCAATTGTGTAGATGTTAAAACTGCCAGTTTGTGAACCGCGGCAATTTGTTTCTCCTCAGGCTGACGAACGCTAATCCCCATAACCGGAATTGTTGATCCGGCTGCATGCAGACCAGCCAGCATGCCAGCATGTGTTCCCGCACTTCCCGTTGCCAGAACAATCCAGCCAACATCCAGATTATTCGTTTTGATTTGATCAAGCAACTCAAAGGCGCAGGAAACATATCCAAGCGCGCCAATTTCATTCGAACCACCGCCCGGAATAAAATAGGGCTTACGGCCAGCCGCAGCCAGCTTTTCGGTTACCGCCTGCGCTTCGGCATTCATATCCAGACCCGGTGGCCGAAACTCTAGGCTAGTCCCAAACATCTGATCGAAAAGAACATTGCCTGTGGTTTCGTAATCATCTGCCCGATCCGGCACACGCCGTTCCAAAAGCGCATGGCAATCAAGGCCAAATTTGCAGGCAGCAGCTGCCGTCTGACGCACATGGTTTGACTGAACAGCACCTTGCGTCACCACCATATCAGCGCCTTTTTC
>DFSK01000156.1:2161-4560 GCA_002378605.1 Alphaproteobacteria bacterium UBA3439
GGCCCGCCAAGCGATTCACTCATCCGCGGCATAAATTCCAGCGGCGTCGGCTGGTGACAAAGGGAAACTGAAGGGAATTCGCTAAGCTTTTTAGCCATTGTATGGCATCCGTTCTTTATTTGTTAAAGTTAGACCAAATACGCCATTTAAGACGCGACATAATGCTAAAAAACTTGACGCGCTTTTATCAGAAATGCCAATGTTTATTTTGCATTCACATGATGCATTTTTTGCATGGGATACACATAATAATGGATTTTCAATGGTTTAATGACCTAGCAGCCCTTCAGGAAACTGGCCATTTCTCATTGGCTGCGCGAAAATCACATATTAGCCAGCCCGCCTTGAGCCGACGCATAAAGGCTTTGGAAGATTGGGCCGGATTTTCGCTTGTTGATCGACGCTCGCGCCCTGTCAGGCTAACACCGGCTGGCGAACAGATCCTTGATGTGGCTTTATCATCTTTTAAACGGCTTGATGATGAACGAAATATTTTGCAACAAAGCAACCTGATGGCCGATAGCTATGTTGTTCGCTTTGCCGCCCAGCATTCCGTGGCTTGGCGATTTTTTCCGGACTGGTTGCAAGGCTTTGAAAACAGCTTTGGGCCGATCATGTCGCGCCTGCGGGTTGATGATCTTCCTGATTGCATAAGCAGTTTTTTGGCTGGCGATGTTGATTTTCTGATTGCCTATAACAACCCACTAATTGATGGGCGGGCGGGCGTGGCCATCAGCGAGGCTATAGAAATCGGAACCGACAAGCTGGTTCCGGTTTGCAAACCAGATGAAAATGGCCTGCCCTTATTTTCACTGGATGATGAAACCAGTTCATCGCTTCCCCATATCGGGTTTTCGCCCGGATCATCACTTGGCAAGCTGTTTTCACGGCATATGACTGGACGCATTGATCGCAACCGCTTAAAGCCGGTCTATCAGAATTCAATGGTTGGTGCGCTTCGGGTTCGCGCCTGGAACGGTTCGGGGGTGTCTTGGCTTCCCCAAAGCCTGATTGCCGCTGATATTCAGACTGGCGTTCTTTGCCGCGCGGGTGCCGGTCAATGGGATATTGGCCTTACCATCAATCTCATGCGCTTAAGCGGCAAACAAGACAGCCAGCTTGACCCTATTTGGCAGCATGCAAAAACAAATGCATCAGTCAAACAACAGCCCCTGATGTGACAGCCCAAAACAAAGGACAGCCAGAGATGGATTTCACCACTGACTTTACCAGCCGCAAAATCATCCATGACGGCGTTGGCATTCATTGCCGCATGGCCGGAATGGGGCCGCCGCTTTTGCTACTTCATGGCTATCCGCAAACCGGCTATATGTGGCATAAGATTGCCCCCGCGCTTGCCAGCCAATTCAACGTTGTGATCCCCGACCTTCGCGGCTATGGCGACAGTGACAAGCCGCAAACCGACACCAATCACAGCCCCTATTCAAAGCGCGCCATGGCGGCTGATATGATGGCGGTTATGACAGCGTTGGGGCATGATCATTTTGCCGTTGCTGGCCATGATCGCGGCGGACGTGTCGCGCATCGTTTGGCGCGTGATTACCCCGATGCAGTGACCCATCTTGCCGTGCTTGATATCGTTCCAACCGAGGCTATGTACGGCACAACCGACAAGGCGTTTGCCACCGCTTATTACCACTGGTTCTTTTTGATCCAGCCAGCCCCCTTTCCCGAGACATTGATCGGCCAAGATCCAGCGTTTTTTCTGCATCATAAGACCGGCCATTGGGGCCGCACCAAAGGGGCCATCACCGATCAGGCCTTTGCCGAATATTTGCGCTGTTTTTCAAATCCGGCCACCATTCACGCCAGTTGTGAGGATTATCGTGCTGCCGCCAGTATCGATCTGGATCATGACGCTGCCGATCGTGGCGAAAAACTGGCGATGCCGGTTTTGGCTCTATGGGGCGATATCGGGTTTGTTGGCAAACATTATGATGTGATTGGCGAATGGCAAAATTATGCCAGCCATGTTGAGGGGCAAGCGATCAATAGCGGGCATTTTCTGGCCGAAGAAGCACCCGATCAAACCTTGGCCGCCCTTACCCGTTTTTTCACCAAAACAGACCCGTCATGCCAATGACCAACAAGCCCTCCTTATCGCCGCCATCTGATTGGATTATGCAGCAGGCGCAAAACTGGCCAGATGGCGCCAGAATTCTTGATTTTGCAGCGGGTGGTGGGCGGCATTGCTGTGCGCTTGATCATGCTTTTCCCGGCCAATTTTCATTCGTGGCAATTGACCGCGATCATGCTGCATTGGCGGCGTTAAAGGCCAGATGTCCGCAAATTGAAATCTGCCAATTTGATCTGGAAGATACGAATATATGGGGCTTTGCTGATGATGGGTTCGATATTGTGATTGTCGCCAATTACCT
>DFSK01000172.1:0-3437 GCA_002378605.1 Alphaproteobacteria bacterium UBA3439
GGCAAGGTGGCCGCCTTTTCGACGCAGACTTATAAACATATGAATTCAGGCGAAGGTGGGTTTTTGACCACCAATGATGCCGAGCTTGCGGCGCGCGCCGTAGTCTCCTCCGGCTCATACATGCTTTATGGACGGCATGGCGCCATTCCGGCTGAAGATGTGTTTCAAAAAGTGCGGCTTCATGCGCCAAATTATTCAGGCCGGATGGATCATATGCGCGCCGCCATTCTGCGATCGCAATTGCCAGTTCTTGAGGATAATCTGGAACGCTGGAACCAGCTTTATGACCGGCTTCATGCAGCTTTTTCAGCCATGACAGGGGTGGTCATTCCAGCGCGCAAACAAGAAGAATTCTATGTTGGCTCGTCAATCCAGTTTCGGGCTGAGGGGCTTGCCACCAAGGCTGTTCCGCAATTTGTTGCGGCCTGTGCGAAACGCGGGGTTGAACTGAAATGGTTTGGTGATGAAGAACCAAAGGCCTTTACCAGCCGTTATGACAGCTGGCGTTATATTGACGATATTCCGGTTCTGCCAACAACCTTGCGCGTTCTGGAAAAAACCCTTGATATGCGGGTGCCGCTTACCTTTAACATTGATGATTGCGATATGATCGCCAGCATCATTGAAGATGAAATTCAGGCCTTTCTGCCAGCCTAATCATATGGTGAAAATAAGGGCTGCAACCATCGTCGCAGCCCATATTCTGGCAGGGAAAGGTTAATGGTCAGGCATTTGCCGCGGCCAATGCCTGTTCGATATCGGCAATGATATCGTCAAAATGTTCAATACCAACAGCAAGTCGAACATAGCCCGGGGTCACGCCGGTTTTTAGCTGGTCTTCGGCAGATAATTGGGAATGCGTTGTTGACGCTGGGTGAATTGCCAAACTGCGGGCATCGCCAATATTGGCAACATGGTAAATCATTTTCAGATTATCAATGAATTTCCGGCCAGCCGCTTCGCCGCCTTTCAATTCAATGCCGACAATTGGCCCATAGCCACGGGTCATATATTTATCAGCCTTTGCCTTTTGCGCACCGTCAAACAGGCTTGGGTAAATAACCGCCTCAATGGCGTCATGCTTGACCAGATGCTCGGCAACGCGGCGTGCATTATCCTGATGCACGCGAAACCGCAATGGCAAGGTTTCCAGACCTTGGATCAGCTGGAAAGAATTGGTTGGCGAAATCGCTGCGCCTAGATCACGCAACAGCACGACACGCGCCCGAATGGCATAGGCAATGGGCGCTCCAAGCGCTTCGGGAACAAGACTTCCCCATACCGCGCCGTGATAGCTTGGGTCGGGGGTGTTGAATAGGGGGTGCCTGTCCGGATTTTTGGTCCAGTCGAATTGCCCGCTATCAATGATGATGCCGCCAATCGATGTGCCATGACCACCAATATATTTGGTTAGCGAATGAACCACGATGCTGGCGCCATGATCGATTGGCCGACAGGTGATTGGCGCGGCTGTATTATCGACAATCAGCGGGATATCAAGGCTCTTGCCAATTGCGGCAACTTCGGCAATCGGGAAAATGTTCAATTTCGGATTGGGCAGCGTTTCGGCAAAATAGGCGCGGGTTTTGTCGTCGGTTAAATCGCGAAAGCTTTCCGGATTATCAGCATCGGCAAAGCGTACCTCGATGCCAAGCTGTTTAAAGGTATTGGCAAACAGATTCCATGTGCCGCCATAAAGATGTGGCGATGACACAATATTGTCGCCAGCGCTGCATAGATTTTGCAAGCTAAGCGCAACAGCGGCTGACCCTGACGCAACCGCAAGCGCCACCATGCCACCCTCAAGCGCGGCAACACGTTCTTCAAGAACCGCATTGGTTGGGTTCATGATGCGGGTATAGATATTGCCCAATTCACGAAGGCCAAACAAATTGCCAGCATGTTCGGTGCTATCAAACTGATAGCTTGTCGTTTGATAAATGGGAACAGCAACAGCATTTGTTGCGCTGTCGCTTCGGTAATTGCCAGCATGTAATACAAGCGTTTCGGGATGAAGAGAGGTCGTTGACATAATTTTTGCCTTTTTGAAAACAGAATAACAAAATTAAACTATAGAAAAATGTTGCATTAACTAGAGTCAAATTAGCGAATATTAAAATTAATTTTTAAAAACTGTCAAAACAGGTACGGGTTTCTAACTCCACGACAAAATCGAGTAATTTATTGCGCAAAGTCGGTTAGACATTGGCTGGCAAGGCGTCTTAAAGCCTGTGTCGGCGGTGTTTTTTCACGGCTGGCGGCTAGGTCACGGATTTTTTTGCTGATTGGCCTGTGGTGACATGTTAAATAATGAATATAGAGCGTCACATGCGCTTTGACATTTAATGCCGCGCCGGTCTGCCGTTGGCAATTTACCAAGATTTCACATGGGGAATTTGAATGAAAACTTATAAAATCGCCTCAATTCCGGGCGACGGAATTGGCGTTGAAGTGATTGATGCTGGCCTTCGTGTTTTAGAGGCTCTTGCCGAGCGCGATGGTGGCTTCAAGCTTGATGTCACCAGTTTTGACTGGGGCAGCGATCGCTACAAGCGTGAAGGGGCATTAATGCCTGCTGATGGCGCCGAAGATCTGCGCGATTTTGATGCGATTTTCTTTGGCGCGGTTGGTGCGCCTGATATTCCCGATCATCTGACGCTATGGGGTTTGCGGTTGAATATCTGCCAGCCGCTTGACCAATATGCCAATGTGCGGCCAACGCGTATCTTGCCTGGAATCAAAAGCCCGCTTGCCGGTGTAACGGCAAAGGATCTTGATTGGGTGATTGTTCGCGAAAATTCCGAAGGTGAATATGCAGGTCAAGGTGGCCGCAGTCATCGTGGACAGCCGCATGAAATGGCAACGGATTTGGCTGTTTTTACGCGTGTTGGTGTGCAGCGTGTGATGCGCTATGCCTTTGAGTTGGCGCGCTCGCGGCCACGTAAATTACTGACCGTTGTGACCAAGTCAAATGCCCAGCGTTATGGCATGGTGATGTGGGATGAAATCGCCGCTGAAGTCGCAGCCGAATTTCCTGATGTGACATGGGATAAAATTCTTGTTGATGCGATGACGGTTCGAATGACAATGAAGCCGGAAAGTCTCGATACGATTGTAGCAACCAATCTTCATGCCGATATCCTGTCTGATCTGGCGGCGGCGCTTGCTGGTTCAATCGGCGTTGCGCCGACGGCCAATCTGAATCCGGAACGCACCAGCCCGTCAATGTTTGAGCCGATTCACGGTTCAGCCTTTGATATTACCGGAAAAGGTATTGCCAATCCGGTTGCCACATTCTGGAGCGCATCAATGATGCTTGATCATATTGGCGAGACAGTTGCGGCGGCACGGTTGATGGAAGCCATCGAAGTGATCACGGCCAATCCTGATTTCCATACGCCCGATCTTGGTGGGACGGCCACAACTGATCAAGTGAC
>DFSK01000172.1:3767-10226 GCA_002378605.1 Alphaproteobacteria bacterium UBA3439
TGGCCTCTAATATTGGCATTGCCGCACAGCCTTGTCGTGAAAAATAATATTGGTAGCATGATGGTGATTTTGCATCATGCTGCCGCTTTTTTTGGGAATCTGGTGCCAGATAGCCTTGGCCAACGAATAGGGAGAAATGTCATGACTCCAACAATCGAGTTATTAAAGGCGCATCGGTCGATCCGGCAATTTGAGAATAGGCCGATTGCAACCGATCTTTTGCATGAACTCATTCAAGCTGGTCAGGCTGCGGCGTCATCCAGCTTTTTGCAAGCCGCAACGATCATCCGCATTAGTGATCCGACAAAGCGTGCTTCCTTGGCTGCCTTGGCCAATCATCAGCCCTATATCGAATCGGCGGCCGAGTTTCTGGTTTTTTGCGCCGATATGAATCGGGCGTCGCGCTGTTGTGATTGGCATGATGCCAGCGCCAATACCGGCTTTACCGAACAATTCATCATCGCAACCGTTGACGCATCACTTGTTGCGCAAAATATTGTGGTGGCGGCTGAATCAGCCGGTCTTGGCATTTGCTATATTGGCGCATTGCGCAATAATCCGGCCGAGGTGTCATCACTTTTGGAACTGCCGCAAAACACCTATCCGGTTTTTGGCCTTTGCCTTGGCTGGCCTGATCAAGACCCCGAGGTCAAGCCGCGCCTACCGCTTGAGATCGTGCTTCGTGAAAACAGCTATGGCGGTGATGTCGATCTTGACCGGCTTGCCGATTATGATGATGTGATCCGCGCCTATTATCAAACGCGCAGCGCGAATCAGAAATCACAAAGCTGGAGCGAGCAGATGGCGGGCATGCTCAGCAAGGAATCGCGGCCCCATATGCTGAATTTTTTGCAGGAATCAGGCTTTCTTTTAAAATAGTCTGACCCCTGCTTCATCGACAATGCCGGCATCACGCAAAAGGCTTGCATCTATTGGCCGATTTGGTGGTAATTTAAGACTGCGCTTTTCGGGGGTGATGATGGATTTTCTGTTTGGACGCTATTCGTTGATGGTTTTGGCCTTTATTGGCGCCATCATCTTTGCACTGGCAGGTGCGGTCGAACCGGTATTTTGGGTGATTGCGGTTCTGCTCGGCCTTCTGGCCGTGATCGGGCTTTACGATTATTACCAGAAAAAGCGGGCGGTTCTTGGCAATTATCCGCTTATTGGGCGGTTCCGGTTTCTGTTCGAATCCATCCGGCCTGAATTGCGCCAATATTTTTGGGAATCCGACACTGACGAGTTGCCCTATTCGCGCAATCAGCGGGCGATGGTTTATCAACGCGCAAAAAGCATTAATGCCACGCGGTCTTTCGGCTCGGATAAGGATATGTATGCCGAAGATTTCAATTGGCTTAATCACTCGCTTCAACCATCGGAAATCGAGTCGTCTGATTTTCGCATTCGGGTTGGCGAGGGTGAAAAGGCCTATGATGCGTCGGTGCTGAATATTTCGGGAACCAGTTTTGGCGCTTTGTCGCCGCCGGCAATCCAGTCGTTATCGGCGGGTGCCAAGCTTGGCGGCTTTGCCCATAATACGGGCGAGGGGTCGCTATCCAAATATCATCTTGCTGGCGGTGGCGACACGATCTGGCAAATTGCCACTGGCTATTTTGGCTGTCGTACGCCGGACGGGCAGTTTGATCCTGAAGCCTTTCGCGCCCGTGCCAGTCTCGATCAGGTCAAGATGATCGAGATCAAGCTTAGTCAGGGCGCGAAACCTGGTCATGGCGGCATGTTAATGGCGCCAAAGGTAACGCCGGAAATTGCCGCAACACGCGGGGTTCCTGAATATCGCGATGTGATATCGCCGGCGCGTCATAGCGCCTTTTCAACGCCAAATGAATTATTGGCTTTTGCCGCAAAGCTGCGTGAATTATCGGGCGGCAAACCGGTTGGCATCAAATTATGCATTGGCCATCCTTGGGAAATTATGGCGATTGTCAAAGCGATGATTGAAAGCAGTGTCATGCTTGATTTCATCACGGTTGATGGCGCCGAAGGGGGCACCGGCGCTGCACCGGTTGAATTTACCGATCATATTGGATCGCCGCTTCGTGATGCGTTGGTCTTTGTTGATAATTGTCTTCGCGGGGCGGGGCTTCGTGATCGGGTAAAGATTGCAGCCTCGGCCAAGATCATCAGCGCCTATGATATTGTACGGCACTGTGCCCTTGGTGCCGATTGGTGCAATATGGCGCGGCCTTTCATGTTTGCGCTTGGTTGTATTCAGGCGCGGGATTGTGCGTCTGGCCGCTGTCCAAGCGGTGTGGCGACAATGGATCCAAAACGCTATCGGGTTCTTGATGTGGAAAATCGGGCAAGGCGTGTTTTTAATTTTCACCAGAATAGCATCAATGCGGTTTCCGAAATGCTAGAAGCTGCAGGCCTTACCCATACAAGCCAGTTAAACCGGCGTCACATTGTGCGGCGGCTATCAGCAAGCAAAATCCTGCTTGCCGACCAGATTTATCCACGCGTTGAAATCAATGCGCTTATTGATGGCAAGCCGGTCGATGATCCGCGCCTTGCATCCTATTGGCATCGGGTCAGCGGTGATAGTTTCCATCCGCAAGGGTCGGCTCATTGAGCGGGCGCCATGCCGCAAATCAAGGGTTAAAAAGCCGGTTTTAGGGGTCAGGGTTTTATGAGTTTTGATTACGGCCTGTGTTTGCTGGCCGCCTTTCTGGCTTCGCTTGTCAGCGGGCTTGGCGGTTTTGGTGGCGGATTCATCATTGTCTTGTTTTTGGCGCCTGTGGTCGGGCCAAAGGCGGTTATTCCGCTTGTGGCTGCCTATGCTATTTTTGGCAATATCAGCCGCATTCTTGTCTATCGCCGCGATATTGATTGGCCTCTTGTTGGCCAATTCACCCTTGCGTCATTGCCGGGGGTTTATCTTGGGGCAAATGTTTTTGTCTGGATGAATGAGGCGATGCTTGGCATGTTTCTTGGCCTGACGCTGATCATCGCGGTACCCATAAGGCGTCTTTTGAAAAAATATGAATTTCGCTATGGCATGAAAACAATCATTGGATTTGGGTTTCTGTTTGGCACGATCAGCGGCACCACCGCCGGATCAGGTATGTTTGTCATTGCTGGTCTGTCGGGGCTTGGGCTTGGCGGGGTTGCGCTTCTTGGCACTGATGCGGCAATCGGATTGGTCAATGCAATTGCCCGTTCGGCCGCCTATTGGCAATTTGACAGCCTGCCGCGCGATATATTTATCGCCGGCCTATTGATGGGGCTGGTCACATTTCCGGGAACATGGATTGCCAGCCGTCTTGTCGCAATGATGGGGCTGAAGCTGCATAATCTTTTGATCGAAGGGCTTATTATTGGCGGCGGCGGCTTTTTGATCCATCAGGCAAGCGCACTGTAGTTTCGGCAAGCCTATTTGGCGCATAAAATAGGGCCGTCCCCAAGGCCGGCGCCGCGCCATAAGATAAGGGTTAAAACCGCCTTTGTGCCTGTGGTCATCCAATGCGGTTGCCAGCTTGCATGAAATGTCTCATCGGTTGGCCCAAGCTCTTTTGGCGTGGCCCCTTCTGCGGCAAATATCGCCTTGCCGCTAATCACGAAATATTTTTCTTCGGCTTCGTGATGATGCGCTGGATAGAAAAGATGCGGCCCCCAATAGCCAAAATAGACATTGCATTGATGTGACCGAAAATGGCCGGTTGGGCCAATTAATTCAAAAAAGGCATAATGATCGAAAAACCGGTTTTCAAGTTCTGATGTCTTATAGGCAAATTGCCAATGGACAAGATCAAGCGCCCCAAGAACTGCCTGATGTAATGGCGCCGTGCGGCTATCCAGCCCATCACGCCAATTGGCAAGATGCGTTGCCGCAGCTGCCGGATTTGGCGCAATATCTTGGCGGATTAAATCATCTGGTGGTGGGGTGAATTGCCAAAGACCATTTGGCGTAATGCCGTCGATCGCGCTGCGGCCTCGCCAGATAGCAAATAAATGATCGCGTAAATGATCTAACCCATCCATCGCTGCCCCACCAGAATTCAGCTCGCTGTTTGTCTTCATCAATCTGCTGGCAATTATGGTGCGGGTTTAATCATTGAATGAAGCGAAATCACATCCTTTTTTTGCGGCGTCAAGGATCATCTGGCTTGGCTGCCAGATATGTTGGTTTTCCGTTGAAAAATCTTTTAATCCAGCCAGAATTGCGGCCATGCCGAGCTGGTCGGCATAATGCATCAACCCGCCTCGCCATCGCGGAAAGCCATAGCCAAGAACGCTCACCAGATCAATATCACCGGCATTTTGTGCAATGGCTTCTTGCAGGATCAAGGCGCCTTCATTGATCATTGCCAGCAACAGCCTTTTGGTAATGTCATCATCAGAAAAATGGCGGCGGTTGATGCCAGCATGATCGGATTCGGCGATAATCAACGCATCGACCAATGGATCAGCCCCCGCCTTGCCATCATTGGCATAGCTGTACCAGCCAAGGCCGGTTTTGCGGCCAAGCCGACCAGCCTCAACCATCTTATCGGCAATGCGAACATAGATTCGGTTTGGGTCGCGATCGGCATCTTGGCGACGTCGATTGGCAAAAGCGATATCAAGGCCTGACATATCCTGCGCTTCATAAGGGCCCATCGCATAGCCAAAGTCGGTCATGGCCTTGTCGATTTGTGCAGGCGTTGCGCCATGAAGCAGCAAAAGATCGGCCGCCTCGCGATAGCGGGCCAGAATCCGGTTGCCGATAAAGCCGTCACATACCCCTGCCACAACTGGAATTTTGCCAAGCTGTTTGGCAAGTCTGAAGCCGCTGGCAAGGGCGCTTGGCGAACTGGCGTCACCTTTGACAATTTCCAGCAATTTCATGATATGGGCTGGCACGAAAAAATGCAGCCCGACCAGCCGTGATGGATCATCGAGCGCGGCAGCAATGCTATTGATATCAAGATAGGATGTGTTGCTTGCCAGAATGGCATTTGCTGGCATCACCGCTTGCAGCTTTTGAAATACTGTCGTTTTGACGGCGATATCCTCAAACACAGCTTCAATGGCAATTTGGGCATTTGCGGCGCTGGCATAGTCGGTTGAAACGCTGTGGCGTGATCGGATCTCAGCCGCCTTTTGTGGCGATATCAGACTGCGTTTCACCCCCGCCTCGATCAAGGTTTCGGCGCGGGCGGCGGCTTGCTTTGCCGCTGCTTCATTGGTTTCAATCGTCACTGTTGTAATGCCAGCGCGAATGAGCGCATGCGCAATGCCCGCCCCCATTGTGCCGCCACCAACGACAACAGCATGATCAATGATCTTTGGCATATGATTGGCTAAATCGGCGGGTGCTTTTGCGCCGCGTTCAGCAAAGAAAAGATGGCGCAATGCCGCGGCCTGCTCAGATTGTCGAAGTGCAAGAAAGCAATCACGTTCGGCGGCCATGCCGTCGGCAAAGCTGGTGCGGCTTGTCAAACCAACCAATTCGGTTGCCTTTACGGGCGCAATCTGACCTTTGGCGCGGCGGGCGAGGCCAGCATTGGTTTTTGCCAGCGCGGCGTCATCCATTTTCGGGCCTGGCAAATTGCCAACCGGCGTTGCGGCGGCTAAATCGGCTGGCGTGATTATCAGGGCGGCCTGCATCGGCGCGGCATCAATAAGATCGATTAGACCAGCCTCGAGACCGGCCTTTGCCGTGATGGATTTGCCGCTTGTGATCATTTCGAGGGCGGCGGCAAAACCGATCAGGCGCGGCAAACGCTGCGTACCGCCAGCCCCGGGAACAATGCCGAGCAAAACCTCGGGAAGGCCAAGCTGCGCCTTCGGGCTGGCAATGCGATAGCGGCAAGCCAAGGCAAGTTCTAGCCCGCCACCAAGCGCCGCCCCATTGATAACAGCAATCCAGGGTATGGCTGACGCTTCAATCATGGCCAGAATATCGGGCAGATGCGGTGCCACTGGTGGCGCATCAAATTCGCGTGCATCACCACCAGCAGCAAAGATCTTTTCGCTTCCCATCAGCATAACACGTTCAAGGCCGGTTGTGGCCTGAACCGCCAGCATGGCATCGCGCAGCCCTTCACGCACCGCCAGATTGATTGCATTGACCGGCGGGTTCACAAGCTCGACAAAAAACAGCTTGTCATCGCGGTCATCGCGCCAAAATTTTACCGTCATGTTATTCCTTCATGGCTAGTTGCGGCGCGGACAATGGCGAACGCGCTTGCAATCGGGGAATGCATAACAAGGTCATGCTATGGCAATCATCCAAGAAACCGACAAAAGATCTGCCAGAATGCTTGCGAAGACCGTGTTTAATCATGCAAGATTATGCCGCCGCGACAAAGACCTGTTTTGCGCTTTTGCTAAAAAAGGGTCGTAAGATCATCTTGCCGCCACGGCCTTAACCGGACCAGCAAATTTCAAAGGACAAGCCCAGATGAGCGATGTGATCATTGTCGAAAAAATGGATCAATGGATCAAAATTACCTTGAA
>DFSK01000172.1:10553-13935 GCA_002378605.1 Alphaproteobacteria bacterium UBA3439
GAAATGCATCTTGCCTTTCGCGCCGCCTTAGAGGCGGTTGGTGACGCGCGCGCGGTTTTGATTACCGGCGCGGGGCGGGGCTTTTGCGCGGGTCAGGATCTTGGCGAGCGCAATCCTGATGGTGGCAATTGGCCACCCGATCTTGGCCAGACCTTAAATGATTATTTCAATCCTTTGGTGCGGCTCATCACCAATTTGCCAATGCCGGTTATCTGTGCGGTGAACGGCGTTGCGGCGGGTGCAGGTGCAAATCTGGCATTGGCATGCGATGTGGTTTTGGCGGCTGATACAGCACGGTTTATTCAAGCATTTTCCAAAATTGGTCTTGTGCCCGATGCTGGTGGAAGCTGGATTTTGCCGCGCCGTCTTGGCATGGCGCGGGCGATGGGCTTGGCCTTGACCGGCGCGCCGCTTATGGCACCGCAGGCAGCTGATTGGGGGTTGATCTGGAAAAGCTATGATGCGGCCGATCTAATGCCAGAAGCACATGCGCTTGCTGCCGAATTTGCGGCAGGCCCGACCATGGCCTATGCCGGTACCAAAGCCTTGATGACGCGTGCCGCCACTAATGATTTGGACGCGCATCTGGATGAAGAGGCGGCAATGCAACAGGCCTGTGGCCGGTCGAATGATTATGCCGAAGGGGTGCGGGCATTTCTAGCCAAACGTCCAGCAGAATTTACTGGCAAATGATCTATGGTCAGGCAGCTTCGATAATCATCGCAACGCCCTGACCAACGCCAACGCACATTGTGCAAAGCGCATAACGTCCACCACGTCGGCGCAATTCATAGGCTGCGGTGAGAACCAGCCGCGCCCCCGACATGCCAAGCGGATGACCGATTGCAATGGCGCCGCCATTTGGATTGACATGCGGTGCATCATCGGCAACGCCAAGCGCACGAAGACAGGCCAATCCCTGTGCGGCAAAGGCTTCGTTGATTTCGATCACATCCATATCATCAATGCCAAGTCCGGCCATGCGAAGCGCCTTTTGGGTCGCCGGCACTGGCCCAATGCCCATCACACGCGGCGGCACACCGGCAGCGGCGATTGCCACAATGCGTGCCATTGGCGTTAACCCATGCGCCACAAGGCCATTGGCCGATGCCAGCAACAACGCCGCCGCCCCGTCATTGACGCCGGACGCATTGCCAGCGGTTACGGTTGAGCCATCACCATTAACCCCTTTTAGGGCGGCCAGCTTTTCGGGTTTGGTATCGGGGCGTGGATGTTCGTCAGTATCAACCATAACCGGATCACCGCGGCGTTGCGGGATCAGAACAGGAGTGATTTCATCGGTAAATTTCGCGGCGGCATGCGCGGCCGCCCAGCGTTGTTGTGAACGCAGCGCAAAGGCATCCTGATCGGCGCGGCTGATATGATTTTCCAGCGCTACATTGTCGGCCGTTTCGGGCATTGAATCAACACCATAAGCCGCTTTCATCGCCGGATTGACAAACCGCCAGCCAATTGTGGTGTCATAGATTTCGGTCTTGCGGCCAAAAGCCATTTCCGATTTCGGCAGGATAAAGGGCGCACGGCTCATGCTTTCCACCCCGCCAGCGATCGCCAGATGGTAATCACCGGCGCGAATGCCGCGTGCCACATTGGCAACAGCATCCATGCCCGATGCGCAAAGCCGGTTAATTGTACTTGCTGGCACGGCAACGGGTAATCCGGCCAAAAGCAAGGCCATACGGGCAACATTGCGATTATCTTCACCAGCCTGATTGGCTGCACCAAATACCACCTCGTCGATTGCGCCCTGGTCAAGATCTGGGTGGCGTGCAACAAGCGCCTTGATCACATGCGCTGCCAGATCATCAGGCCGCACCGAAGATAGCGCACCACCAAAGCGGCCAACGGGCGTTCTAACGGCGTCACAGATAAAAGCGTCCATGTAAAATCCAATCCAGCGTTCCAGCAGTTATAGGGATTAAACCCCAAGATAGCGTGCGGTCAATCCTTCGGTCGCCAGCAATGTCTTTGAGTCACCGTCCCAAACAACGCGGCCCTTATCCAGAATATAATGATGATCGGCCAGTCTGGCTATGGCTTTGACATTCTTGTCGATAATCAAGATCGATTGGCCCTCGGCCTTTAGCGTCGCAAGACAATCCCAAATCTGGGTGCGGATGATGGGGGCCAACCCTTCGGTTGCTTCGTCAAGAATTAGCAATTTTGGATTGGTCATCAAGGCGCGGCCAATGGCCAGCATTTGCTGTTCGCCACCGGAAAGATGATTACCTGCGTGATCGCGACGTTCGGCAAGCCGTGGAAACAAGTCAAGAACGCGTTCATAGTGCCAGTGCGAACCGCCATCATCACGCGGCGGCCGGTAAAATGTTTTCAAATTTTCGGTCACATCAAGATTGGAAAAAATCTGCCGTCCTTCGGGAACAAGCCCAATGCCTTGGCGGGCAATTTGAAATGGCAATTGGTCTGGCTGGTCATTGCCAAATCGTGAAATCCGACCGGCGGTCAAGGGCAACTGCCCCATAATCGTGCGGATGGTTGTGGTTTTGCCCATGCCATTTCGTCCCATTAGCGAGACAACACGGCCTGCCGGAACCGACAGTGAGACGCCGAATATTACCTGTCCTGCGCCATAGCCTGATTCAATATCATGAAGATGCAGCATCGATTAATCCTCATCTCCAAGGTAGGCGGATTTCACCGCTTGATTTTGGCTGATTTCGGCAACGGTTCCAGCCGCAATGACGCTGCCTTCAACCAATACGGTTAACCGGTCTGCAAGACGAAAAACCGCATCCATATCATGTTCGATCAGCAAGATAGCGACCGTACCGCGAAGCGCTTCGATAATTTCGGTCATGCGCTGGCCTTCATCCGGGCCAGCCCCGGCCATGGGTTCATCAAGCAGCAACAGGCTTGGCGATGTGGCAAGCGCAAGCGCCAGTTCCAGCATGCGCCGGTCGCCATGCGCCAAATCACCCACCGGCAGATGCGCACGATCCAATAGCCCAACCCGATCAAGAATGGCACTAGCCCCTTTGATGAGATTTGAATCGGAAAAGGCAGGCCGCAAAAACCGAAAGCTTTGTCCACGCCGTGCCGCTTCGGCAATCATGCCATTTTCCAGAACGGTAAAATCCATCAACACATTGCTGATCTGGAACGACCGGCCAATGCCAGCGCGAACCCGTTCCGGCACTGACAGGCCGGTTAGATCTCGACCATTTAAAAATACCTGACCCGAGTCGGGTTTTAACGCGCCGTAAATTTGCTGGATCAAAGTCGTTTTTCCAGCGCCATTCGGCCCAATCAGCGCATGAATTTCACCGGGCATCACGGTCAATGAAAGATTGCTGGTTGCGGTTAAGGCACCAAAGGATTTGTTCAGGCCGCGAAGCTCTAA
>DFSK01000004.1 GCA_002378605.1 Alphaproteobacteria bacterium UBA3439
CGACAATCAAAAGCAGCGATATCGGCAGCATAGCCTGGTGCCAGAACGCCGATATCGTCACGGTTCAATACCGCTGCGCCGCCGCGTGTTGCAAGCGCCAGAGATTCGCGGGCAGTCATGGCGTCGCCAGTTTTCATCACCCGCTGCAATAGCATCGCCTGACGCGCCTCATTCAGCATATGGCCACTATCATTCGATGCTGAACCATCAACGCCAAGGCCGACCTTCACGCCAGCATCGATCATTTCACGAACTGGCGCGATGCCACTTGATAGGCGCATATTTGAACAGGGACAATGGGCAATGCCGGTTCCGGTGCGGGCAAATAGGTTGATTTCCTGTGGATCAAGCTGCACACAATGCGCATGCCAGACGTCATTGCCAATCCATTCGACCGCTTCGATATATTCGCCCGGCCGCATGCCGAAACTGGCAAGGCTGTAGTCAATATCTTCGCTATTTTCGGCCAAATGCGTATGCATCCCCACCTGATAGGCGCGTGCCATATGGGCGGTTTCCCGCATCAGATCCATGCTTACCGAAAAGGGCGAACAAGGGGCAAGTGCCACACGATGCATTGCGTAACGGTCGGCATTGTGATGTGTTTCGATCAGGCGCTGGCAATCGGCTAGAATGGCAGGCTCGGCTTCGGTCAGGCGGTCAGGCGGAAGCCCGCCCTTTGATTCGCCAATGCTCATTGATCCGCGGGTGCCATGAAACCGCATGCCAATATCGGCAGCCGCAGCAAATGAATCATCAAGCCGCGCGCCGTTTGGATATAGATAGAGGTGATCGGATGATGTGGTGCAGCCGCTAAGCGCAAGCTCGGCCATGGCAAGGGCGTTTGACCAGTAAATATGATCAGGGCCAAGGTTGCACCAGATTGGATAGAGCGTTTGCAGCCAGCCAAATAGCGGGGCATTTTGCGCCGCTGGAACGGCGCGGGTGAGATTTTGGAACATGTGATGATGCGTATTGACCATGCCCGGTATAACCACATGGCCGGTCATATCAATCACTGTATCAGCATCTGCTGGCAAAGATTCGGAATTGCCAACGGCCTCGATGACCCCGTTACGCGCAAACAGGCCGCCATTTTTGATTTCAGCGCCACAATGATCACCCGGGCGCCCCACATTGGCCGCAGATTGCCTGCCTCCCGCCTCGCGTGGCCCCATTGTGCATAACAGGTCGGCATTTTTTAACAGAAGTGTTCCATCAGTCATAATTGATATATTCCTGTCGTAATTATGCCGCCGGATCATAGGATACGGCGGCATGGAAATTGTTCTTTATCATGGCCTTGCGCGTGTTATTCCTGCAAGACTTCTTTTGACTAGTCGATATCTTTTGGAATCAACAGGTTCAAAATCACCGAAATCGCCGCAGCGGGAAGCAATCCTGACACCATCAGCATTTCCAATGTATCAGGGAGATGCTGCATTGATTTTGGCACCGCTTGAATGCCAAGGCCAATCGATAATGACATTGCCAAAATAATCATGTTGCGGCGGTTCCATTGTACATCTGACAACATATTAATGCCAGCGCTGACAACCATGCCGAACATCACGATCACACCGCCGCCAAGAACTGGCAAAGGCATGGAGGCGATGAGTGCGCCGATTTTCGGAACCAAGCCACAGACGATCATAATCACTCCAGCGATGGTTACAACGTGACGCGACATCACGCCTGTCATGCCGATGATACCGACGTTCTGGCTGAAGGATGTGTTTGGCAAACCGCCGAATACGCCTGCAACTGCTGTACCCAGACCGTCAGCGTATGTTGCGCCTGCGATCTCTTCGTCGGTGGCTTCACGACCTGCACCGGCTTTGGTTGTTGCCGAAGCATCGCCCACAGTCTCAATCGCGGAGACGATGGAAACGAGCGTGACAGCGATGACTGCGCCGAGGTTGAACTCAAAACCATAAGGAAGCGGCTGAATGGATGTAATCCAGCTTGCTTTACCGACCGCTGCGAAGTTCACCATGCCAAGTGCAAACGCGAGTGTGTAGCCAGCCAAGAGACCGATGAGGATCGCCGCCATGGACAGGATGCCTTTGGTGAAGAACTTCAGGATCAGGGATACTACGATCACAGTAAGCGCGACGGACCAGTGCTTGAGGGAGCCAAAGCTCTCTGCTTCCATCTGGAAGGAGGCCGCGCCGCCCGCTGCATATTTGATCGCAACTGGGATAAGGTAGAGGCCGATTGCCAGAATAACGAGACCTGTCACGAGTGGTGGAAACAAGAAACGCAAGTGTTGAATGACAGAGCCAAGCAAGAAGTGGATCACCCCACCGATGATGCAGGCTGTGAGCGCAACACCAAGACCTTGCGTCGCCGCAATGCCAGCAAGAACACCAACAAATGCAAAGCTTGTACCTTGCATAATTGGCAAACGTGCACCGACTGGGCCCACACCAACTGTTTGGAAGAGCGTTGCGATACCCGCAAACAGCATTGCCATTTGGATCAGGTAAACTTGCTCTGCGCTACCAAATGCTAGGCCAGCGGCACCTGCAACGATGATGGATGGTGTGACGTTAGACGCAAACATCGCCAAAACGTGCTGCGCGCCAAGCGGAACGGCTTGGCCCATTGGTGGAGTGGTATTCGGGTCGCTGTATGCGCCCAGTGAAGTATCAGCCATTGGTATTCTCCCCTTCATAGCTGTGAGTGTGGACCGCTTCTGCGTCAGTCCGTATTTAGCCCCTTACCACAATATGTGGGGTCTTGAGCAAAAATTCTGTCAAATTGTTTCCATCACCTATGCGATCAACAACGGCGAACTGTCCTGTGCCTGCGAGCGGTGTAAGCACGCCGTGCCATGTGCCTTTGTGAAAGTTGATGCCTTGGCCGGGTTGTGTCTCGAATGCGATGGGCGCGCCGGGTGTGCCGTTCTCATCAGGTGCGACGATAACGAGGAAACCATGTTCGCTCATCGGAATGAAGGCTTGGCTGCCGAGCGGATGACGCTCGACCAAATTGAATTCATAAGGCAGCGTGCGGATTTTTGCCTTGAAGAAACTAAGGCCAGCGCGCCCTGTGCCAAAGTCTATCTGCGCGCGGTCATGGTAGCGGCCACATTTGCCTAGATTGATGATCATGTCGGGATCACCTGTGCAATCGATCAGATCGCCAAATGGCGCGAAAGCCTCTTTGGTGATTGGCTGGATTTGCATCTGCATGCTCACGGCAGGATATCCATCAGGCGGAAGTCGGCGATGC
>DFSK01000135.1:0-744 GCA_002378605.1 Alphaproteobacteria bacterium UBA3439
CGCGAGGTTGCCAGCGCCGCCGTGCAGCTTATGGGCGGCTATGGCTATTCGAAATCATACCCGATGGAACAGAAAATGCGTGACGCATGGGGATGGGGCATTGCTGGCGGGTCAATTGATATTCAGAAAATCAATATCGCCGCCGCACTTGTTGGAAGACGGTTCAATCAACGCGCCTAGCCGCTAGTCATGCCAAATTCTGCCAAGCGCATTGACCCAATTGGCATGGCATAATTTGGTCATTAAATCGGCATTATATCCATGCGCTGTCATGGCGCTTCGCAACGCTGGCAGTCCCGCGGCATTGCCAATCGCCTGCGGCACCGTTGTGCCGTCAAAATCCGAGCCAAGCCCAACGCGGTCTTCGCCAAGATGTTCGATCAAATGATCAAGATGGCGAAGCATGATATCAAAACCCGTATCAGCCTTCATACGGCCATCGGGGCGCAAAAAGGCAACAGCAAAATTCAGCCCAACCAGTCCATCGCTTTCGGCAATGGCAGCAAGCTGGCGATCGGTAAGGTTGCGCGAATGCGGGCTGATTTCATAAGCATTGGAATGCGTCGCCACCAGCGGCTTTTGGGATAGTTTGGCAACATCCCAAAAGCCCGCCTCATTCAAATGCGACAGATCAATCAAGATACCATTCTCATCACAATAGGTGACAAGCCGTTTCCCATCATCGGTTAGGCCCGGGCCAATATCGCCGCTGCTTGGATAGCGAAATGGCACACCATGACCAAA
>DFSK01000135.1:1069-3880 GCA_002378605.1 Alphaproteobacteria bacterium UBA3439
CCTTCAATATGCATGATGGCCGCAATCTCACCATTATCCAGACAGGATTGAAGCATCGCCGTGCTGGTGCAGATTTTCAGATATCCCGCCTGTTCCATGCGATGCAGAATTGCGGCCTGCGCCAAGGCCACCGGTACCGCCTTATCAAGCGCAATTTCTGGCGGTAATGGCAAATCATAAACCGGCAAATTCATTTGGGTGGTCTTGATATCCATATCGATTGGCGACGGCACCCAAATCGCAAAAAAACCACCGGCGAACCCGCCTTTACGCATTTTTTCGGCGTCAAGATGCCCCGCCATTCCCGTGACAAATCTGTCGATATCAACCGGCGCTGCCATCGATAGGCCAGCATCATATAACAGCGATAAAATATCGTTATGGCCATCAAAAATAGGCGGCGTTATTGGCGCATTACTGGTCATGATGATGCTGGTAATTTGCCAGTAATGACATAATCCAAAATAGCCGCCACCTGATCGGCAGTCTCGACAATGGCAAGCGCCGCCCCATCAACCTCTTTCAGCGCATGCTGATGATCGCTGCCATGCATAATGATAAGCGCCTTGCCAAGCGCGGCAGCATAGCCAGCATCAAAGGCCGCATTCCATTGTTTGTATTTTTCGCCAAAACGCACAACAACAACATCTGCGCGGCCAATCGCTGTTCGGGTGCGGATGGCATTCAGCTTGGCGCCTTTATGATCATGCCAGAATTTATCCGGTTCGGCGCCCATGATTTCAACACCGCAATCATCGGACGCCGCATGATCGGTCACTGGCCCTAAAAATATGATATCAAGATTTTGCTTGGCACAGGCCGAGGCCACCTCGTCACGCCAATCGGTATGGATTTCGCCCGATAGGTAAACGGTTAATTTCATCTGTTTATCTCCTTTTGATTTATCTTATTTGGCTGTTTACCACATGATTTCTCGTTATTTCGGCCGGATGCGCGCGCCCGTTTTCGTCTCATAGCTAAGGGCAACAAGGCTCATATCGGCCGCATCACCATGATTGTTAATCGCATCTTGCAGCGCGTCAAAAGCCGATGTGCCAAGCGGCATATCCTGAGCCATCGCCGCCGCCATGCCAAGCGCCAACCCAGCATCTTTCTTCATCAGTGCCATGGAAAATCCCTGATGCATTTTCCCCGACAGAATATTGTCAGGCAAAGTGATTTCAGTCGCATAGTTGCGGCCTGAACTTTTTTGCAAAATATCCACCGCACGACCCGCATCAACACCAGCATTCACCAATAGAGATACAACTTCAAAACTGGCCATTCGGCAAATCAGGTTTAAAAGATTATTGCCGGCTTTTAACGCATGACCGGCACCAACCGGCCCAGCATGAAAAATATTGCTGCTGATGCGCCCAAAAAGAGGCAATAGCTGCGCATAGAGCGCCGCATCACCACCAACCATAATGGCAATCACCCCTTCACGAGCGCCACGCGGGCCGCCGCTTACCGGCGCATCAACAAAATCAATGCCAGCCTTTTTCAGACGCGCCGCCTGATCACGGCTTATCGCCGGGTCACCTGATGTCATATCAATGAAAATCTGGCCAGCTTTCATATGGCCGGCCATACCGCCATCACCAAATAACACAGATTCACATACTGCCGAGGTTGGCAGACAAGCAAAAATAATATCGCATTGCTTGGCCATTGCCACCAGATCGACAGCCGCGATCGCCCCGCCATCAACAAAGGGGGTCATGGCCGTTTGATCCGGATCATAAACCATCAAGGATGGATCAAGTAATCGCATCGCAAGCGCCGCCCCCATATTGCCAAGCCCGATAAAGCCGATCTTTGGGTTTGCGGGAAACAACGTCACAGCATCACGATCATTCATGGGTTTTAATCCTGTTTCAGCCATCAGCAACATTGCCCTATGGCATGGGTTTCATACTATCCATGAGGCGCGATTTGGCGCAAAAAATCCAGCCAACTTTGCAAAAATTATTTTATTTTTAATGAAAAAGTCAGTTGCAATTTGAGAGATGCAGGCCAAAACTAGGATTGCTGATATAGCCTGTTATCTGCTGGCTATGCATCATTTTCATTATCAGGCTTGCCCCTATTGGGCTGCCGGTTCCAGAACGGGCCATTTGGACGAATCTTTGCCATGGCATCGCATAAAAAACATGAATGGACACGGTTTTTGCCGGCATTATCGGTTTTTGCCTTTTGTCTGATGATGATTGCCGCCAGCCGTGGCATGGGCGAAACCTATGCGATTTTCCTATTGCCGCTTAGTGATAGTTTTGGCTGGAATCGTGCCAGCGTAACCTCGATCTATTCGATTTATATGGTGGCATTTGGCTTTGGCTCACTTTTATCCGGTTTGGTTTTTGACCGGCTTGGCCCGCGTTTTAATTATATTATTGGTCTTGGCATGCTTGCGGGCTGTTACGGCTTTGCTGGCAAGCTTGAATCGATCCTGTCTTTCTATCTTGTGATTGGCATTTGCGGTGGCGTTGGTGCGGCGATGGTTGGGATCGTGCCAACGCAAAGTCTGATCTCGCGCTGGTTCGTGCGCGGCCGAACAACGGCATTGTCGATTGCCTATTCGGGTCAGGGCATTGGCGTGATGATGTTGGCACCAGCGGCGCAAATCACCATCGAAGCGATTGGCTGGCAAGATGCTTATATGCTGGCAAGCTATGGCTTTATTGGTGCCTTTATCTTGATCCTATTGCTTCCTTGGGCGCGAATTGGCGCCGGTGCCAATGGGGCTAAACCGGCTTCGCCAGCCGCATCTGCACCAAAGGAAACCGCCGCCAATCAGCATAATACCAAGCT
>DFSK01000135.1:4162-4769 GCA_002378605.1 Alphaproteobacteria bacterium UBA3439
ATACCAAGCTGCATGATAAACATGCAAATCATACGAAAGATGGATTGTCATTGGGTGAAGCAATAAAACGGCCCGAATTTTGGGGGTTTTTCACTATTTTTGGCGCCTCTGCGGTGGCTGTTTTTTCGGTCTCTTTGCAGGCTGTCGCCTATTTGATCGAGCGCGGCTTTAGCACGGTACAGGCGGCTTTTGCCTTTGGCTGTATTGGCATGTTGACGATCCTTGGTATTGCCCTTACCGGTATTCTGGCCGAACGGTTTTCGCGCCATCTCATCGCAACCTTCAGCTATGGATTGACGATCATCGGCATTCTTGCGCTTGCCGCGATGCAGCTTTATCCAAGCTGGTGGCTGCTGGCATTGTTTGTTGTGCCTTTTGGGTTGTCAGCTGGCGCACGCGGCCCGATCATCACGGCGCAAATGGCCGAGCTTTTTGCCGGACATGGGCTAGCCTCAATTTTTGGTGCCACCAATATTGGTCAAGGCTGCGGCGCCGCGCTTGGGGCGTTTCTTGCCGGATATCTCTACGACCTCACTGGCGGCTATAATACCGGCTTTGCCATTAGTCTTGGCTTTGCCTGTCTTGGCCTGTCAATGTTCTGGTTTGT
>DFSK01000017.1:0-2941 GCA_002378605.1 Alphaproteobacteria bacterium UBA3439
AACCAATCCACCGCATCACCCATCAATGCCATATCAGGGCGTGGATAGCGCAGTGGTAAAAGCTGAAACCCCACCCCAGATTGATACAGAATATCAACAACATAACTTCCGTGGCTTTGGGGGTAAAAGGGGCTTTTTCCAAGGCTGGCATCAAATGGCAGATTATCGCCATCCCACATATCGCGAGCGACAAGGGCACCGGCCTGATTATAGATCAGATATCGCTGAAATGCGGGACGCCTATAATCGATTCCTGAATCAATATGCCCAACCCGAAGATGCTGGTTCGGTTTTGATTTAGTGGGGGCTTTTGGCCGTATTGACGGCGGGTTAATCCATATCTTATCAGCCGATTGATCATGTCTTTTGACCGTCACATATTGCATGCGGCCATCATCAAGATAGCTGATTTGCCGTGTTTCGATCATCATACAATCGCGGGTAAAGACCGATAGTGAAAGGGGTGTTTCGCCTTGCAAAATCTCACCGCGCATTGCACGCAACCTGCCAGATATGAAAATAGTCCAAAGCTTTGCCGTCATTTTTTGATTGGTTTGAAAGGTGAATTGCAAGCGGGTTGCGGGACCACGCTGACCAAGCTGATGACGATCAAAGCGCCATTGGGTTTTTGTTGCAAATTCG
The DNA here is from genome assembly GCA_002378605.1 of Alphaproteobacteria bacterium UBA3439. Classification (GTDB taxonomy): domain Bacteria; phylum Pseudomonadota; class Alphaproteobacteria; order Puniceispirillales; family Puniceispirillaceae; genus UBA3439. Next base: position 643 of record DFSK01000017.1, read on the forward strand.
TTAGCAAATCCGGCAATTTCGTCCGGATTCGCGGTGAAATCGTCTTTTGCCTGCAAATCGCGGCAAAATTGTGCAAAGCTATGCTGATTAGATGGTTGCTTTGCTGCGACATTTTGAACAGGGGCAATCATCAATAGGCTGGCAGTAATAGAACCAAAAACAAGACGGATCATGCGAAAATAGCCGGTCTTGAAACGCGGCGATAAATGATTTTTTGGCTTTGATCGTTTGATGGGAACCTCGATGGTAAATCACCTGATAGATGCGACATTTCAACGGCAGATTATCTTTGCCCTAGCCGCTGTTATCATAGGCCTGTTTGGCAATGCTGCCAAGGCAGAGCATGGTGAGCAAACCTGGGCGCAGGCCCAAAAATCTATTGTGGTGGTTAATCCGGTTTGGCCAGGATATGACCGCCCGGGATTTGGCGCACTAAAAGGAACGGCACCGGCTGGAAGTGGTGTTTATTTCAGCATTGATGGCGCGGAAGAATCGATCTTTATCATAACCGCCGCCCATGTTGTGAATGCTGCCAAGTCAATTGAAATTATTGATTTTTCTGGAAATGTTGCCACGGCGATGATTCATGCGATTGACGCAAGACGTGACATTGCCATCCTACGGACCGAATTGATCGGCACCGGCATTGCAGTTCGGCAAGATGAGCCCTTGATCGGAAGCCATGTTTGCGCGCTTGGCAACAGCTTTGGTCTTGGCACAGGAATGACCTGCGGTATTGTATCTGCGGTGCGGCGTTCCAATATAGGGTTTAATGAAATCGAAGATTTTATCCAGACCGATGCAGCGGTAAATCCGGGAATGTCCGGTGGTGCGCTGGTTGATCCACAAGGCCGGTTAGTCGGTTTGATTGATGGAATTTTTACCAAAGAAGCTGATATTGATGCTGGGGTGAATTTTGCCATTTCAGTGCCACTCATCCAGCAAAGTTTGGCATCGCAGGTAAAGGCAGGAGTTCAGTTCTAGCCGCAAAATTCTTGTCTGGTCTGACTAGCGTCATTGGTCAAGTCTCTCTATAGTAATCGCTTCTGACTGCTGCGACAATTTTTGGCTGATTGATGATCAGCTCTGGGAACAAAGGTTACAGTTGAATTATGGATAATATAATGCCGCCGAAAACCCTTATCGACCCATTTGGCCGGACGGTTGATTATATCCGCGTGTCGGTCACCGATCGCTGCGATTTCCGGTGTGTCTATTGCATGGCCGAACATATGACCTTTCTGCCAAAGGCCGAATTATTGTCATTGGAAGAGTTGGAACAGGTTTGCCGCAATTTTATGGCTCTTGGTACGCGCAAAATTCGATTAACCGGCGGTGAACCTTTGGTGCGCCGCAATATCATGCATCTGATCCGCAATCTCGGTAGCGAGGTCAAGGCAGGTAATCTTGATGAGCTGACCATCACCACAAATGGCAGTCAATTGCATAAAATGGCGGATGAACTTGTTGATGCTGGCGTTAAGCGGCTGAATATTTCAATTGATACGCTTGATCCGGATCGGTTTCGTGAAATTACCCGTTGGGGTGATCTTGATAATGTTCTTGAGGGGCTTGAAGCGGCAAAACGTGCCGGACTGGCTATCAAGCTAAACGCGGTTGCCCTAAAAGGCGTCAATGAATTTGATCTTGGAAATATGGTGGCATGGGCCGGTGATCAGGGGTTTGACATGACCATCATTGAGGTTATGCCCATGGGTGATATTGGCAATGAAAACCGTGTTGATCAATATCTGCCGCTGTCACAAGTGCGTGCCGAATTGTCAAAACGTTTCACCCTGACCGATAATAATTTTCAAACCCCCGGGCCGGCGCGCTATGTGACGGTTGAAGAAACCGGCCGCCGTCTTGGCTTTATCACGCCGCTGACACATAATTTTTGTGAATCATGCAACCGTGTTCGGGTGACTTGTACTGGCCAGCTTTATATGTGTCTTGGTCAGGATGACAATGCTGATCTTGCCAAGGCGCTTCGTAATGATGGCGAAGACGGGTTGCGCGATGCCATTATCGAAGCCATTGGCCGTAAACCAAAGGGGCATGATTTCGTCATTAGCCGGCGCGCGCCAAATGCGGCAGTTGCGCGGCATATGAATGTAACCGGAGGCTAGGCGATGACTGAGGCGCGTCTTATCCGTCCCGGTCGGCATGGCGCCATATTCGGGTTTGCGGGCTGGTCTGGTTCAGGCAAAACCACGCTTGTTGAAAAAATCATTTCGCATATCAGCGCTAGCGGGGTTGATGTCGCCACGATTAAACATGCGCATCATCATTTTGATGC
>DFSK01000017.1:3309-4065 GCA_002378605.1 Alphaproteobacteria bacterium UBA3439
TTGCTTGACCAATTGGCACCGGCCGATCTGGTTCTTGTCGAAGGCTTTAAAAGCTATCCCATTGAAAAAATAGAAGTTCACCGGCCATCAATTGGCAAATCACAGCTATATCCAAATGATGATCTGGTGATTGCCTTGGCTAGCGATGAGCAAATTCCGGAATGTCCATTACCGTTTTTCGACCTTGAAGATGTTGCCGGAATTGCGGCTTTTATCCTGGTGCAAACAAAGTTGAAACAGGCGAGCTAGGGCCATGTCCAACCAATGGACGGCGCCCATTCCCATTGATCTGGCACGAAGCCAATTGCTTGCCAGCATTGATGCGATTGCCGCGACCGAAATCGTTTCACTTGACGAGTCATGTGGCCGGATCGCCGCTGAAACCATTACCAGCTTGCTTGATTTGCCTCGAACGCATAATGCCGCAGTCGATGGTTATGGTGTTGATTCGGCAGAACTGGCCGCAGCACCCGATAAACCGTTTAAAATTATTGGTGTGGCGCGGGCTGGACATCCTTTTGATGGGGTGATTGGCGCTGGGGAAGCCATTGAAATTTACACTGGCGCAGTCATGCCATCTGGCCCTGATTGCGTTGCCATGCATGAAGATTGCAGCCGTACCGATGATGCGGTGGTGATTGCGGTGAAATTATCAAAGGCAAGTAATATGCGCCCGCCAGGTGAAAATCTGGCGAAAGGCGAGATTGTTATCACCAAGGGGCAGGTGATTACGCCAGCGTTGGTTGGCCAGCTTGC
>DFSK01000153.1:0-940 GCA_002378605.1 Alphaproteobacteria bacterium UBA3439
CAAAATGATCCACGCGTTATTGACGCGTATCTTGGAGGGCACTAATGGCCAAAGAACCGGTAAAAAAGACCGCTGCGAAAGCTGCTGCGGCAAAAAAGGCAACAGCGAAAAAGCCAGCATCTAAAGCAGCTGCGCCGAAAAAAGTCGTTGTGAAAAAGGCGCCGGTGAAAAAAGCTGCCGTGAAAAAAGCACCAGCCAAAGCCGCTGCCGCAAAAAAAGCACCAGTGAAAAAGGCTGTTGCTAAAAAGGCACCAGCCAAAGCCGCGAGAAAAGGCAAGAAAAACGTCAGCGGTTATGGCGGTGGTTCAGTTGATGTTGTGATGTCGGTTGATCAGGTGGCGCGTGAAGCGGCGTCGATTGCCGCAAATGCACCAACAATCGCCGAATTGGAAAAGCTGGCCAATAAAGACAATTATCTGACCATTAACAACCTTCGGGCAGGCTATGGCAAAATGGAAATTTTGCATGAATTCAGCCTTCGCATTGGTCGTGGCCAGTCTTTGTGTTTGATTGGGCCGAACGGTGCCGGTAAATCAACTGTGCTTCATTCGATCTTTGGCTTTACCAATATTTTTTCCGGATCGATCATTGTTGATGGAAAAGATGTAACCGCCTTGACACCATCGCAAAAACTGTCAGAAGCAGGCATTGCCTATATCCTTCAGGATAAGTCAGTATTCCCGCAAATGACCGTTGAAGAAAATCTGCTGATGGGTGGTTTTTTGAAAGACCGTCCGGCCGAAGCGAAAGCTGCTGCCGAAATGGTATTTGATAAATACAGCCGTCTTGCTGACCGGCGTGACAAGCCTGCAGGCGTTCTGTCAGGCGGTGAGCGTCGTCTTCTCGAGATTTCACGGGCATTGGTGATGCAGCCACAGGTTCTGCTGGTTGACGAGCCGTCAATTGGTCTTGAGCCGCGCTTTATCGATATGGTGTTCGA
>DFSK01000153.1:1241-3239 GCA_002378605.1 Alphaproteobacteria bacterium UBA3439
GGCAAAACCATTATCATGGTTGAGCAGAATGCCAAGAAGGGCCTGGCCTTTGCTGATATTGGCTATGTTCTGGTATCAGGTGAAACAGCCATTGCCGACATGGGTAATGACCTGCTGGAAAACCCAGATGTTGGCCGGTTGTTCCTCGGCGGCTAAGCCCGTCAGACATGTCTATCAAAGCATCGCATGGCAACATGCGGTGCTTTTTTTTGCCTTTCGCCGTGATCGCATCAAAGCTTGGCAAGGCGGTAACAGCATGATTTAATCATGGTCTCTAATCGGGCAGGCAGTATGCTCTGCCCTTTGTCTTTTCTGCCCACCTGATCGAATCTCGGTTTACCGCTTGGTGATAAATGATATCTGGTGATCGTCCGACACATCTTTTAATTCTTCTCAGCCTTGCGGGTATTTTGGCATTGCTTAGCTTTGCGCTTTGGCCGGTATTCCTGACAAGCCTTGGCCGTGAATGGGGCCTTAGCAATACGGATATCGGGTTGGTGAGTGGTGCTTATTTTCTTGGCTATTTGATTGCAACGCCCGTTTTGGTTGGTTTGACCGATCGCGTTGATGCACGGCTGATCTTTTTGGGTGGTTGTGCTTTTGGTGCTGCTGGCTGTCTTAGCTTTGCGCTATTGGCGCATGATTTCTGGTCGGCAGCATCGTGTTGGGCCTTGGTTGGGGCGGGGCTTGCGGGAACCTATATGCCCGGATTGCAAATTCTGAATGCGCGTTTGGATGATGCGGCACGGGTTCGCTCAGTGCCGTGGTATACGGCCTGTTTTGGCATTGGTACGGGGGGATCATTCGCCTTGATGGGAGTTTTGCTTGCCTATGCAGATTGGCGGCTGGCGGCCTATCTTGGGGCAGGCGGCGCCGTGCTAGCCGCAATGCTGATCCTGTTTTTGGTTCAGCCCTGCCATATCGCACCATTACCAGCCAATCAAAAGAAACGCCATCCATTGGATTTACGGCCAGCATTTCGAAAGCCGGTCGCGCTTGGCTATATCCTTGCTTATGGTACCCATACCTATGAATTATTTGCCTTTCGCACATGGAGCTTTGCGCTTTTGGTATTTTTGGCCAGTCGCGCCGATGGCAGCATGGGGATTGGGGCAGTTACAACGATTGTAAGCCTGATTACGGTCACTGGCATGCTTGCTTCTTTGCTTGGGGCGCGTCTATGCCTTGCTTTTGGGCGGCACCGGGTCATTGCGTTGATTGGGGGCGCAACGGCGCTGGTCAGCGTCCTTGTTGCCCTTAGTCTTGATGGGCCGGTTTGGGTCGCGGTTGCCGGATTATGGATCTATAACGGTTTTATCATGCTTGATTCAGGCGCCTTGACTACCGGAACGGTTGAGGCTGGTGATGCCTATGATCGGGGCGCTTTGCTCGCGGTTCATTCAATGATTGGGTTTGGTGGAGGTGCGCTTGGCGGGCCGGTTGTTGGCTATGTTCTGGATCAGGCAGGTGGCGCCAGCATAATGGGGGCGTGGTTTTACGCCCTGCTGGCGATGGGTGCCGGATCAGCCATTGTTTTTGCTGTTCAACGGCATTTCTGGCGCAGGATTGGTTGAGCCTATCCCGCGCCAAACTCAGTTTGCTAATCGCCTAGCTGTGCTTAACGGCGGCGTTTCAATGTGCCTTGGCCGCCTTGTGGTGTGGCATTGCGGCTTGGCCGCGCTGCGCCAACACGCTTTTTCGGGGCGGGTGATGCGCGTCTTGCGTCACCATCACCGCGCTCGGATGAGGCCTTTTGCGCCGCTGGTTTATCACCAAAATTCGGACGTTTGTTAAAGGCGGGCTTGCTGCCAAATGGCTTGCCGCCACGCGCTGGCTTATCACCAAATGATGGTTTGTCGCCACGCGCTGGCTTATCACCAAATGACGGCTTGCCGCCACGCGCTGGCCGGTCACCAAATGACGGCTTGCCGCCGCGCGCTGGCTTATCACCAAATGATGGTTTGTCGCCACGCGCTGGCCGGTCACCAAATGATGGCT
>DFSK01000153.1:3598-4095 GCA_002378605.1 Alphaproteobacteria bacterium UBA3439
GGTCGCGAGTCACGATTTGGCCGATCATCCCGCCGATCATCACGGCGAGGCCGCTCATCACGGTTTGGACGATCATCACGTCTTGCAAAACCATCGCGGTTTGGACGATTGCCGCCTTCAGGACGACCACTAGCGGCTGGTCGCGCTTGCCGGCGGTCACCATCGGCTGGCTTGCCAGCTGGGCGTCCACGTCCGACTGTCGGCCGATCATCACGGCGATCATCACGACGCTCGGGACGGCCACGGCCGCCTGCTGGACGATCATCACGGCTTGGGCGGTCACTGCGGCCACGCGCGCCCTGCGGTGGGCGACGTCGACCACGCGATGCGCCACCACCGGCTTTAAAATCGGTTACCGGTGTGCCATCAAGTTCAAACAGCTCAACACGCGGCCCAACGGCGGCAATAATGGCGCCAAGCTTATTCCGCTCATCTGGCGCACAAAATGAAATTGCCAAACCGCCAAGGCCCGCACGGCCGGTACGGCCAATACGGTG
>DFSK01000153.1:4415-5472 GCA_002378605.1 Alphaproteobacteria bacterium UBA3439
CGCGCGGCAACATCGGTTGCAATCAAGGCCCGCAATTGACCACTGCGGAAATTGCGAAGCACCTTCTGGCGCAAGGTCTGGCGCATATCACCATGAAGTGCATCAACAGCAAAGCCGCGCACTTCCATGAATTTCGCCAATGCATCGGCACGCCGTTTGGTGCGAACGAAAATCAGGCTTTGGCCGGTATCTTTTTCATTCAAAATATCGCAAAGCCGGTCGCGTTTATCGCCTTCGGCCATTAATGTTACACGCTGGGTAACCTTATCGGCAGTGATGCCGGTTTGCGGTGCTTTGACCTGTGCCGGATCGGTTAGGAACTGCTTGGCAAGCGTTTCAATCTCGGGCGGCATGGTGGCCGAAAACAGCATTGTCTGCCGGTTGCGAGGCAGGCTGCCAGCAATACGCTTGATTGGCGGATAAAAGCCAAGGTCGAGCATATGGTCAGCTTCATCAAGAACGAAATGGGTGATTCCGCTTGGGTCAAATGCCCCGCGATCCATCAGATCTTCAAGACGGCCGGGTGTGGCGACAACAATATCGACACCGCGACGCAATCCGCGAATTTGTGCATCATATCGCGCGCCGCCAAAAACGGCGAGATGGCGGATATTCAGATCGGCCGATAATTTGCTGACATTCTGTTCAATTTGGTTTGCCAATTCGCGCGTTGGTGCAAGGATCAATGCCTTTGGCGGTTGGCCTGCTCTAACGGCGGCGCTGTAGCCAAGATGCGTCATCAAAGGCAGCAAAAAGGCAGCTGTTTTGCCAGTGCCGGTTTGGGCAAGGCCGATAAGGTCTCTGCCTTCCAGCAAAAGCGGGATCGACATTTCCTGAATGGGGGTTGGGGATACAAGGCCTTCGCGGGCCAAAGTGGCCAGCATAAGCTCGGGTAATCCAAAACTATCAAAGTTGACAGCCGGTGTTTGGGCCGAAATTTCGGCAGAATCTTGATTCATATCTGACATTGGTTTGTTTTCTAGCGCATGGCTTTTCGCGAAGGTAGCATCGCCCCTAGCGCGCCACATCTTTGGCGGACTTATGCGCCCTAGCGCTG
>DFSK01000066.1 GCA_002378605.1 Alphaproteobacteria bacterium UBA3439
GTGTTTTATGGCGAAAAACAAGCTTTGAACGATGTATCAATTGATATCGAAGATCGTTCGGTAACGGCTTTTATTGGTCCGTCAGGTTGCGGAAAATCAACCTTTCTGCGCTGCTTTAATCGTATGAATGATGTAATCCCCAGCTGTCGTGTTGAGGGGTCGATCATGATGGGTGATGTTGAGGTGAACAGCCCGCAAACCGATCCGGTTTTGCTTCGCGCGCGTATCGGTATGGTGTTTCAAAAACCGAATCCCTTTCCCAAAACAATCTTTGAAAATGTGGCCTATGGCCCGCGTATTCATGGGCTTGCACAAAGCAAAAGCGAACTTGATGACATGGTTGAAGACAGTCTGAAAAAGGCAGGTCTTTGGGGAGAGGTTGCCGACCGGCTTGCCGATCAGGCAACCGGCCTTTCCGGTGGCCAGCAACAACGGCTTTGCATTGCGCGGGCAATTGCGGTTGGGCCGGATGTTCTGTTGATGGATGAGCCCTGTTCGGCGCTTGATCCGATTGCCACCTCAGTGATCGAGGAATTGATCAGCGAATTACAGCAACGCTTTACCATTCTGATTGTTACCCATTCGATGCAGCAGGCCGCAAGAGTATCGCAGAAAACCGCCTATTTTCATCTTGGAACGCTGGTTGAATATGGTGATACAAAGGACGTGTTTACCTTGCCGAAAAACGAACAGACCGAAGCCTATATCTCTGGTAAAATTGGTTAGGAAAAATCATGGATACACAAAAACATATCAGCTCGGCTTTTGATCAGGATTTGACGATTCTGAATGATGCATTGCAACAGCTCGGCGATTTGGCATGCCAACAGCTTGAAGGCGCCATCGAAGGGCTGGCAATGCAAAATGAAGCCAATCTTGATAAGGTGATCAAAGGCGATGCCGCGCTTGATGCGCTTGAGGCCGAAATTAATGAAAAGGCGATTGAAGTTATTGCAATCCGTTCACCGCGTGCCAAGGATTTGCGCTATGTTTTGGTGGCGTTGAAAGTGGCAACAATTCTCGAGCGAATGGGTGATTATGCGCGCAATATCGCCAACCGAACTAAAGTGATTATGACCGCTGGCAATGAAAATATTCCGGGTGTGAATATTGGCCGTATGGGACAGGTGACACAAGAAATGGTGCGGGATGCAATGTTGTCCTATCAGAATCGCGATGCTGAAATGGCGCTTGCCGTTTGGCGGCGTGATATTGAGGTGGATCATATGCATACGGCATTTCATAAAGAGGTTTTGGCTTCAATGTCGCGCAACCCGAATATGGTTGGTACCGGTGCGCATCTTCTGTTCATTGCCAAAAATATTGAACGGATTGGTGATTATGCTACCGGCATAGCCGAACAGGTGCATTTCCTTGTCGAAGGCGCGATGCCTGACGAAGACCGGCCAAAGGCCGATAAAACAAGCAAGGTCGTTGGCACCTGATTTTGGGATAGAGAGTGATGGCGGTAAAAATCCTGATTGCCGATGATGAGCCGAACCAGCTGGAACTGTTGTCCTATAATTTGACACAGGCCGGTTTTGACGTTGCGCAGGCCCATGATGGCCAAGCCGCAATGACGATGATTGAGGATTGGCAGCCTGATCTGGCGGTTCTTGACTGGATGATGCCGCATTTGTCGGGGATCGAGCTTTGCCGGATGTTGCGGTCACGCGCCGATACCAAATTACTGCCAATCATTATTCTAAGCGCCCGCGGTGAAGAAGGTGACCGGACGCTTGGGCTGGATACTGGTGCTGATGATTACATGTCAAAACCCTTTTCACCGCGCGAACTGGTATCGCGGGTCAAGGCGCTTTTACGGCGGTCACGACCAGCCTTGATGAATGATGTTCTGGAATTTGAGGATTTGCAGCTATTCCCAAGTCGGATGGAAGTCTTTCGTGGCGGCGTTCGGGTGGCGCTTGGGCCTAAGGAATATCAGCTTTTGTCGATCTTGATTGAACGGCCCGGTCAGGTATTTAGCCGCTCCCAGCTTCTTGATCTCGTTTGGGGGCATGGTGTTTATGTTGAGGAACGCACCGTTGACGTTCATCTAAGCCGGCTTCGCAAGGCGCTTGATCAGGCAGCTGATGCACCATTGCCAAATCTGATCCGCACCGTCCGCGGCAGTGGCTATGCACTCCAATCTGGGTGATTTGAAATGCCGGGTGATCACGAAGGCCTGATCATCCAATAGGCCAGATAGGCGCCGCGACCAAAAAACACTAGCAAGATCATCAGAATATTGTAAGAGAGGTCTGACGGGCGTGATGGCAGGCCAGCCAGATCAGCGCCGGTTTGATCAGCATAATAACAAGGTTTAAAAAGATATGGCAAAGACAACAAAACGCGGCGCATCACATGCAGATGGCGACGCGCCAGCTCATTTCGTGCCTCTTGCGGTGATCATTAATGAATATGATGGCGTTCTTGGCCAATATATGAGCGCGACCGGTGCGGGTGATGTTGTGGTGACAATGCCGGTTACGGTTGATGTGGCGCGCGAAGGCAAACAGAAATTTTTTGTTGCGGTTGCGGTTACAACGGCATTTGACGACCCCGAAGCCTTGGCTGATGAAATTGGACGAACCGCTCCAAAGGGCCATCGGCCAGTGTTTGCATGGGTTCCGGCCAATCTTTACGGCCGTGATGATTTTGGAATTTTCATTGATGAAGTGCCAATTGGCGAGGTGTTGAAAAACAGCCTTGTGAATGAAGTCATTGAGCAGGCCACGATTGAGGCAACTGTTGTCGCACTGGACAGGTAACCAAAAAGCGGCTGGTGCCAGATAACAGGCTATCTTTAGACGATTATGAAGAGCGGATGATCATGCCAACCATCTATATTGACGCTGATGCTTGTCCAGTAAAGGCCGAAGCCGAAGAGATTGCCAGTCGCCACCAGCTTCGTCTTGTGATGGTTTCAAATGGTGGCATTCGGCCATCGGCCAACCCGCTTGTCGAGCTGGTGATTGTCAGTGAAGGCGCCGATATGGCTGATAAACATATTGCCGATCAAGCGCATGAAGGCGATATCGTGATCACTGGTGACATTCCGCTTGCGGCCAAGGTGCTTGGTAATGGCGCGGCGGCAATCCGGCATAATGGCGATATATTCACCAGTGATAATATTGGTGGCCAGCTGGCAACCCGCGATTTGATGGCTGATATTCGGGCGGCTGATCCATTTTTGGTGCAATCTGGCCGCAAAGGTGCCAATGCGGCTTTTTCGGCCAAAGACAGGTCTCGGTTTCGCAATGCGCTTGAGGCAGAGATCCGCAAAGCCATATCGTCAGGCCTGCGGCAATCGTGATGACGGCATAGCGCCAACGCCTTGACAGCGTTTCGAGCAATAGCGCACCTGTTCCCAGTCACGCGCCCATTTTTTGCGCCATTGAAACGGTCTGCCGCAGCTCGCACATATTTTTTCTGGCAGATTGGCTTTTCTTAACATTTTTGTCATATTCACACGCTATGCATCGTTGCTGTTCGCGGCAAGACCTATCATGCCCATAAGAGGAAACAATGTCATCCATGCCGTTACATGTTCTATTTCTATGCACGGGGAATTCGGCGCGGTCACTGATTGCCGAAGGTGTTTTACGCAAATTGGGTCAGGATCAATTTCGTGCCTATTCGGCTGGTTCACAACCGACCGGCACACCAAATCCCTATGCGCTTATTGTGCTTCAAGACCATGATATTGACGCTGATTTTGCCGCATCAAAACGATGGGATGTTTTTGCCGGTGATGATGCGCCAAAGATGGATCTGATTGTGACGGTTTGCGATAATGCGGCTGGCGAAACCTGTCCTGTCTGGCCGGGCCATCCGCAGGTGGCGCATTGGGGCGTTGCCGACCCTGCCGCCATTGACGGCAGTCATGACAGGATTATTGCGGGTTTTCAAACCACCTATGAAGAAATGAGCAGCAGAATTCGTGCTTTGATCGCTGGCCACCCCACGGCCGAAACGATTGGTGATCTGGCGCGGTCAATCGGCCAAAGCGAGGCAGGACAATCATGACCCGAGATGATCTATCAAAACGCCTATTTGCCGAATGGTTCGGAACATTGGTCTTGGTGGCGACGGTGGTTGGTTCGGGCATCATGGCCGAAACATTGGCAAATAATAATGTCGCGCTGGCATTGCTTGGCAATACCATTGCAACGGGTGCCATTCTTGTGGTGCTAATCACCATGCTTGGGCCGGTATCAGGCGCGCATTTCAATCCGGCGGTCAGCGCGGCCTTTGCCCTCAAAGGGGCATTGTCTGGTAGGCTGGCAGTCTTTTACATCATCTGTCAGATTGCGGGTGGCATTTGCGGCACTTTGCTGGCGCATTGGATGTTTGCCGCGCCATTACTGCAGGATGCAACGCATCTTCGCAGTGGGATTCATCAATATGGATCTGAATGGGTTGCCACTTTCGGCCTGTTGATGGTGATTTTTGGTGGCATCAGGCATCGGCCGGATGCCGTGGCATGGATGGTTGGACTTTACATCACCGCCGCCTATTGGTTTACCGCCTCAACAAGCTTTGCCAACCCTGCAGTGACGATTGCACGGTCATTGACCGATAGTTTTTCTGGCATCCATATGGGCGATATGCCCTTTTTTATTCTGGCGCAAATGCTGGCTGTCTGGCCTGCTTGTTTGCTGGCTGGCTGGCTATTTACACCCCTTGAGCCAAGCGATGATAAATCCGCCTCGTAAAATAATGCTTTCCATTCCGGCGCATTGGCTATAGGAATGCGGCGCGGATAGAAATCGCCAACCCAAGAGACATTATATGACCCAAGAGCTACGCAATATAGCCATCATTGCCCATGTTGATCATGGCAAAACAACGCTAATTGACTCGATCATGAAACAAAGCGGCATGTTCCGCGAAAACCAGCAGGTCGATGAACGGCTGATGGATTCAGGCGATCTTGAAAAAGAACGCGGCATCACCATTCTTGCCAAACCAACATCGGTGACGTGGAAAGATGTGCGTATCAATATCATTGATACGCCTGGTCACGCTGATTTTGGTGGCGAGGTCGAGCGCGTTCTTGGCATGGCTGACGGGGTGATTTTGCTGACCGACGCCGCCGAAGGGCCAATGCCGCAGACAAAATTTGTCCTTGGCAAAGCCCTGGCGCAAGGGCTACGGCCGATTGTCATCATCAATAAGATTGACCGCAGCGATGGCCGCCCTGAAGAGGTGGTCAATGAAGTGTTTGATCTGTTTGTTGCGCTTGACGCAACCGAAGACCAGCTTGATTTCCCGATTCTCTATGCATCGGGCCGTAGTGGTTGGTGTGTTCGTGAACTGGATGATCCGCGTGATAATTTGCATCCGCTTCTTGATGTTATTCTTGATCATGTTCAGCCGCCACAAGTCGATCACGATGCACCGTTTGCGATGCTGGCAACTTTGCTTGATTCCGACCCCTATCTTGGCCGTTGCCTTGTTGGGCGTGTCGTGCAGGGCAGTGCATCGGTTAATGACAGTGTTCGCGGCATGAATCTTGATGGGAAAATTGTCGAAACAGGCCGTTTAACCAAATTGCTCAAATTTGAAGGCACCTCGCGTATCCCTGTCGATAAAGTTCAGGCTGGCGATATTGTTTGTATCGCGGGTTTGGCCAAAACATCGGTTTCGGACACGATCTGTTCGCCTGAAGTAACTGTGCCATTGCTGTCAACACCAATTGATCCGCCAACAATGTCGGTCACGATTACAGTGAATGATTCGCCATTGGCCGGGCGTGAAGGCAAAAAAGTGACTTCAACCGTCATTCGTGAACGGCTTTTGGCCGAAGCGGAAACCAATGTGGCGATCACCTTTGCCGAAAGCGGCAGCAAGGATTCGTTTGAGATTGGCGGCCGCGGCGAATTGCAGCTGGGTGTGTTGATCGAAACCATGCGCCGCGAAGGCTTTGAATTAACCGTATCGCGCCCACGGGTTCTGTACCAGAATGATGATTCCGGCAATCGGCTAGAGCCAATGGAAGAAGTGACGATTGACGTTGATGAGGAATTTGCCAGCACCGTTGTTGACAGTTTGAACCGCCGTAAGGGCGAGATGCTTGATATGCGCTCGGCGGGTGCAGGCAAAACCCGTTTGGTGTTCCGCGCACCGTCGCGTGGTCTGATTGGTTATCAAAGCCGGTTTTTGACCCAAACACGCGGCACCGGCGTGCTGAACCGTATCTTTGATTCCTATGCACCGCATAAAGGCCCGATTGAAGGCCGCCGCAATGGTGCATTGATTTCAACCGACTCGGGTGTTGCTGTTGCCTATGCTTTGTTCAATCTGCAGGATCGCGGTCAAATGTTCGTGGCACCGCAGACACCGGTTTATCAGGGCATGATCGTTGGCGAACATAGCCGCGACAATGATCTTGAAATCAATGTGCTTAAGGGCAAGCAGCTGACCAACGTCCGGGCGTCTGGGACGGATGAGGCGGTCAAGCTTGTACCGCCGCGCCGTATGTCACTTGAACAGATGATGGCCTATATCAATGAAGATGAATTGCTTGAGGTAACACCGCTAAATCTGCGGCTTCGCAAGATGTATCTTTGCCCGCATGAGCGCAAGCGGGCCGCGCGCGCTTAAAGGCTTTGCCTAATCATAGCGGTTGACGGCGTATGGCGTATTGGTGCGCCGCGTCAACTGCCATAATGACAAGCCACAAATTAGCCGATATGATCCCTATCCAACGAACCGGCTGCATGTCTTACCCAAGATCTGCAGCTGGTTGATCTATTTTTTTGAAAGACAGACCGAGGACAAGAAGATGGCAGGTGACAGTTTCAAGCATGTTTATGATAAGGCTGCGATGGCCCGGTCGGTGGCGCGGATGCTTCTTGAAATTGACGCGGTTCTGTTTCGCGCGGATGAGCCGTTCAAACTGACCTCTGGCATGATGAGCCCGGTCTATATCGATTGCCGAAAGATCATTTCTTTTCCACGGATGCGGTCGGCCATGATGGATTATGGCGCAACGGTGATTTTAAATGATATTGGCTATGAATCACTTGATGCTTTGGCAGGTGGCGAGACAGCCGGTATTCCATTTGCGGCATGGCTTGCCGAGCGAACCCATCTTCCGATGCAATATGTCCGCAAAAAGCCAAAGGGCTTTGGCCGTGATGCGCGGATTGAAGGCGATATTTCCGAAGGCCAGCGTATCTTGCTTGTCGAAGATCTAACAACCGATGGCGGCAGCAAGCTGAATTTTGTCGAGGCTATGCGCACCGCAGGCGCCGAGGTCGCGCATACATTCGTGATTTTCTATTACGATATTTTCAAAGATACACCAGCCCGCCTTGCCGAGGATGGAATCAGCCTTCACTATCTGGCGACATGGTGGGATGTTCTTGCCGAATGCAAGGATTCAAAAAGATTTGATCCGAAAACATTGGCCGCAGTCGAAGATTTTCTCAATAATCCGCGTGAATGGTCAAAGGCACATGGCGGCGTCTAGCTGACCTGATTTGCCGTGCGCCTATTTTGCATTTCTATTTGCAACCGCTGTTGAATTAGGGTCATGCTTTGTCGATATTTTTTGCTAACGCCAAAATGTGATTACGCAGAATAATCGGGCAAAACTGGCGGGTAGTATATTTCCGCTGCAAGCATATTAGGTGCAACCAATGGCGGATTTCGATTATATCATTATTGGTGCCGGATCGGCGGGATGCGTTCTTGCCGACCGCCTGAGCGGTAGCGGCAAATTCAAGGTGTTGCTGATCGAGGCTGGGCCAACCGATAACCGCTTTTGGGTCAAAACCCCAATTGGTTATGGCATGACCTTTCATGATGAAACGATCAATTGGGCGTATCACACTATTCCTGAAACCGGCCTTGGTAATCGCCAGCTATATTGGCCGCGTGGCAAAATTCTTGGCGGGTCAAGCTCGATCAATGCGCTTGTCTATCATCATGGCCAACCAGCCGATTATGATGATTGGGCGGCGGCGGGCAATCCGGGTTGGGACTATCATGCCATCAAACCGGTTTATGATGGGTTTGAAGATATTATCCGCGCCGAAACGCAGCCATTGCGAAGGGGCAAATTGACGGTTAGTGATGTTGCTGATGAATATCACCCGTTAAAATCACATTTCTTTGCCATGGCAGATGAGATGGGACTGCATAGTGAAACTGCCTGCAAATTGGATGGTGAGGGCATCTATCCCTATTTTATCACCACCCGCAAAGGCCAGCGCTGTTCATCTTCAAAAGCCTTTTTAACATCAGCTCGCGCACGTCCGAATTTAACAATTATGACCGAGTCGATGGCAACACGCATCGAAACCGCTGAGGGGCGGGCGGTTGCCGTTCATGTGATGCAAAAGGGCAAGACCATCCGTTTGGCGGCGTCATGTGAAATCATCTTGTCGGCTGGCGCGGTTAATTCGCCGCAAATTCTGCAATTATCCGGCATTGGCCCGGGTGCGATCAGTCAACGCTGTGGCATTGATGTTGTTCTTGATCAACCAAATGTCGGGCTGCATCTGTCGGATCACCTTGGCATCAATTATTACCAAAAGGCAAATCAGCCAACCTTAAACGCCATTCTTGGCAGTTGGCCGCGGGTCGGCCTTGCTGGATTGCAGTATCTTTTGCAGAAAAAAGGCCCGCTATCGCTTGGCGTTAACCAGCTTGGTGGATTGCTTCGCGCGCGCGCCGATGCGCCAAAACCGGATATGCAGATATATATCAATCCGATTACCTACCGCCCCGCCCCGGAAGGCGGGCGTCGGCCGCTTTTGCCCGATCGTGAATCAGGCTTTATTTTCAGCTTTAACTCCTGTCGTCCCTATAGCACTGGCCGGATTGAAATTACTGCCCCTGATTGGCGCCAGCCGCCGCGCATTGATGGCAATTACCTTTCGGATCAGCGTGATCTCGATGATGCGGTGGTGATGGCGCGATTGATTGGCCAGATGCAGGATAGCGCCACAATAAAAGGGTTGTTGGCAGCGCCTTGTGAAACACCGCTATCAGCCATGTCAGACGAGGCCATCATTGATGATTTTCGGGCACGAAGCGGCACTGTTTTTCATCCCTGTGGCACTTGCCGGATGGGGCCAGATGCGGCGCATGCTGTTGTTGATCCGTCACTGCGGGTTCATGGTATCGACCGGCTGCGCATTGCTGATGCTTCGGTGTTTCCCAATATAACCTCAGCCAATTTGAACGCGCCAACGATCATGCTTGCGCATAAGGCCGCCCAGCTAATCCTAGCGGCAGAAGCAGGCTGATAAGACGAAGATTGATGGTAAAACTTGTTTAGTGCTGTTCAACAATAGCCATTGGATGATGGTTTGGTTCAGGCGGGTTGCCTTGCGATAAAGGTAAAATACGCCTATATAAATCTCATTGATTAACTTTCGCGGGCGCCGCGGAAACAGCAAGGCTTTAACAATGAAATCGAAATCTTCTTACCTGTTGGCAGGCGCGGTCGCCTTGGCGGTTGCCGGCTGGATGCTGTCGGATGATTTGTTTGGCAAGGCTGATGGTGCCGCATCGCAAGAATCAGCATCTGCCACCGCAAAATCTGAGACCACAGCATCAGCAGTAACGCCGGAAACTGGATTACTGGTGTCGGCTGTTGAGGTCAAGAATCAGCCAATCACCCGCATTATTCGGGCAAGCGGTGTCAGCAAGGCCAAATTTGAAATGACCGTCTCGGCAAAAGCTGATGGACAGATCATTTCGCTTGATGCGGTTGAGGGCAATAATGTCGCCGCTGGCGATGTTTTGGTGCGGCTTGATAAAGGCACGCTTGCCGAACAGATCAACGCTGCCAAGGCCAATCTTGAAGTTGCCAAACGCCGCCGCGAAGTGACCGAGCGTCTTGCCAAAGAAAATTTCAGTGCGCCGCTTGAACAGGCCGAGCGCGCGGCAGCCTATGCAACGGCAGAGGTTAATCTTCGTAAACTTGAAGAACAATTAAGCGATACGGTGATTGTTGCGCCGGTCTCAGGCCTTCTTGAAACATTGCATGTCGAAAAGGGCGAGCGCGTGCGCCGCGACACCGCCACCGCAACGATTCTTGGCCTTGATGTGTTGTCGGTCGTTGTTGCGGTTCCGCAAAATGAAGTAAGCCGGATCAAGCTTGCCAGCAAGGTGAAAGTGGAAATTGCCGGCAATGGATCGCGTCACGGAACCGTGTCAAAAATTGCGTCAAAATCAAATCCGGCAACGCGGACATTTGATGTTACGATTGATCTTCCAAACCAAGATCGCAAATTACGCGCTGGTATGAGCGTCGAGGCGACAATTGATGCTGGCAATTTGCAGGCTTTTGCCATGTCGCCAGCGCATTTATCGGTTGCTGAAAATGGCACCTTAACAGCCAAAATTGTCGTTGATGGCAAGACTGTAACAATAGCTGTCGAGGTGATTCGAGCAGGAGCGGAAACCGTGTTTGTATCGGGTCTGCCAGATGGCGCTATTCTGCTGACGGTTGGTCAGGGATTTGTCGAGGATGGTGCAGCGGTAAATTACAAGCTTACGAGCGCATTATGAACCAAATCATTGAGGCGGCATTTTCACGCGCAGGCGCTGTTTTGGTGGCTATGGTGATGCTGTTTGCCGTTGGTGTTTCTTCCTATCTCAATATCCCCAAAGAAGCCAAACCTGATATTGATATTCCGGTCGCTTATGTATCGGTATCTTATGATGGCATTTCGCCTGAAGATGCTGAACGGCTTTTGGTCAAGCCGCTGGAAAAACAGCTTCGTTCGGTTGAAGGTCTGGATAAAATGACCTCAGTCTCGGCTGAAGGCTATGGGTCGGTATCGCTGGAATTTGCTGCTGGTGAAGATATTGACAAAGCCATTGCCGATGTGCGCAAGGCGGTTGATGACGCCAAACCTGATTTGCCGCCGGATGCTGACGAACCAAAAGTGGTTGAAGTCAGCCTGTCGCTATTTCCGGTTTTGACCGCAGCGCTTTATGGGCCGGTTCCTGAACGCGAAATGGTGCAAGCGGCACGCCGGATCAAAGACCGGCTCGAAGCCTTACCCGGTATTTTGAAAGTCGATATTGGCGGGGACCGGAAAGAGGTTTTGGAAATTCTGGTCGATGCGGCGGCGATGGAGGCCTATGGCCTTGATCCGGCAGCGGTAACCCAGCTTGTTCGCAATAATAACCAGCTTGTGACCGCTGGTGCAATTGATGATGGCGGTGGACGGCTTGTTGTCAAAGTCCCGGGTATCCTGGAATCGGTTGATGATCTGATCAATATGCCAATCAAGGCAAAGAACGGAAACAGCATCCGGTTTGGCGATGTGGCTGTTGTGCGCCGGACATTCCAGCAAGCGCAAGGCTGGTCACGCGTCAATGGTGAAAAGGCCATTGTTCTTGATGTGCGCAAACGGGTGGGATCAAACGTCATTGAAGTGGTTGAAGCGGCACGCGCGATCATTGATGCCGCTGCCCCGCAGATCGGCCCCGACGTCAAAGTCAGCTATTTGTTTGATGATTCAAAACAGGTTCGCAATCTGCTTCGCGACCTTGGTAATAATGTTGGTGCTGCGGTCATCATCGTGATGGTTGTTGTGCTTGCCACTTTGGGGCTTCGCAATGCAACCCTTGTTGGCCTCGCCATTCCCGGCTCTTTCTTTGTTGGCATCACGGCGCTAAATGCGCTTGGCATCACGATGAATATCGTCGTTTTATTCTCGTTGATCCTTGTGGCGGGGATGCTTGTTGATGGGGTGATTGTCACCACCGAATATGCCGACCGACAAATCGCCATGGGGAAAAACCGGCGCGAGGCCTATAAGATTGGTGCCCAGCGCATGGCATGGCCGATTATTTCGTCAACGATCACCACTTTGATGGTGTTTATGCCGCTATTATTCTGGCCGGGCATTGTTGGGCAATTTATGCAATATCTGCCAATGACGGTGATTGCAGTGCTGATCGCATCATTGCTGATGGCGCTGATTTTCATTCCGGTGCTTGGTGGTTTCATTGGCAAAAAGCGCATTGACTCAACCGCGATTTCAGCAACGGCACCGCGATTTTATCGGGCGACTTTAAAATTTGCCATCCACCGGCCGGCCATAGTGATGATCAGTGTTGTTGGGTTTATGGTTGTGTCTTTTTATGGCTATGCCTCGGCTGGTCTTGGCGTGTCTTTCTTTCCTGATATCGAGCCGGATCAAGCACAGGTGCAAGTGCTGGCGCGCGGCGATCTGTCAGCCAAAGAGCGCGACAAGCTGGTCAAAACCGCCGAAGACAGCATTTTGACGCAGCCGGGAATCCGTGATTTCTATGGTAAATCTTTCCGCTCGGGTGGGGCTGGTAATCAAGCACCGCGTGATTCGGTTGGCACAATCCGAACCGTTTTCGCCGATTGGCAGGAACGCGATAAGGCCGATGTGTTGATTGACGAGATGCGAGCGCGTGTTACCGCGCTTGCTGGTGCGGATTATAATATCCAAAAACAGCAGCAAGGCCCGGGCTCATCCCAGCCAATCCGTATTGATATTGTCGGCATATCACTTGATGACATTGGCGCGGCGACAAGCGATATGATTGCCAGAATGAATGAAATTGGCGGTTTCGTTGATGTGACGGACAGTCGCCCCTTGCCCGGAACCGAATGGTCGCTTGTCACCGACCGGGACGCTGCCAGCCGTCATGGTGTTTCAATTTCCGGCCTTGGCATGATGATTAAAATGCTAACCCGGGGTATGCGCATTTCAGATTACCGGCCAGATGATTCAGAAGATGAGCTGGATGTCGTCATGCGCTTTATGGGCGATCAGCGCAATCTTGACCGGCTTAAAGAATTACGCGTGCCAACAATTGATGGGTCTTATGTGCCGCTTTCGGTTTTTGCCAGCCTTGAACCACGCGTCAAAGGCGGTGATATCGAACGCAAAGATGGCCAGCGTTACATGTATATCAAATCAAGTGTCAAAACCGGCTTGCTGCCAGCCGATATGATCGAAAAATTACGCCAGTCTTTGATCAAAGATCCGATCAAGGGTGCGGTCGATATCCAATTTGGCGGCGAGGGTGAA
>DFSK01000063.1:0-344 GCA_002378605.1 Alphaproteobacteria bacterium UBA3439
GTTGCCAAATTTATGATTTAGCTGTCACTATGAAGGTTAAGCATTTACGGATTTTTCCGTTTTACCCTGTTTTTGTTATTTACGAGTTTTTTTATGAATGATCAGATCAGCCCCGCCTTCAAAGGGCGTGTTGAAGATATCCGTTTTGTGTCTGGCCACGGCCAGTTTACCGCAGATATTGTTCCCAAAAATGCACTTCATGCCGTGTTTTTCCGAAGCCCTGTTGCCGCTGGAATGGTCACCGGCCTTGATTGCAGTGCGGCCCGGGCTGCGGGGGGCGTTGTGGCGGTTTTGACCGCAGCTGATGCGGCGGCTGATGGTGTTGCGAATATGATATGGACAGG
>DFSK01000063.1:729-2800 GCA_002378605.1 Alphaproteobacteria bacterium UBA3439
TCACGTCAGGCGGCGGCCGATGCGGCTGAATTGATTGATTTGCAAATTGAGGCGGCCGATAGTGTTGCGCTGTCCGTTGAAAATATGCTTGATGGGCCGTTGGTATGGCCCGGTACTACAGATAATATCGCGTCATTGCACCGGCAGGGAAACCGCGATGACGTTGATGCAATCCTCGCAAAATCAGCGCATGTCAGCCATTTCGAGTTTGATATTTCGAAAATCACCGCCTGCACAATGGAAATGCGAACATCAATCGGCTTTATTGACGAAAATGGGAAATCCTGCGTGACGACAAGTGCGCAAAGCCCCTATCAACTTCATGGTGAGCTTGCCCAGCTATTTGGCATCAGCACTGACGAAGTGCGGGTCATTTCGCCCGATGTTGGCGGATCATTTGGCATGAAGGGCGCGCTGTACCGCGAAGATGCTCTTGTTGTTTGGGCTGCACGTCGATTGCAAAAGCCAGTTTTTTGGGCCGCTGATCGAGGTGAATCCTTTCTAAGTGACGAACATGCCCGCGCCGTAAGCGGCACAGCCTCGCTTGGCCTTGATAAAGATGGCAATTTCACTGCACTTTGGGTCGATGCCCGAATTGATGCAGGTGCCTATCTGTCACGCCGTACCAAGGGTTTGCTCAATAATATGGGCGGCGTTGCTGGACAATATAAAACCCCCGCCATTGCAACCCAAATGTCGTTTTTCTTCACCAATACAATGCAAACATCACCCTATCGGGGATTTGGTCGGCCTGAAGCAACCTATGTCATTGAACGGCTGATTGATCAAGCGGCACGCGAAACTGGCCGTGACGCGTTGGCGCTACGTCAGAAAAATCTGGTGTCACCTGATGCGATGCCATACCAGACAGCGCTTACGTTTCTATATGATTGTGGTGATTTTCCAAGAATTGTTGCGGCGGCGGCGAAAAATGCCGATTACGCAGGGTTTTCAGCACGGCGAAAAGAGTCTGAATCGCGCGGTTTGCTTCGCGGTATCGGCATTGCCAATCCGATCGAGGTGGCTGGCGGGCCGTTAAAACAGGTGCGAAAAGACATTGCGCGGATCACCGTGCGCCCAGATGGTCACATTGTGATCACGCCCGGATTAATGTCGGTTGGGCAGGGGCATGAAACCGCCCTGTCGCGAATGGCGTCAAGCCGTCTTGGTGTTGATATGGACGATATCATCTATGAGCAAGGCGATACCGATCTTTTACCATCTGGACGGGGCAGCGGTGGATCGGCTGCAACCGTAATTGGCGGGGCGGCAGTTCATGTTGCGTTGAATGAATTTGTGGCGGCTGCAAAGTCCATTGCCGCAGGGGTTTTGGGATGTGAGGCTGATCATGTTGCTTTTGATGCAGGCCTGTTCAGCAACCCAACAGATGGCGCGCAAAAGCCAATGAGCTGGACTGATATTGCCGCGCATAGTAATGCGGCGGGTGGCATGTCGGTCCTTGGCGAGTTTTTACCCCCTGATGTCACCTATCCGAATGGGTGTCATATTTGTGAGGTCGAAATTGATCCGGCAACAGGCAAGGTCAGTTTTGCCGATTATGTCGTCGTCGAAGATGTGGGAACAGTTCTGAACGCCGATCTTGTCGAAGGCCAGATGCATGGCGGTATCGCACAAGGCATTGGCCAAGCCCTTGGTGAAATTTTGAAATTTGATGATATGGGGCAATTGATCAGCGGTTCATTTATGGATTATCAGATGCCAATCGCCGCTGATTTCCCGAATTTCAGGGTTTCGACCATTTCTGTCCCAACAAAGATTAACCCGCTTGGCGCCAAAGGCGTTGGCGAGGCGGGAACGGTTGGTGCGCTGGCGGCAACGATGAATGCTGTTGTTGATGCAATGGCATCGGCTGGGGTGCGTGCATTTGAAATGCCAGCAACGCCGCATCGGGTTTGGCAGGCATTGCAAGAAGCCAAGCAATAACCGTGTGTTAGGGTTGGATTTCCGCGTCGCGCGCCGATCTGGAACGGCTAAGCATACCGTCAATTTCACGCTGTAATTTGGCTTTTTCGATCGGGTGCAAAAATGCGCCAATCTCGGTTTCGACGCC
>DFSK01000038.1:0-8961 GCA_002378605.1 Alphaproteobacteria bacterium UBA3439
CAATGCATACATGCAACAGAGATTGAGCGTTCGCCAGGCTTACCGTCTTGGATGGTAACCACCCGACGACGATTTACACCCCACGGCACCTCATGCTCGTTCTTACATGCAGTAACACAGGCGTTACATTCGATACAGCGTTCTGCATCACATAGAAATTTCATTCTTGCCATGTGTACCTCCCTTATACGCGTTCAATTGTGCAGAGCGAACATTTCGATTCCTGCATCAATGTCACTGAGTCATAACCATAAGTGAACGCTGTGTTGGCTGATTCACCAAGTACATAAGGATCGGAACCCTCAGGATACTTGGAACGAAGATCTTTACCCTCAAGATGACCACCAAAGTGGAATGGTAAGAAGGCAACACCCCTAGCAACACGCTCAGTAACCTGAGCCATTACCTTGATCTGCGCACCTTCAGGTGTCTTAACCCAGACCATATCGCCGTTACGGATATTCTTTCCGTTGGCATCGAATGGGTTCATCTCGACAAACATGTCCTGCTGCAATTCTGCAAGCCATGGGTTTGAACGGGTTTCGTCACCACCACCTTCATATTCGACAAGACGACCAGAGGTCAAAATCATCGGATAAGCAGCCGTATGGTCTACATCCTGGATCGACTTATACAAAGTCGGCAGACGATATAGCTTACGGTCTGAATAGGTTGGATAATCGGCAACGAGATCACGACGTGATGTGTACAAAGGCTCACGATGTAGCGGAATTGGATCTGGGAATGTCCAGACCTTCACCCGTGCTTTCGCGTTACCAAATGGTGCACAACCATGCTTGATCGCAACCCGCTGGATACCGCCTGAAAGGTCAACCTTCCAGTTGGTCTTGTCACCAGCGACTTTTTCGATGGCCGAACGCTCGTCTGCGGTAAGATCACCGTCCCAGCCAAGCTTCTTCAGCATACCCATTGTAAATTCTGGGTAACCGTCCTTGATTTCAGACCCGACAGGATAAGAACCTTCAGCCAACAGATTGTTGCCCTCATGCTCTACACCGAAGCGAGCGCGGAAACAAAGACCACCTTCAGCTACAGGCTTTGATGTGTCATACAACAAAGGTGTGCCTGGATGGCCCATCTCTGCAGTACCCCAGCAAGGCCAAGGCAGACCGTAATATTCACCGTCAAGTTCACCACCAACAGCCTGCAATGTTGTTCTATCGAACACATGCTGATTTGCCATATGCGCTTTGATTCGCTCTGGCGACTGGCCAGTGTAACCAATAGTCCACATGCCACCATTAAATTCACGCGTCACATCTTCAACATATGGCTCGTCATTGGTGACTTTGATCTTGCGGAACATGCGATCAGCAAAACCAAACTTTTTGGCAAACTTGTAGATGATGGTGTGATCAGGCAACGAGTCAAATGATGGCTCGATGATTTTTTCACGCCACTGCAGCGAACGGTTTGAAGCAGTTACAGAACCATAGGTTTCGAACTGTGTCGTTGCTGGCAATAGGTAAACACCATCGGTACGATCAGACAAGACAGCAGAAACAGTCGGATATGGATCAATCACGACCATCAAGTCGAGCTTTTCCATTGCCGTCTTCATTTCTTTCAAACGGGTCTGTGAGTTTGGAGCATGACCCCAGAACACCATGGCCCGAAGATTGTCTGGCTGGTCGATATTGTCTTTGTCCTCAAGAACACCGTCAATCCAGCGCGAAACCGGAATGCCTTTCATGTTCATCAGGCTCTTTGACTTACCGTCTTTGCCCTTGATTGAGTCAAAGCGACCTTTCAGCCAATCAATGTCCTCGTCCCAGACACGTGCCCAATGCTTCCACGCGCCAGCTGACAGACCATAATAGCCCGGCAGTGAGTGTGAAAGAACACAGAAGTCTGTTGCGCCCTGCACGTTACAGTGACCACGGAAAATATTAGCACCACCACCGGCAGTACCCATGTTTCCGAGTGCAAGCTGCAATGCACAATAGGCACGGGTGTTGTTGTTACCATTTGTGTGCTGCGTGCCACCCATACACCATACAAAGGTGCCTGGACGGTTGTTTGCCATGATCTTGGCAACGCGCTTGAGCTGCTCACCCGGAACGCCAGTTACACGCTCAGTTTCAGCTGGATCCCATTTTTTGACTTCGGCAACAACATCTTCCATGCCGTAAACCCGTTGGCGGATAAATTCTTTATCCTCCCACTTGTTGTCAAAAATATGCCACATGATACCCCAAATAAGGGCAACATCTGAACCTGGACGGAAGCGAACATACTCATCGGCATGGGCTGCTGTACGGGTAAAGCGTGGATCACAAACAATCACAGGTGCGTTATTTTGCTCTTTTGCTTTGAGAACATGCATCAATGAAACAGGGTGTGCTTCGGCAGGGTTACCACCAATAATGAAAATTGCCTTCGAATTGTGCATATCATTATAAGAGTTGGTCATCGCACCATAGCCCCAAGTGTTCGCAACACCGGCAACTGTGGTTGAGTGACAAATACGGGCCTGATGGTCACCGTTGTTGGTACCCCAATAAGCATAGAACTTGCGGAACAAATAGGCCTGCTCGTTGCTGTGCTTTGCAGATCCGAGCCAGTAAACTGAATCGGGGCCAGACTTCTCACGAATGTCTAGCATCTGGTCGCCAATCTCATTGATGGCATCATCCCAGCTCATCCGTACCCATTTTCCGCCAGTCAGCTTCATTGGGTATTTCAGACGACGCTCACCGCTTGCGGTTTCCCGCACAGAAGCACCTTTTGCACAATGCGCACCAAGATTGATTGGGCTATCCCAACCAGGCTCTTGCCCAGTCCAAACGCCATTTTGCACTTCAGCAACGACGGTACAACCGACCGAACAATGCGTACAAACTGACTTTTTAATTTCAACTGCTGCTCCTGCACCAACAGCGTGCGCTGGAGTCACATTTGACCCCACCAATGCTGCGGCAGTCGCTAAACCTCCAATAGCAAGACCTGAACCACGCAAAAATGCGCGGCGGTCAACAACCGTTTCGGCTGCCTTGCCAATGAAAGATGATGACAGGGGGCCTCTCGCAACCCCGGACGTCTTCTTTCTAAGCATGTTATCCTCCTAAAAAAACAAGAAAAGCCAATTAAAACCGTGCTGAAGCGTAAAACGCCTTAACATGTTCCGTTTCGCGGTAGCCAGAACCTGACGCCACTTCAACTTCGCCTGCTGATGCTGATTTACCTGCAACCGCTACCACACCGACAGCCGCAACAGATACTGCAGAACCCTTGAGGAAGTCACGACGACCTGCAACTGCATCTTTTTTGATTGTATCTTCCATTTTTCCCTCCAAAAATGTGCCACACCTCATGTGTGACTCTATAAAACAGGAGCCTTACGCTACCCTGTTCCATCCATACTGAAAGCTTGGCTTTCAATCTCTAAAAAGGCACGGCCAATCGCACCAACCGGCGCAAAAAACACAACGGTTTTTGCGGCCTCGATGTCGCGCATCAGCAAATCTGCCCATGGTTCAATATGTTTACGGAAAAACGTCGCCTGCTCAGCAATTGAAAAACGTCGCCCGAAACGACCGCGAATCAGACCCGACATCATATCGAACAGGCTGGCGATATGATCTTCTGGCTCCTTCACCCCTTCGGCGCGACGAATGCCAATGGCATTCATGTCCGAACGCAGATTTGCCAGTGGCTTGTCATTCAAGAAACCGGTTAAATAATAAGATGCAAATGGCAAGATTTCACCACGACCAACACCGATAAATAACGAAACATATTCGTTGCGGATCAAACCGTTATCAAGTGTTTTAGCAAGGTGCGCCAAAGTGAGACAAGCGCTGCCAATCGGCGATTTATCGCCTTGCAAAAGCGCGACTTGAGCGATCAATTCATCGCTTGGCTCAGTGCGCAGCAAAGAGGCAATAAAGTCGTACATATCGGCGCGAAGACCATCTTCTTCGGCGATTTCAATCGGAGCTGCGTCTGCGTTTGTCATTCAAAATTCCCAATCGTGTATACAAGAAAGCTAGCACACCAAATCCATGCTCGCAATCCGGGAGTGCCCATTTGGAAAGATTTTTTTCCTATTTTGGAAATAATCTTCAAACGGGCTCAAACCAAACCTAGGCAAGGGTTTTGGTAAATCTATTTTTTCCGAAAATCCATCCTTGCCGGACGCCAAGCAGGAACCTGATTTAACTCAGTTTTTTCGTCTCTGTTGGTGGCGCCTTGCGCTTGGACATTGCCGCCAACGGGCGCTTGCAACGCCTTCATATCGGCAGTGCCTTTTTCTAATGATGTCGGCATGGCACCGGCAAATTCGGCCCGATTCTCAGTTAATCCACTCAGAACCATCTGACTTTCACCCAGTATTTTGGGCAAATCATCCTGCATCAGGGCGGTTTCAGAATCACTATTTTGCGCCAAGGCGGCATCGGCGTCACCGGGTTTGGCTATTTCGCTCGCATTTGCCTGATCTGGCTGATCGGCCGACTCAACGGCAACCTCATTTTCATCCTGCTGGCCGTCTTGTTCACCCTCTTGGGCTTCAGCATCACCCTCTTGGGCCTCAGCGTCACCCTCCTGGGCCTCAGCGTCACCCTCTTGGGCCTCAGCATCACCCTCTTGGGCTTCTGCTTCTTCTGGCTCAACAACCTCTTTTGCATAGCCCTTGCCGACGGTGTAAGCGGTTTTCATACCTTCAATGACGGTGGCGGCGTCGGTATAATCCTCGCCATATTCAACCATGTCATCAATGACGCCGAATAGAGGATTTAATCGCCATAGACGCCGCAATGCCATTTGCCGCACTCGTCCGGGCAGACCCTCACCGTTCAAAAACCGTTCAAGCCCGCTTTCTTCAGTAACCGTCGCAGGATCAGGAAGATCATATTTTTCAAGAAGCTCAGCATCGGTTAATGCGGCGTCTTCATCATCTTCAACGGCAGCATCATCGGCGATCTCAGGCGCCGGCACCTCATCTGGCACATCTTCGCCTTTGGCGATTTGGCTTTTGCGCGCTGACCAGCGCGACAAAAAACCACCCTCGCCGTCTTTGGCTTCTTCCTTGGCCTCAACATCATATTTCATGCGACGCGCCATTCACTTGACCCCATATTTTGATCTATTGAAAATATAACCGCTTTTGCGATCGCACCTTAGCATAGATCTAGTGATACTCATCACGGTTCTTACGATCAGTCGGCACTTGAAACATATCGCCATTGCGGCGCAAGCGTGGATCTGCTCCACCAAGCTGGTCACGATCAACGCGCGCCTTATCACGTTTGCGCTTTATGAATGGTTCCGGCTTGAAATGGATTTCAACAAACTCTTTTACAAAATCGGCAATCGGACCTTGCAACGGCAATTTTTCAACCTGATCTTCGCCACAATCCTCGTAATCTTGGATATTATAGGGCGATAGGCTGATTTCAGCGAGATGAATATCAATATCATCATCGCCCGAGTAATCTTCATCTTCATTATGCCGCAAAACGGCATAGATCGCCGGTTCAGACGATGCCAGATTTTCCGCATAGGCCTCGGCTTCAGCACGATGCAAATCAAGCGATGCTTCGGCTGTGAACAGCGCGTCACCAGCATCATCACCCGATGGCTGACGCAAACGCTGAAACTGAACATCATTGCTTGGCGGCAATCCACCACCGGCGCTAAGCTCAAGCGGCACCAAATCATGGATCACCCAGCGGTGCGATTGCCATTGATTATCAATCGGCTGGCGTTCGATAATCAATCGAACCGCATAAAGAACATGCCGACTGTCTGGCGAAATTACATTCGTCACGGTAAAGAAACTCCTATCATAGACCCCGACTATCCATCAGAATGTCTATGTTTTGCAAGGTATATTGCGAAACTTACTTGTCTTTGGCGCGATGTTAGCTAGTTTAGCGGAATAACTTGTACCCAAACAACCCTGACCACAAAGCGAACAAAAGGTTTTAATCAATGAATTTATCAGACGCAAAGGTCATGATTTGTAATTGCGACGGCACGATGGCGCTTGACGGCACCAAACTGGCCAAAGCCTGTGGTGCCGAGGGTGGCTGCAAGGTCGCAACCTCGCTTTGCCGGACAGAAACAGGCGATCTGGCCGCAGCTATGCGCGATGCGCGTGATGCAAATCGATCATTGCTGATTGCCTGCACACAAGAAACCTCAGTTTTTGACGCCATTGCCGAAGAAATTGAATGCCCCTTGCCTGCGACCATCAATATCCGTGAGCGCGCTGGCTGGTCAGATGAGTCAGCTGGCAGCACAGCCAAGATCGCCGCCTTGATCAAACAGGCAAGCGATATCCAGACACCATCTCGAAGCCTTGCGCTGAATTCTGACGGGCGCTGTTTGATTTATGCCGACATGGGCCGTCCAAACGGCGGCGCCGATGCCGCCATTGCGCTTGGCCAAAAATTGAATGGTCAATTGGGCGTCACCATTATGATTGCCAATCCGACTGACGATCTGTTTCCGACAAAGGAATGCGGCATCCTCACAACGGGTAAAATCAAAAGCGCCAAAGGCCATTTCACACATTTTGATCTGGTGATCGACCAATTTGGCGCAGCGTTACCGTCAAGCCGTGACACGCTTCAATTTGAAAACCGGGCAAATGATGTTGAAACAGGCTGCGACATTCTGATTGATCTCACCGGTGACACGCCACTTTTCACCGGCTGGGAAAAACGCGACGGATATTTCCGTGCCGCTGGTGATGATATCAATGCGATTGCCGCCATCGAACGCGAAGCCGCCCAAATGATTGGCGGCTTTGAAAAGCCAATCTATGTGAATTTTGATGAAAATCTTTGCGCCCATTCGCGCAATAAAATTAATGGTTGTTCGCGCTGCCTTGATGTCTGTCCGGCCGGCGCCATCCAAAGCCTTGGCGATCATGTTGCAATTGATCCGGCAATTTGTGGCGGCTGTGGCCTTTGTGGCGCTGTCTGCCCATCAGGTGCAGCACAAACCGCCTATCCGCCCGCAGACCGGCTGTTAAATAGCATTGCCAACCTTCATGAATATTATCAGACAGCTGGCGGAAAAGCCCCTAGCTTGTTGCTGCATGACGATTCCTATGGCGCCGAAATGATTGAAACCATCGCCCGATTTGGCCGCGGTTTGCCAGCCAGCCTGCTGCCTGTATCGATGCATGCAATGGGACGCGCCGGACATGATATAATGGTGGCTGCGATTGCGCTTGGCTATCAGCAGGTCTTTGTGCTGCTTAATCCGGCCAAAGATGTTGAAAATGCCCCGCTTGTCGATCAGGTGACATTGGCAAGATCAATGCTTGTCGGCGTAAAGGCCGATGCCGAAAACCGTATTATCCTTGTTGATGCTGCCGATCCTGACGCGGTCGCCGAAACCTTTTATAACAGCCCGTGCAAAAGCAGCGCAAAACCAGCGCCATTCAGCCCAATCGGTGCGCCGCGGTCGATGACACGGCTTGCCATGCGCGGTCTTGCCAATGCGAATGGCACGGCTGGAACAGTGATTGATTTGCCTGCCGGCGCGCCTTATGGCCGTGTTGAGATCGATACTGACAATTGTACGATATGCCTGTCTTGTGTCAGCGCCTGCCCAGCTGGTGCGTTACAGGACAACCCGGATGCACCGCAATTGCTGTTCCGCGAAGACGCCTGTCTGCAATGCGGTATCTGCGTTGCAACCTGCCCTGAAAAAGTGATCTCACTTGTGCCCCAATTCAATCTTGCCGACAGCGCGATGGCAACCGAGCTGGTTATCGAAGACACACCATTTGAATGCACATCCTGCGGCAAGCCATTTGGCAGTTCAAAATCAATTGAGCGGGTGATTAGCAAGCTTGCCGATCACAGCATGTTCCAAGAAAGCGCCAAAACCGACATGTTGAAAATGTGTGAGGATTGTCGCGTCGAAGCCATGTTCGAACAAAAAGATAAAATGATGGAAATGCGCGAGCGGCCAAAACCCCGCACAACCGACGATTACCTCAATTAATCAGACCTTTGATTCTGCGGCAGGTTGCTCCCGAAATCTGCCGCATATCAGCCTTAAATATATTAAATTATTATATTAAGATGGATCAGTAACAGGAAGATTTACAAGTAAATTCTGTGGTTTCATTCTTACGATTCCTGCCTCATCCATCGCCAGCCCAAGATAAACCGGTTTACCCGCCATTTCAGCAACAAACCCATTATCGCTTTCCAATTTGAAAAGGCAAAGGATGCGCCGCAATCGAGGCTCATCAACCTCGTCACCACGGTACAGATCATTCAGAATTTTGGTGGCTTCGGCATCAAGACCGATATGCCATGACCAGGCCTCATCTTCAATTTTAACCATCGGAGAAACGCGCACCGAAAGCGGCAGAAAATGTGCAATCCATTTTTCCATTATCCGCGCCAAACCATCAAGCGCTGGCTGGGTATAGGCGATATCAATCGACGTGTTAAACAGGTCGGATCGCGCCCAATATTCTTCCGCCGTTTCAGTGGCGAGAATGTCGATTTGCACCTCATCATTTGCCGTCGTCGGCTCAAGCGCTTTTTGCATGCCTGATTGCAGCTGAACGGTTGCATGATCAGCAACCATAATGCGCCCATCATCAAGCGTAACCACCTGATTGCGGAATAGAATTTCGGCGGCCCGCAATTGCAAGGGATCGGTTTCACCATCAAGGATATTGCGAAGAATAATCTGCGCTAGCTGTTCAAAAAACAGCGGCGGGATATTTGGCTGGGCATTTCGTGCCATCGCCATATAAGCCGATTCCAAAGTCGGATAATCAGCCAGAAAATTACGGAACCGCAAAACCGCCTGATAATTATGCACAACATCTTTATCAGCAATTTCAAATAGATCCGTTGGCACTACCGCCGCAAACGGATCATCAACCAATTTTTTATGAAGCGCAATTTCAGCATCACAAGACCCCTCTTCAGGGGCCACTTCTTCACGCATGAAATAGGC
>DFSK01000038.1:9086-11567 GCA_002378605.1 Alphaproteobacteria bacterium UBA3439
TCGACCATTGTCCAGATTTTCTGTTCAGCGCAGGATTCAGGCTTGGCAAGGCTGCGGAAAGGATTCGCGAATGCCATCATCGCCAAGGCTGCGCTGAACCGCAAGCAAAGTGCCCGTTTTATGTTCGGCGCATAAATCTGCCATAAATTTGATTTCTTCAGTCGCCGCTGCCATCGCTGTTGCTTCATCAGGGGCGCCGAACTCATTCATAAAAATCGAACAAAGCCGGTTCTCAATCTTGCCAAGATCATCCGGCTTTACCGTGACAATGCTAACCAAGGTTGAAAAACCCATTGAGTCCAGCCCCAGAAATCCATTGCTAAACGCTTGTTTTATTTTGCCTTTAATGTCGGCCTCGCCAATACCGGCAAAGCAGAAGGTTCCAACAAGCGCCCACTCGCCTTCATCGGCTGCTAGCGGAAATACATTCAGATCAGACGGATCAAACCGGATGGTTTTTGCGAGTTTCATAGCTGGTTTACCAATTTCCTATCTACAACAAACCAGTGCCTTATGGCAGAACCGGTATACCACAAACCGCTTCGAGTTCATGCGGCATGACCGATGATGGTTTTCCATCAAGCTTAACCAACGCGCCACCATGCTCATCAAGACCAAGCCATTCAGCCTGTTCGCCACCAGCAAAATCAATTGGCGCTGCTGGTTCTAGCCGCTGTATCCAGCTGTCATAAAGCGGGCGGAACCCGTCATCTTGCCAGCGGTTTACCCAAGCCAGAAAATGTCGGCAGCTTGATTCAACCAAGCGGGTGCGCGAAATAAACCCGCCCCCTTCTTCGGCCATCGATGTTTGTTCCGGCCCAGCCGTTTTCAACCATTCGGCCTGATCCTGTTCTTCGGCTATCAAACGCACGTCAGCGCTGACAATCATCCAGTCAGGCACATCATCAGCGCCGGCTGCCGGATCAATCACCAGACGCACCAATCCGGCACGTCCACGATTTAACATCAAATAGCCCGGCAATTGATAGGTGACAGCAATTTCGGGTGGCGCCAGCGCGCCGATTGAGTCACCAAGCCCGATCATCATCGCAAACAGCATCTGGCCCGCTTGACGAACCGGCACGTCCGGCTCCAGCCGAACGGCAATCTGCATCCGATCGGCCCTTTCAGCGTAGAAAACAGTGCCAACTTCGGTAGTTGCGGCAACCGCAACAGCCTTGGCCAGCACATCCTGACCAGCCGGCACTTCAACGGCCCGAAGCAAAGGCGGCAATTGCGGCACAGTTGTCTGATCTGCTGGATCATCTTCGTAATATAATGTCATGCGCTTTCCTCATTGCGAAGGTCGGCGACCTCCATCAAACGTTTGGCAATGGTGCGATAGGTCTTTGCCTGTTCAGATCGCGGCTCGGCGACAACAATCGGTGTTCCTGAGTCTGATCCAACCCGCACCGCCATTGACAGGGGAATTTCCCCAAGCAGTTCAATACCACGTTTTTTCGCCTCACGCGCTGCGCCACCATCACCGAAAATATGGTCTTTACGACCACAATCTGGACAGCTCCAATGCGACATATTCTGCACCATTCCCAGAACCGGCACATTTGCCTTTTCGAACATGGTCAATGCTTTGACAACATCAAGAAGCGCAATATCCTGCGGCGTTGACACAATCACCGCGCCCGCCAGATTAACCTGTTGCGCCAATGATATCTGAATATCGCCAGTTCCGGGCGGCAAATCAATAATGATCACATCAAGCACGCCCCATGCAACCGAATCCAGCATTTGCGTTAGCGCGGACTGCACCATCGGCCCACGCCAGATCATCGCGGTGTCATCAGGCACCAACAGACCCATCGACATCAAATGCACGCCATAGCTTTCCAGCGGCTTTACCATGTCACCACCAGCCGAAGCCGGACGACCACTTACACCAAGCATACGCGGCTGTGACGGGCCATAGACATCGGCATCAAGCAAACCGACCCGCAACCCCTCTAGGCGCAAGGCAATGGCCAGATTTACCGCTGTTGTCGATTTGCCGACACCGCCCTTGCCCGATGCCACCGCAACAAAGCGGCGCACCTTGCTTTCAAGGATTTTTTCGGTCACTGGCCCATCATCTTCAGACAGGACGCTCATGCCCGCCTGATCGCCAGCATGCGCTGTAACCATCACCGTTGCGCTGGTCACACCTTCGATTTCCAGCGCTGCCTTTTCCGCGGCACGGCGCACCGGTTCCATTGCTGGCCCGCGATGCGCAGGCACCTGAAGGGCAAAGCTGATATTGCTGTCCTTGATTTGCAATCCGGTTACCATGCCAAGCGCAACAATATCACGCCCCTGCGACGGGTCCTGAACATCAGCAAGCGCCGCCAGAATCAGGTCTTGGGTCAATGCGGCCATTTATTCAGGTGCCACCAAATTTGCCGTAACGTCATGTGTGAATTGCAGATCAGCAATCTCAACACGTGCTGTTACCGCCAATTCTGCGCCAGCCGCAATTTTGCCATCGGC
>DFSK01000038.1:11934-22404 GCA_002378605.1 Alphaproteobacteria bacterium UBA3439
TCTTTGCTCATCGTCATTCCTATCATATTGGCCTGTTAAATCAGGCCTTTCAAATTGGGGGGTATTCGTTAAAACGCTGTCTGTTTATTCGGGGGTTTTCAGCGTTTTGACAAATTCCAAAATATCATCAACATCCTCAAGGGTAAGGACGATCTCTTTGCTAAAGGCAGGCAGGGCTTCACTTCTTGCCTCGCTAACGCCCTCGATCCGTACAAGCGATGGATGCGGCGGCAAAATATAAAAAATTTCAAAACGATGCGCCCAATCATCAAGCCATTTCATCGCTGAAAATGATGGGGTGGATCCAATACCGCCATAAGGATTGATGCCCGGCACAACATGGCATCTCGTGCAATGCTCGCGCACCACTTTGAGGCCCCGTTCAACAGCGGTACCGGCTTGTGCTGACGTTCCCATACCAACGCCACCAAGCAACGATGCGGCAATGATAGACAGACCAAACAAACGCAAAATAATCAAACCCTCTTCTAGACTGTTGGGTCGGCCATATGTTCGCGCAACATATCGGTATATTGCGCCACCATATGCTGAACAAAGTCTTCCTGTTCATCAATTTCAAGAACATTTTTACCAACATGCGCGGCATAACGCGCCGCAGCATAAAGCATCACCATCTGCAATTCGGTTGATTCGATCTTTTTGTTTCGCTGATTTGCAAGCGAGATAAACTGGTCAGCAACACGCAAAAAGGACTGGCTGTCCAAAATGCCGTCACGATGTGTTTCCGGATCAAATTCATCAGGCCGTTGATGCCATGGCGGGAATTTCATTGTTGGTAAAATCCTAAATTAAATGATGTTATTTTGTCACTCTATCAGTTTTTTCTGCACAGATGAACCCGTTGCCAGCGCTGTTTTATCAAACAGCATCACCTAATCATCATTTTAGCCAATCTGAACGGCCCTCATCCATGACAAAATATCGGCTGATTGATCATCAACAAGCGCGACATGCGCCCGATAGCGGCGAATCAAATCTTCACCAAGCGGGGTTAATTTAGCACCGCCCTTGCTCGACCCGCCGCGCTCGGTCACAAACAAGGGGTCGCGAAACCCGCTTTGCATTGAATCAAGCAAGAACCATGCTCGGCGATAACTCATTCCCATCTGGCGCGCGGCCGCGCTAATCGACCCAGCCTCGCCAAGCAAGGCCAGCAAATTGATTTTGCCAAGGCCAATGGTCTCATCGGCAATGAATAATTTTGTACGCACCCCCGGTTCTTGGGGCGCATGCCTTGTCTTTTTCGGTGCGGTCAAAAACGACCTCCTTCGCCAACAAACCCTGTCCGCATTAACCTTACCTATTATCCACATGCGAGGCGATATGAAAAACAAAACATCGGGTTTGCAACGCTTCTCAATATTCAATAAAAGATATGGATGATCCGGTTTCGTTTCAGCTTTTTTTCAATCCTGCGCGGCCTATCGTGTTTGACACGGTTGGTGATGGCAGGTTGCATCGCCCTTTTTACCAGCTTTTTTGCCCTAATGAGCCATGCCGCCTCGCCCGTTATCATTGTTCAATCTGCCACATCAATCCAGAATTCCGGCCTTTATGACCATCTATTGCCGCTATTCGAGGCTGAAAACGATATTATTGTGCGGATTGTTGCCGTTGGCACGGGTCAGGCGCTTCGCAATGCCAAAAAATGTGATGCCGAGCTGGTCATTGTCCATTCAAAAATTGATGAAGAACAATTTGTGATCGACGGCTTTGGCAGTCAACGCCATGATTTAATGTATAATGACTTCATTCTTGTTGGGCCAAAGGATGATCCGGCACAAATCGGAACCGCCAAAACAACTGCCGAGGCTTTTCAGAAAATTGCCGCTGCCAAAGCCCGATTTGCGTCACGAAGTGATGATAGCGGCACGCATAAGGCCGAACGTCGGTTTTGGCAGGCCGCTAGCGCAACGCCAAAAGATGCCAGCGGTAAATGGTATCTTGAAACCGGCCTTGGTATGGGGGCAACGCTTAATTTTGCCGTTCAAGCTGATGCCTATGCGCTTACCGATCGCGCAACATGGCTGACATTTAAAAATAAAACCACACATATTCCGCTATTTCAGGGTGATCCGGCATTATTTAACCAATATGGCATTGTTTTGGTAAGCCAGACCCATTGCCCGACAATAAAGGCTGGTGAATCTCGAATTTTTGTAGATTGGCTATTATCTCCCAAGGGGCAAACCGCAATTGCCACTTTCCAGCATGAAAACAGACCTTTATTTTTCCCCAATGCGACCCCTTAAATTGCTGGCAAACGCGTGGCAACCAGCTGGCATAACCTGTGACAAATCAGCCGATACAACTGATTTCCTATCGTCAATGCCGTCATCAGGTGCTATCAACATATCATGAAACGACGCCATTTTCTTACCCTCGCCGCCGCCGGTGCAACAAGCTCATTGGCCGCCTCCACGCCTTGGACTAGCGTGATTGCCGCACCATCAATGCAGCAAATCACCGCTGGCAAGACACGGCTAAATATTGCTGGCACTGGCCAGCCTGACACTGATCTATGGCTTTATAACCAATCGTGTCCAGGCCCCATGCTGCGCTATCGCAAAGGCGAAATGCTTCGCGCTGAGGTTCGAAATAATCTCGATGTGGCGACAACCATTCACTGGCATGGCATTCGTAATTTGAATGAAATGGACGGTGTTGCCAATCTTACGCAAGCACCGATCGAACCTGGCGAGACCTTTGCCTATGAATTTCCGCTAAATGACAGCGGCACCTATTGGTATCACGCCCATAATATGGGCTGGGAACAGGTGGCACGCGGCCTTTATGGCCCTTTGATTATTGATGATGATCAAGACCCTGAGGTTGATCATGATCTGTGTCTGATGATTGATGATTGGCGGCTGGATAATGACGGGCAAATCGACCAAGCATCATTAGGTGGGCTGCATGATTGGTCGCATGGTGGACGGCTTGGCAACTGGCTTACCGTCAATGGCAAATCGGCACCCGAATTTCGCGTAAAAGACAAGGCACGCATCCGTTTGCGCCTGATCAATGCCGCCAATGCACGCATTATGACAATCCAATTAACCGAAGCGCCCGCGACTTTGATCGCACTTGATGGCGCTTTTTGCCAGCCGGAACAAGTGACTAAGATCACCTTAGCGCCCGCGCAACGTGCCGATGTTATTCTGGATATGGATCGCGGCAGCATTGAGCTTGCCGAAATCAGCACTGGTGAGCCTTATCCCGCCGCAACACTGGTTGTTGACCCCGCGCTTGGCCACTCGAACCTCGCCAAAACGCCGGTCAACCCGCCAAAACCCGCACCGTTACCATCTTTGAACAAACTGCGCCGCATCCCAATTCACATGCAGGGTGGCGCAATGGGCAATTTGCAAAAAGCAATGTTTGAAGGTGCGGAATTGTCACTTCGGGAATTGGCACAAAAACACAAAAAACTATGGGCTTTCAATGGCCAGATTGGCGATTATTCGACGCTTTTTGCCGAGATTGATCAAAATGACCTTGTATCGCTTGATGTCTATAACGACACAGCATGGCGCCATGCGATGCATCTTCATGGCCATCATTTTTGGGTTATGTCGGATGATCCGACGCTTGCCCTGCCTGCAGGCCAGCGCGACACATGGCTTATGCAACCACAAGAGCGTATCAGCCTTGTTTTCAGAGCCGATAATCCGGGTCTATGGCTGTTTCATTGTCATATGCTAGAACATGCCGCATCAGGCATGGGCGCGGTTCTATCAATCGACTAGCACCACGCCCATATCTGTGGCTGTTTCAGCTAATGGCTGTTTTATCAGACAACGGTAACGGTAAATGAGCCGATGCCTTCAACCTCGCCAACCATCACGTCACCGCGTTCGATCGGCCCCACACCGGCTGGCGTACCTGACATGATGAGATCACCAGCAGCAATGTCATAAAAGCGCGAAAGATAGGCAATCATTTCCGGCACTTTCCAGATCATCTGGTTCAAATCACCAACCTGACGTTCGGCGCCATTTACCTGAAGCGCAATGCGCCCCTGATCAAGATGACCAGTGTCACTGGCTGGTACCAGTTCGCTCATCGGTGCAGACCTCTCAAATGCCTTGCCGATTTCCCAAGGACGGCCCATCTTCTTGGCCTCGCCCTGCAAATCGCGGCGTGTCATATCCAGCCCAAGACCATAGCCGAACACATGATCAAGCGCATCATCTTCACGAATATCAACGCCACCACTTTTCAGCGCGACAATCATTTCCATTTCGAAATGCACGTCACTGGTTTGCGGCGGATAAGGAAATTCACCGCTGGTATCAACATTTTCTGCATTTTTCTGGAAAAAGAACGGCGGCTCTTTATCCGGATCATGCCCCATTTCAATGGCGTGATCGGCATAATTACGGCCAATACAATAGATTCGACGCACCGGAAAAACAGCATCACTGCCACGAACTGGCAAACTTACTTGCTGTGCCGGCTCAATTACATAATTCGTCATCTTGGAATTTCCTTTTTACCAATAACAAAGCCAATAGATTAAACAGCCCGGCGCGCCGCATAATAGGCCACGCGCCGCGCAAGACAGGCCAAGAATTCTGCAATCAAGAAAGCCAGCGCAAACAGCACCAGCAGCACTGCCAAGACATGCTTCATTAAGACATTTGCAGAATAGAGTTCAAATCGAGCGCCAAACCCAACAATGGATATCAGCAATTGCCCAATAATGACACGCTTGACCGCGCGAATAAAGCCAATCCGTTCATGGCAATGCGTTCTTTAAAATTTACCCTTTATTTGCCGGAATCTGATCGCTGTGATCCCCCCCATGCGCCAAGCGTGACCGTTTTAACCAAATCCATATCAATCACGTCAATTGGCAAGCGTTTTGGCGCTGGCGGCGCACCCCATCCAATTGCAGCCAAACATTCATCTGCATTTGCGCCATCAGGTTTGGCCGCAGCATTTTTATATGCCCATCCCGCCTTTTCAATACGCCCATAAATTTGCGCGCTGTCCTGATTGGCAAATTCTAGCTTTGGCAACGCCGCAATACATTGCCGCAGAAATTGGTAGCTTGGTATCCATTCGGGATTTAACACATCTTCGGGTCGTGTTGCGGCAACATTGACCTCTTTGAACCGATCAATATTGGACAAAGCCACAGGATCGAGAACCGTCATTGAGCCGTTACGGCCAAAGGCAATTGTTTTTGGCAATTCGCCAAGCGGAACATCATTATCCAGAAACTCAAAATAAATGTTTTTATCGGTGATCGACATCCATGAAAAAAACAATTCGGGAATGCCGGTAAAAGCCTCGATATTGTGATAGAGAAGATCATCCACCGCCTTGTAACGCGCCGTTGTGAGCCCGCGTTGCCATGCACGCTCAACGGTTGCTGGGGGCGGCGTAATCGCAAAAAACAAGAATACCGTCGATCCAAACCGGCTCAATAATGTGCTTTTGTAATCGCCTTCACTATCGATCTTGAAACTATCAAATCGAAACCGGTCAATCAGCAAATGCGGAACGGTTTTTGTCTTCGCCTTTTGCGCCATATAGCGATCAAGCTTTTTATCAACAAATTCAAGTTCACGACCGGTCAACATCGCGGCATATTTGTAATCGGCACCTAGGCTGTCATAATCCAGCAGATATTTGCGCCAATAATCCGGGCTGATAAGGGCAAAATCTTCCCACGGCACGCCCATGC
The DNA here is from genome assembly GCA_002378605.1 of Alphaproteobacteria bacterium UBA3439. GTDB lineage: Bacteria > Pseudomonadota > Alphaproteobacteria > Puniceispirillales > Puniceispirillaceae > UBA3439. The sequence continues at coordinate 17,651 of DFSK01000038.1, forward strand.
GTTCGGCAAGCAGCCGTTGTTGAGGGCGGATTGTGCTTTTACCGGCAGCCGATGCCCCTTTCGTGTTCATCACAATTGGTTCGCTTTGCGCTGGCAAAAACCGGTAGCCCTCGGCCTTGGCAGCATGTTCGAAAATTGGCGCAATCAAATGGCCGATTTCGGCGCTGCCTTGATCATTGCAAAACACCCGAAGCGCCAATTCCACAATCAATTGCCGGTCAGTGACAATGCGACCCTGTTTTCCCAAAATGCCACTCACCACGCTAATCAGCGCGGTCATACAGGCGGCGGGAAAATCATCTTCATGACGCACGCGCTGCCGCAATTGATCCAAAGCCATCAGTTCCGGCGGTTTTGTCGATGTATCTGCTAGTTTGGACTGCCGTTTCAAAAATCCGAAAAAGCCTGATTTTGGCTTTTTCTGAGGGGCATCAAAAGAACAGATTTCATCAACAAGCATGGTGAGTTCATGTTTGGCGCGTTGCCGCACAAGATCAAACCCCGCGGCAATATTCGGCATTTCGGGAATCATATAATGGCGATAGATAGAATCGACCATGCCGCGAAGCTGTAACCCCAGAAATTCATAGCTTGGCCCATCGGGAACCGATAAATCGGCGGTGACGCGGATCAGTACCTCATGCGCAACAAGCCGTTCAACCTTTAAGGCACAAAGCTGTTCAACCGCGAGGCCGGCAAAATCGGCCGCTTCTTTGGCCTGCTGATAGCCAACATCGCTATTTTCAGGCCGAAACAAGGTAATAAGTGGCAACAGCCTTGTTGGCAAATTAGAACTAAGGCCCGGGTTCCATGCGTGATAATCACTATCGGGTAAAACTGGTTTTTGAGCCATGTTTCGCGATCCAATCAACGCCGAAAATAATAAGGGGCACCGAAGTGCCCCTTATGGTTTATGCAGTTTGTCTCAATTTATCACGGATCAACTTGAACAAAGGCAAGAGGATCAGCACGATCGCAATGACCGTGATCGGCCCCGCAATTGGCCGGTTGAAGAAAATCATCAAATCACCATCAGAGAACAAAAGTGACTGCCGCAATTTGGGTTCGGCAATTGGCCCAAGCACAATCGCCAGAACCGCGGGTGCAACTGGATAATCCAGCAAGCGCAAGAAGAAAGCGCCAACACCAACAAACACCATCAACCATACGTCAAACATATCCTGATAGGCCGCATAAGTTCCAACAAGCGACAGCACAAAGATCAGCGGCGCCAAAATCGTAAATGGCATCCGCAACATCCACAAGAACACCGGGATAAAGGCTAGATTGATCAGAACAGCAATCACGTTTGAGATATAGAATGATCCAATTAGCGGCCACACGAAATCAGGCTGGTTCGTAAATAGCAATGGCCCCGGCTGCAATCCCCAAATCACCATACCGGCAAGAAGAACAGCCGTTGTTGGCGACCCCGGAATACCGAGCGTCATCATTGGCAACATTGCCCCTGTTGACGCCGAGTTATTTGCTGCTTCAGGCGCCGCAACGCCGTCGATAGACCCTTTGCCATATTCACTTGGGTTACGCGATGTAAGTTTTGCCACACCATAGGCCATCAATGACCCCGGGGTTGCCCCTGCGGCTGGCAGAATACCAACGAAAAAGCCAAGAAGCGAGCCGATAACAGTACCACGCCACGCATGTCTAAACTGCTTGATGGCATCAATAACCGCCCGCGCCGACACGTCGACATTCGACATTGATGATCCGTAACGCGAGGTATTGATCGTCCAGAGCATCTCGCCAATACCGTAAACACCGATGGCAAGAACAAGGAAGCGAATGCCATGTGAAAAACCAGTAATGTCAAAAAATATCAGACGCGGCTCTCCCGAGACAACGTCAAAACCAACAGTTGCCAATACAAGACCGATACAGATCGAAAAGATTGTCTTGGGAATATCATCACCGCCAAGACCAACAAAGGTTGCAAAGGCAAGCAACATCAAAGCAAAGACTTCAGGATCACCAAATGACAGGGCGACTGTTGCCAATAAGGGCGCAAAGGCGGTGAACATCACATTTGACACTGTGCCACCGGCAAATGACGCCAAGGCGGCGGCCACAAGCGCCACATGCGCCTTGCCAGCCAATGCCAATGGGCGACCGTCAAAGGTTGTCGCAACCGCGGTCGACGCCCCGGGAATGCCAAGCGTGATCGATGATATCGCCCCGCCATACATTGCCCCATAATAAATCGAGGCTAGGAAAATCATCGGCGAGGTTGCGCCACCGGTAAATCCCTGAATGACGAAAGTGAATGGCAGCAAAATGGCAACACCATTCACCGATCCCAAACCGGGCATTGCACCAACGAACAAGCCTACAATAACGCCAATGATGGCAAGGCCTAGATTGATTGGCTCAAGCGCAATCAAAATACCATTAAAAAGCGATGCTAAAATATCCATATCTGTATTCCTCAGCTATCCGCGCAGTGACTATAGAAAAATGTCGTACAAAGGAATGAACAGAGGTTCTGAAAATCCCTTTGGAAGGACAATGCGCATCGCAATGTCGAAAAAGAAAAAGCTGGTAACGACCAAGCCAATGGCAATCGACAATGTTGCCCACCAGCTGTGGCGTCCCAAAAAGCGGACGTAGTAAATCATGAATGCTAGGATTGCACCGTAAAAGCCGGCAAGCTCGATCAAGATCAAAAATCCCAAAAGGCCACCACCGACGACGAATAACATGCGCCGTCCATAACCATCCAGAAACTCTTCTTCTGACTGTGATGGCGGTGACGTTCTGCGGTACCAGTTGACCCCAATCCAAATCGAACAGATCAACATGATTGCGGACAACCAGAATGGCCAGAATCCGCTACCCGGACCTTCACCTTCAATCATCCAAATATTATCAAATCGGGCGATATCAGGGTTCCAGGACGGGGCCTCACCTGATTTCCACATAAGGTATATTGAGAGGATTCCCAAGATAACTGCCGTTACAATTTCAGCTCTACGCATACCCTAAAACTCCTCTCAATATTTTTTTACGACGCTATTTAATTGCGCCAGATGCTTTCAAGATTTTTGTATGGTTGGCAATTTGGTCTGCCCAGTAAGCCTTCAGCTCATCACCAGACATGAGATCACCCATAAGTGACTTCTTTGACTTGTAATTTTGCCAATCTGCTGAACTGTAAACCTTCGCAAACAGATCAGTGTAGTAGGCTTGAGCTTTTTCAGACATGCCAGGGGCGCCAACAACAGACCGTTGCATGAAATATGACCAGCTAATCTGCTTACCGCCCGCAAATACTTCACTCAATGTTGGAACATTTGGGAACATTGGTAGACGAGATTTCGTGAAGGCAACCAATGGAACCATATCGCCTGACTCGTAGAAACCAAGAGCTTCTGATGGGTTATTAACTGATGAATTCAACTGCTTACCAGCAACCTGCTTTGCAACAGCTCCGCCGCCCTTATATGGGATGTATTTCATTGACAAGCCATAATTATCGTTCAAGAAGTCGGTAATGATGTTGTCTTCAGAGTTTTTGCCAGTACCACCCATTACCCACTTATTGCCATCAGCTTTTGCCTTGGCTAGGAAATCGGCAAATGTTTTCAGGCCACTATCTTTGTGTACCCAAAGCAAAAATGTATCTTCGGCCATACGAGCGACTGGAGCAAAGCTCAAGGAGTCAATTTTCAGGCCAGGCTGACGAAGCGGCGTTGTGTAAAACGAGTTCAATGTCACCATGATCGTGTGATCTGGATCATTTGCATCTCTCGCAGCAATCAAAGCCTCGGCACCTGAACCACCTGATTTGTTGGTTGGAACCAATGGCTTACTGGCAAGATTTTCTTTTTCGACAATTGCCTGCATCAAACGGGCCATTTTGTCAGCGCCGCCGCCTTTGCCTGCCATGATAATAAAGTCAATCGGCTTGGTAGGCTCCCAACCATGGCCGCCGGCAACGGCAATGCCTGACACTGACGTCGCTGCCAGAACCATACCAACTGCACCAAAAACTAATCTTTTAATGGACTTCATAGTCTCCTCCTCTGGTTTATTTTGCATGGAGAACCTCCCCACACCCGTGCCATTCTTCTAACTCGATGGCTTTTTAAAGTTACTGCCTGAAATTGTCAGACCGACACCTAATTTGTCATGATTACCGGAATCGTTGCGTGATCCACGATAAATTGGGTAGTGCCACCCCAAAGCCTTTCTAGATCGTGATGTTTACTATAGGCACCAAGCACCATCAGGTCTGCACCAACCGCTTTTGACTTATCCAAAAGCGCCTGCGCTGTTCGTGACTTGGTTTCGATTTCAAAAATGTCCGAAGAAATGCCATGCGCTGACAAATATGCTTGCAGTTCGGCTGGCTTTACGTTGACCTCTTTTGACTTGACGGTCAAAATTGTCACCGTTTTTGCCGCAGTAAGTATCGGCAAGCAGGTAATGACGGCGCGCGATGCTTCGCGTGACCCATCCCATGCGATGGTGATATTGGTTCCCAAAATATCGGGAATCGCGCCGGCAGGTTCCGGACACATTAAAACTGGCCTGCCGGTATTGAACAAAGCCGCTTTAAGGGTATTCGCCCCGAGATTACGGTCAATGTCCGGCTTGGCCACGGCAATGATATCGGCAAGCCTGCCATGATGCCCAATCACATCAATCTGACGCCCTGCCTCTTCGACAAAACTTGCCGTGACTGACTTTCCATCGGGCTTTTCAGACATGCGGATATTGAGGGTTTTGCTTAACGC
>DFSK01000038.1:22747-49762 GCA_002378605.1 Alphaproteobacteria bacterium UBA3439
CGAAGCGCCGCCGGAATCGGCACCCCGAAGGGAAGCAGATTTTCCGGCTTTGCACGGCAATGAGTGATTTCAATATGCGCATTAAATCCGCGCGCCAGCGCGGCTGCATGGGCAAGGACATTATCGCCCTTACCATCACCACGGACTGGCACTAGAATTTTGCGTAGCATGAATTCTCTCCCCCAAGAATATTATATTACTGAATTAAAAGCTTATGATACCTGTCCGTGAGATCAAGCCTAAAATAAGCCATCAATCAAACCATTTTCATTTATTCTGATGGTCTCTGCTGATGGCACTCGTGGCAGCCCCGGCATGGTCATAACATCACCACAAATCACCACAACAAAACCAGCCCCAGCCGACAATCTGACTTCACGGATTGGCAGGCTATGACCCGTTGGCGCACCACGACGGTTTGGGTCGGTGGTAAAGCTGTATTGGGTCTTGGCCATACAAACCGGCAAATCACCATAGCCCTGTGCTTCCCACTGTTTCAGCTGGTCACGAATCTTGGCATCGGCAATCACTTCATCGGCACGATAAATGCGTTTGGCAATCGTTTCGATTTTTTCGAACAAAGGCATTTCAGACGGATATAGCGGTGCGTATTGTGATGGACTGCCCTCAATCAAAGCGACAATTTTATTGGCAAGCTCGGTTGTGCCTTCACTGCCATTTGCCCAATGTGTTGACAAAATAGCTTCGCTGCCTTGCGCGGCAACAAAGTCTTTCAACGCTTCAACCTCAGCGTCGGTATCAGTTACAAAATGGTTGATGGCAACGACCGCCGGAACGCCAAATTGCTTGATATTCTCAATATGGCGACCAAGGTTTGGACAGCCTTTTTTAACAGCGTCAACATTTTCTTGGCCAAGATCGGCCTTGGCAACGCCACCATTCATCTTCATCGCACGAACAGTTGCAACAATAACAACCGCATCAGGACGAAGCCCTGCTTTGCGGCATTTGATATTGAGAAACTTTTCGGCACCAAGGTCTGCTCCAAAACCAGCTTCGGTCACAACATAATCAGCCAGCTTTAGCGCTGTTGTTGTTGCCACAACTGAGTTACAGCCATGCGCGATATTTGCAAATGGGCCACCATGGACAAAGGCAGGGTTATTCTCGAGCGTTTGCACAAGATTTGGTTGCATTGCCTGCTGCAACAAAACTGTCATCGCGCCATCGGCCTTGATATCACGACAGAAGACAGGTGACCGGTCACGGCGATAGGCAACAATAATATCACCAAGGCGACGCTCAAGATCAGCAAGATCCGTTGCAAGGCATAAAATCGCCATCACTTCAGAGGCAACGGTAATGTCAAATCCGGCTTCACGAGGGAAACCATTGGCCACACCGCCAAGATTACAAACGATTTCGCGAAGCGCACGATCATTCATGTCAAGAACACGGCGGAAAGCAACACGGCGAATATCGATATCCAGCTCATTGCCCCAATAGATATGGTTATCAAGCATCGCGGCAAGCAGGTTATGCGCTGATGTGATGGCATGGAAATCACCTGTGAAATGCAGGTTCATATCTTCCATTGGCACGACTTGGGCATAACCACCACCAGCGGCGCCGCCCTTCATTCCAAAACACGGGCCAAGTGATGCTTCACGGATACAGATGGCAGCTTTTTTGCCAATCCGGTTCAAGCCGTCGCCAAGACCAACGGTTGTTGTGGTTTTACCTTCACCGGCAGGTGTTGGATTAATCGCGGTTACCAAGATCAAGCGGCCATCTTCTTTTTTGGCCAGGCTTTTGATAAAGCTCTCAGAAACTTTTGCCTTATCATGCCCAAAAGGGAGTAGGTCAGCACTTGGAATACCAAGCTTTGCGCCGACTTCCTGAATTGGCAATTTCTTGGCTTCGCGTGCAATTTCGATATCTGTTTTGAAGCTCACGGCTATGATCCTAACTTTGTTCCAGAGTTAATTCCAGCAGCGGCAGCCCATTCGCTTGCCGCCATTTTTCCACCATCGGCAGGCCGAACACGTTTGATTAAAATACGTCCACCTTCGGCCTGTACCGTCACGCCGTCTTCGTCAACTGAAACAACTTCACCAGCCGTTCCAGTGCCGTCGATGCGTGCACTGTCATAAATTTTCAATTCACTACCAGCAATCGTTGTCCACGCCCCTGGCGCAGGATTGGCAGCACGGATAATATTGTAAATATCGGCCACCGGCTTTGACCAATCGATCTCGGCAGCGGCTTTGCCAAACCAGCTTTCATATGAACCATCTTCCAAACGCTGGTCATGTTTGATGATGACGCCAGCCTTGACCAGTTCAAGACCTTCGATCATCGCATCAACGCCCATTGGGAACAGCTTTTTGAAATAAACATCGCCAAGCGTTTCGTCAGGGCCGATTTCGCATGTTTTCTGCAACATCATCGGGCCTTCATCCAGACCATCATCAGGCCAGAAAATAGACAAACCAGTGCGGGTCTTGCCCATTGCAATCGGCCAGTTGATCGAAGATGGCCCACGATGTTCTGGGCAAAGCGACGGATGATACTGAAAGGTGCCATATGTTGGAGCATCGCGCACGTCCTGCGGCACAAACAACAACACATAAGCCATCATACAAACATCAGCATTGAATGATTTCATCAACGCCAATGCTTCAGGTGTTTTCCATGATGCAGGCTGATGCACGGGCAAACCCTTTTCACGCGCCAGCTCGACCAACGGGTCTTCGGGTTTCCCCTCTTTTGTCGGCGCACAACAAACAGCAACAACATTTTCGCCGCGTTCTAAAAGTCTTTCCAAAACAGCCTGACCAAAGGCCTGCTGTCCGTGTAATACAATTCTCATTGCCTGCTCTCCTAAAGTGCAAAGCCTCATTTTCACGATAAATCATCTCAAACAATGATTTACCAAAACAATATTCTTATTTGGCCGCGCCAACCGCACCCGATTCGATGATCTGGGCCAGCTCTTCGGCTGAATAACCAAGAACATCGGTCAGGATTTCGTTTGTATGCTCACCAAGCAATGGTGACCGCTGAACATCAGCTGGGCTGTCGGATAATTTCACCGGACAGCCGACCGAAATATATTCGCCACGCTCTGGATGATCGACCTTTACCAAGGTTCCAGTCGCATAAAGACCTTCATCTTCGGCAATTTCTTTCATCGACAAAATTGGGCCAACCGGAATATCAAGCGGGTTACACGCATCCATGACCTCAAATTTGGTCTTGGTCATTGTCCATTGTTCAATACGCTCAAAAATTTCGTTCAATTTATCAAGGCGCTGTGGTGGCTTGGCATAACCATCTTTGGTTTTCCAATCAGGTTCGCCAATGATATCACAGACCTTTTCCCAAACTGCGGCCTGAATGATGAAATAGGTATAGGCGTTTGGATCTTGTTCCCATCCTTTACAACGCAGAATTCGTCCGGGCTGGCCGCCACCTGAGTCATTGCCAGCGCGCGGTGTGGCATCGCCAAATGGAACACCTTCGCCAAATTGCGAATATTCTTTCAATGGGCCAGCGGCAAGACGCTGCTGATCACGAAGCTTTACGCGTGCAAGGTTTAGAACCGAATCCTGCATCGCGGCTGTGACTTTCTGGCCACGGCCTGATTTTTCACGATGGAATAGGGCTGTTACAATACCAAGACACAAATGAAGACCGGTTCCCGAATCACCGATCTGCGCACCAGTCACCAATGGCGGGCCATCGCGGAAACCGGTTGTTGAGGCTGAACCACCGGCACATTGCGCGACATTTTCATAAACCTTGCAATCTTGATATTTGCCGGGGCCAAAGCCTTTGATTGAAGCCATAATCAGGCGTGGATTGATTTCTTGAATCCGCTCCCAGGTAAAGCCCATCCGGTCAAGCGCACCCGGGGCAAAATTCTCAACAAGAACATCACAAGTTTCGATAAGGCGAGTCAAAATCTGCTTGCCAGTTTCGTTTTTGGAATTCAATTCAATTGACCGTTTATTATGGTTCAACATGGTGAAATAGAGGCTATCGGCCCCTTCAACATCGACCAGCTGCTGGCGCGTTGCATCACCGACACCCGGACGCTCAACCTTAATCACATCAGCACCAAACCAAGCAAGAAGCTGGGTACAGGTCGGGCCTGACTGAACATGGGTGAAATCCAGAACTTTAATACCTTGAAGAGCTTTCATAATCTTATCCTATATCTAAACCGTAATGCTTTGGCTCTGATGCTATTTCTTTGAAACCACACTTTGCGGGTTAAGGTTACCAATACGGCCACTTTCCGTACCGGCATTCTCATCAATGACAGCATTGACCAATGTTGGCTTGCCACTGTCCATTGCTTCATTCACTGCGCGTGTCAGCTCATCCGGTGTCGTCGCATAGACGCCAACACCACCAAAAGCAGCCATCATAAGGTCATAGCGTGCATCTTTGACAAATACGGTCGGGGCGACATCTTCACCACCTGTTGGATTTTGATCGGTGCCGCGATAGATGCCGTTATTGTTGAACACAACAACACAGACCGGCAAATTGTAGCGGCAGATTGTTTCGATTTCCATGCCGGAAAATCCAAAGGCGCTATCGCCTTCAACCGCCAAAACGCGCTGGCCCGTCTCAACGGCTGCGGCAACAGCGGCCCCCATGCCAATACCCATAATGCCCCATGTACCAACATCAAGGCGCTTGCGCGGCTTGAACACATCAATAATGCTACGCGCAAAATCAAGAGTGTTTGCCCCCTCATTCACAAGGATTGCATCAGGCCGCTGCTTGACAATCGTACGAAGCGCACCAAGCGCACTATGGAAATCCATTGGCACTGTATTGCTCATCAGCTTGGCTGACATTTTTTCCAGATTTACATCTTTGCGCGTCTGGATATTGGCAACCCAATCGGCAGGAACGGCTGGCCATTTATCGCCCATCGCCTTGGTCATAGCGCTCAAACATGATCCAATATCACCAACAACTGGCGCCGCAATCTCGACATTGCTATCCATTTCACGCGGCTCGATATCAACCTGAATAAAGCGTTTTGACCCAGGCTCGCCCCAGCTTTTGCCTTTACCATGCGACAATAGCCAATTCAAACGCGCCCCAACCATGACCACAACATCAGCCTCTTTTAGCACTAGCGAACGTGCGGCACCGGCTGATTGCGGGTGATCATCAGGCAACAAGCCTTTGGCCATGCTCATTGGCAGATAGGGAACGCCACTTTTTTCAACAAAGCTGCGAACAATTTCATCTTCTTGCGCATAGGCAGCGCCTTTACCAAGAATGATCAATGGGCGCTTTGCGCTTTTTAAGACATCAAGCGCACGCGCAATCGAATCGGGTGACGGCAGTTGCTGCGGCGCTGGATCAACGACTTTTACAAGTGATTTCTGGCCTTCAGCCGCGTCCATGACCTGGGCGAATAATTTGGCTGGCAGATCAAGATAAACGCCGCCCGGACGACCTGAAACAGCGGCGCGAATGGCACGGGCAACAGCAATGCCGATATCTTCAGCGTGAAGAACGCGGAACGCCGCCTTACAAAGCGGCTTGGCAATGGCCAACTGGTCCATTTCCTCATAGTCACCTTGCTGCAGATCAACAATTTCACGCTCGGATGAACCACTAATCAGGATCATCGGGAAACAATTTGTGGTCGCATTGGCAAGCGCGGTCAGGCCGTTCAAAAAGCCTGGTGCCGAGACGGTCAAACAAATGCCTGGCTTTTTGGTCAGATAGCCGGCAATCGATGCTGCGTTGCCCGCATGCTGTTCATGGCGGAATGAAATCACCCGCATGCCTTCGGCTTGGGCAATCCGGCCAAGATCGGTGATCGGAATGCCCGGAACACCATAAATTGTGTTGATATCATTGAGCTTAAGCGCGTCAATAACGAGGTGAAAACCGTCGGTTAGCGCCTGTGTCTCGGATGAAGTCATTTGTGTGTCTCCTTGGTATCTTCAAAGTAAATGTAAAAAGTAATGGTTACGTTTTTGATCGGAACTGCCATTTGTCTATTTCGCTATGACAGTTGACCACCTATATTTCTTTAGATTTCGAGATATCAGCACGGGCCTTGCCTTTGTTAGCCAGCCGCGTCCATCTTTCCCGAATATGATCATGCAAACGCATGGTGTGCTCACGCACCAGACGCGATGCCAATTCGCTGTCGCGTGCTTCAAGCGCTTCAATAATTTCCATGTGATCTGCAACTGAATGGGTGGCCCGATTATTTTCGCCCATCGCCCGACGCCGAACCGCAAACATATGCGCAAATAACCCATCCGTTGTCGATTTCAACAGCGGGCTGCCAGACAGATCAAAAATTGCCTGATGAAATTTGATATTGGCATCTGAATATTCGCTAAGCTCGGCCGTGGAAGATGTCGCGCTGTGGCGCATGGCAAATTCGCGCAATGCTTTAATTTCGGCTTCAGGCGCAATGCGGGCTGCGATATGCGCTGCCATGCTTTCCAGTGCGGCCCAAGTGACAACCATATCCAGAATTTCTTCAAGGCTTTTGCGATGAATGAAAACCCCTTTACGTGGCAAAATCTCGACAAGCCCGTCTTGTGCCAATCGCGCTAAGGCTTCTCGAATCGGTGTCCGTGAAATACCAAGCTGCTCGGCAAGCCGGCGCTCATCAAGGCGCAACTCTTCATCGGCATCATAGATATCGACTTTTAAGATGCTTTCGCGAAGCACATCATAGATATGGTCTTTTAGCGTGAAATTGATCGAAACAGGCTTTAATTTGACATCAATTGCCATCTATTCCCCCCCTCAATTTGCTGCCTTTGTTGATGCGACTTTCGCGTTATTTCGCGCTTTATCTGGTATACCTTACACCTGACACAACACTCGTCAAGCGGTTTTTAGGACGATAATTGAATGATAGCGCTTGCTATTGGTGGTGTGTGGTATACCATATAAATCGGAAATGTTGCAAAATATGAGGCAAAACAACGACCGGATTCAAACGAAAAGTCACAAGCCAGTTTCACTATATTTTATGCGCGTAAAAACTTTTGTGCATTTTTTGTACATATATGTGACAACAGATCGTTCGTTGCAATTTTCGTGGCCTTATCACACAAGGCCACATAGCGGGAGAAAGATAGTAACAATGAATATCCATGAACATCAGGCGAAGAAAATTTTACAGACATTCGGTGCGCCCATCGCGGCTGGCGTTGCAATCACCAGCCTTGACCAAGCCGAAGGTGCCATTGCATCCCTTCCCGGCCCGGTATGGGTGGTCAAAAGCCAGATTCATGCTGGCGGACGCGGCAAAGGGAAATTCAAAGAACTTGGCGCCGATGCCAAAGGCGGCGTTCGCGTCTCTTTTTCAGCTGAAGAAGCGCTTGCCAATGCCGTCGAGATGTTTGGCAAAACGCTTGTCACACAGCAGACCGGCCCAAATGGAAAAGCCGTCAATCAGCTTTATGTTGAAGATGGCGCTGATATTGACCGCGAATTATATCTGTCGATCCTTGTTGACCGCGAAACCGGCAAAACGTCATTCGTCGCCTCAACCGAAGGCGGCATGGATATTGAAACGGTTGCGCATGATACGCCTGAACTGATTCATTCGGTCGGCATTAACGCCAGCACGGGCTGCACTGATGCCGACGCGGCAACACTTGCTGATGCCTTTAAGCTCGAAGGGTCAGCCCGCGAACAGGGCAAGGCACTTTTCAAGAATCTTTACGAAGCCTTTGTCAGCAAGGATATGAGCCTTCTGGAAATCAATCCGTTGATCGTCACCAAATCAAATGATGTTCAGGTGCTTGATGCCAAGGTGTCTTTTGACAATAACGCGCTGTTCCGGCATCCCGATGTTATGGAATTACGCGACGTAACTGAAGAAGATGAAAAAGAAGTCGAAGCCTCCAAACATGACCTTGCCTATATCGCCCTTGATGGTGAAATCGGCTGCATGGTCAATGGCGCTGGCCTTGCGATGGCCACAATGGACATCATCAAGCTATATGGCGCCGAGCCAGCAAACTTTCTTGATGTTGGCGGCAGCGCAACAACCGAACGTGTCACCGCAGCCTTTAAAATCATTACCGCTGATCCAAATGTAAAAGGGATTTTGGTCAATATTTTTGGCGGCATCATGCGCTGTGATGTTATTGCGGAAGGCGTGGTCCAAGCGGCCAAGGATATTAATCTTGAAGTGCCTTTGGTGGTTCGCCTCGAAGGCACCAAGGTCGATGAAGGAAAAGCCATCATCAATAACAGCGGGCTGAATGTTATCGCCGCCGATGATTTGGATGATGCAGCTCAAAAAATTGTCAAAGCAGTGAAAGGCTAAGCACATGTCGATTCTCATTAATAAAGACACTAAAATCATTGTGCAGGGCCTGACCGGTAAAACCGGCACATTTCACACTGAACAGGCATTGGCCTATCATGGCACGCAAATGCTAGCCGGAACCCACCCAAAAAAGGGTGGCCAGCAATGGACAAGCGCAGATGGGCAAAACCTACCTCTATTTGCCACCGTTGCCGAAGCCAAGGACGCCACTGGCGCCAATGCCTCGGTTATCTATGTTCCACCAGCAGGCGCTGCGGCCGCAATTGAAGAAGCAATTGATGCCGGCATTGATCTGATTACCTGTATTACCGAAGGTGTGCCGGTTCAGGATATGGTGCGGGTAAAAGAAAAGCTGGATAAATCAAAGTCACGCTTGATTGGGCCAAACTGCCCGGGCCTGATGACACCTGACGAATGCAAAATCGGCATCATGCCGCCAAGCATTTTCCGCAAAGGTTCGGTTGGCGTGCTGTCACGTTCTGGCACTTTGACCTATGAGGCTGTCTACCAGACATCAATGGCGGGCCTTGGCCAATCTTCGGCTGTTGGTATTGGCGGTGATCCGGTCAAAGGCACTGAATTTATCGACATATTGGAAATGTTTCTTGCTGATGATCAAACCGAATCAATCATCATGATTGGCGAGATTGGTGGATCAGCCGAAGAAGATGCGGCGCAATTCCTGATCGACGAAGCCAAAAAAGGCCGTTCAAAGCCGATGGTTGGCTTTATCGCTGGCCGCACGTCTCCTCCAGGCCGCACGATGGGTCATGCTGGTGCCGTTATTTCTGGTGGCAAGGGCGGCGCTGATGAAAAAATTGCGGCGCTAGAAGAAGCAGGAGTGCGCGTGTCACCGTCTCCTGCCAAACTTGGCGTCACGCTTGTGGATGTGTTGAACGGCTAGTTCAGCATCATTCCAGCACTAGCATAAAGGGGCGATACCGTTGGCATCGCCCCTTTTTTTGCAGCCCAATTGGTTTGCCGAATGATAAATGATGGGCGCGCTGCCTTACCGCCCTTAAGCGACCTTAAAAAAAGGCGCCTCGAACCGGTTTGCATCAAGCCGCTCATTCACAATGGCTACCGTTTCATCAAGCAGATCATTCTGCATGCCGATGCTCGCGGCAATCCGCTGGACAAGAAGGTCGACGCGTTCAATGGTCTTGGCGCCGCCATCAATCGCCCGTGCGGCTGAAGACGGCTTTAACAGGCTGCTGGCAGCATTTGCATATTTTTCAAATGGCACCTGATCAGCCGCATTCGCGCCAAGCGCCCGCGCCAATTCGTCAACCCACGCATACATATCAGCCGACGCTGCAAGATCGCCATGAACAGCATCGCGAATTGCCCGCACGCCGTCACGCTGTACGCATTGGTAATTGCCGGTCAAAAGCATGCTCCATTTCGCCATTGGCACAAACAGGCTGTCATAGATACGCAGCTTTACTGGCACATCCTTGCCATCAACGGTAACCGCGGCAATATCGGATTCAAGCTGCCGAAGCATTGCATTATGTGCCGGATCAGCAAAAACCGCTGCCTTGAAGTTGGTTGGCAGGCCAACATGAAGAATATTGGTGCCCTCTTCAGGTGGACGGAAGGCCTGTGGATCAGGGCTGCAAAGTGACATCAGACCTGGCTCGAAATCAGCCCATACCGACGCATCATCATAGCACATCTCAAGCGGCGCCTTGGCTAGCGCATCGATACGGCGCAGAAAGGGCAAAGGCGGCATATTCATGATCGACAAACACGGCTTGCGGCTGGCGGCAATACGCTGCATCAGATCACGAACCTGCGGCTCGGAATATTGTGGCTCCTGCATGGCAAGGCTGATCATGTCGTAATCCTCAGGCCGCGCATCGGCCGGCGTAACCGCATCAAGCGTTCCAGCAAGATCATGTGACCGAAAAGCCCGATGGCTATCTTCATCACGCAATTTGATCCGCACCTCAGTGCCTTCTTCATTAATCAGCGCGGCTGACTTGCTGCGACAAATCAACGTGACGTCATGGCCAGCCATCAATAGCTTGGTTGATAGAAGTGAGCCATATGAGGCTCCTAGGATCAAAATTTTCATGGTTCGAATCTCCCCTTCATTCTAGCATTATACCGAACGCTTAAATGGTCATAGCGGCCGGTTTCCGCCTTACCTTTTTCAGGTTTAACGAATCAAATAAAGAATCAAAAGGAAAATAGTGAAAAAATGAAAATTGTAAAATTTTTACATTTTCATTTTACTGTGGCGCAATACCAAACAAAAAACCCGATCACCAGTGCGTGTGATCGGGTTTTTTGTTTTTTGAACAATATCAGATGATATGGATCTAATCGTCTATTCGGCGGCAATTCCCACCGAGGCGGCGACGCGGCAAGCAGCGAATTTGAACTCGGGTATCTTGCCGAATGGATCAACAACCGGATTGGTCAAAATATTCGCTGCGGCTTCGACATAAGCAAATGGCACAAAGACCATATCTTCGGCAACCGCACGATCGGCACGCGCCATGATCGAAATTGAGCCGCGCCGCGTTTCAATCGTCACCATGTCACCAGCCTCGACACCCAATCGGCGAAGCGTACGCGGATGAAGTGAGGCATTCGCCTGCGGTTCAACCGCATCAAGAACAGTGGCACGGCGCGTCATTGATCCGGTATGCCAATGTTCTAGCTGGCGACCCGTCGTCAAAATCATCGGATAATCTGTATCCGGTGTTTCAGCTGGTGCGATAATGCTGGCAGGGGTGAATTTGGCCCGGCCCTCGGCCCGCGGGAAACCATCGCCAAACACGATAGGCTGCCCCGGATCAGTCTCATCCAGTGATGGATAGGTGACAACATTTTCGGCAGCCAAACGATCCCATGAGATATTATCGAGTGATTTCATCGATAGTTTCATTTCGGCAAACACTTCGCGCGGATGCGTATAGGCCCAATCGAGACCAATGCGCTTGGCAAGCTCAACCGTAATCCACCAATCTTCGCGGGCGTCACCTGGCGGTGCAATTGCCGGACGACCCATTTGAACCTGACGGTTTGTATTGGTCACGGTTCCGGTTTTTTCTGCCCATGCCGATGCTGGCAAAACCACATCAGCATAATTGGCGGTTTCAGTCAGGAAGATATCCTGCACAACCAAATGATCCAGCTTGGCAAGCGCCGCACGCGCATGATCGGCATCAGGATCGGACATTGCCGGATTTTCACCAAGAACATACATCGAGGTGATATCACCATCATGAATCGCATCCATGATTTCGGTCACGGTGAGGCCTTTTTCTGGCGCAATCGAGTCTGAATTCCAAATCTCATTAAAGGCCGAACGCACACCATCGTCGGTGACGCTTTGATAATCGGGAAGGAACATCGGGATCAATCCCGCATCAGATGCACCTTGAACATTGTTCTGGCCGCGCAGCGGATGCAAACCAGTTCCAGGACGTCCAACTTGCCCACACATCAAAGCCAGCGAAATCAAACAACGTGAATTATCGGTTCCGTGGATATGCTGCGATACGCCCATTCCCCAGAAAATCATGGCTGATTTGGCACCGGCAAAATCCCGCGCAACAGCACGAAGCGTTTCAGCATCAATGCCACAGAATTCAGCCATTTTTTCAGGCGAGAATTCTTTGAGATGCGCCTTCATCGCATCCCAGTTTTCGGTAAAGCTTTCGATATATTGCTGATCATAAAGCTGTTCTTCGACAATCACATGCATGATCGCGTTCAGCATTGACACATCCGCACCCGGGCGGAATTGCAGCATGTGCGCGGCATGGCGCTTTAGCCCCTGCCCGCGTGGATCCATAACAATCAATTTACCGCCGCGTTTGGCAAATTGCTTGAAATAGGTTGCCGCAACCGGATGATTTTCGGTTGGGTTGGCACCAATAACAATGGCGACATCGGCATTTTCGATTTCGTTAAAGGTTGCCGTTACCGCAGCCGAACCGACATTTTCCAGCAAAGCCGCAACCGATGAGGCATGGCATAGCCGCGTACAATGATCGACGTTATTATGGCCAAAGCCCTGACGAATCATCTTTTGGAAAAGATAGGCTTCTTCATTCGAACATTTTGCCGATCCGAAACCGGCGATACGCTTGCCCGAAATATCACGATGCCGGATAAAGCCATTTGCCGCCACATCAAGCGCTTCTTCCCAGCTGGCTTCGCGGAAATGTGTCAGCGGGTTTGCCGGATCAATATTCAGCCCCTTTGCAGGCGCATCATCACGGCGGATCAATGGCTTGGTCAAACGGTGATCGTGATGAACATAGTCAAAACCGAACCGGCCCTTTACACAAAGCCGGTTTTCGTTGGCCGGGCCATTCACTCCTTCAACATATTTGATTTCATCATCCTTGATTTTAAAGGACAGCTGACAGCCAACACCGCAATAAGGGCAAACCGACTGGACTTCGCGATCAAAGTCTTTGCTATCGCCGTGCTGCGCATCATCAAGAACGCTTGCAGGCATCAAGGCACCGGTTGGACAGGCCTGAACACATTCACCACAGGCAACACAGGTTGATTGCCCCATCGGATCATTCATATCAAAAACGATCTGGGCATCAAGTCCGCGTCCGGCCATGCCAATCACATCATTCACCTGCACTTCACGACAAGCGCGAACGCAAAGATTACAATGGATACAGGCATCAAGATTCACACTCATCGCCACATGACTATCGTCAAGCAGGGGGACATGACAGGCATCGCGCGCCGGAAAACGGCTTTCAGACACGCCATTCAATGCAGCCATGTCCAGAAAATGTGATGACGCATCATGCGGTTGGTCAGGTTGATCTGCGGCCAGCAATTCAACCACAAGCGCGCGTGATTTCTCGGCGCGCTCGCTTGCCGTATTCACCACCATGCCATCTTGTACTGGCCGGATACAAGAGGCGGCCAAAACGCGCTCACCCTCGATTTCGACCATACAGGCACGGCAATTACCGTCCGAGCGATAGCCCGGCTCGGGTTTGTGGCACAAATGCGGAATCAAGGTTCCTTGCGCTTGTGCCGCTTCCCAAATGGTAGCGCCTTCTGGCACGGAAATATCCTTGCCATCCAGTTTAATGGTTACTGTTTTTTGCGGCGTTGAATCTAGCATGGGGGCCTCAGCTAACTTCTTCAGAGAAATGTTTCATCGTCAAACGAATAGGATTCGGGGCAGCTTGTCCCAATCCGCAGATGGACGCGTCTTGCATCACATCACACAGATCTTGCAACAAAGGCTGATCCCATTTATCGGCTTGCATCAGCTGAACAGCCTTACTGCAGCCGGCTCGACATGGCGTACATTGGCCACAGCTTTCATCTTCGAAAAAGCGAAGCATATTCAGCGCCGCGTCCCGCACCCGATCATGATCCGACAGCACAACCACAGCGGCCGATCCAATAAAGGTGCCAAGCGGTTGCAATGTATCAAAATCAAGCGGAACGTCATTCAGACTGGCAGGCAAAAGGCCAGATGATGGCCCGCCTGGCTGATAGGCCTTGAAAACATGACCTTCGGCCATGCCGCCAGCTGCCTCAATAATATCGGTAATGGTTGAACCGGCTGGCAAAAGATGCACACCCGGATTTGCCACACGGCCAGAAACTGAATAGCTGCGAAGCCCTGTCCGCCCGTTCTTTTCAACCGAAGACAGCACCTCTGGCCCTTCACGGCAAATGCGGGTGACCCAATGCAGCGTTTCGATATTATGCACCAATGTTGGCCGGTTAAAGATACCCACCTGCGCCACATAGGGCGGACGGTGACGCGGCAAACCACGCTTGCCTTCAATCGATTCGATCATTGCGCTTTCTTCGCCGCAGATATACGCACCCGCACCGCGACGCAAATCAATATATCCTTTTGAGACCAAACCCGCATCTTCCAGCCTTGTAATTTCATCAGCCAGAATTTTCAGCACAACCGGATATTCGTCACGCATATAGATAAAGCAGGTATCGGCCTCAACCGCCCACGCCGCAATCAACATGCCTTCAAGGAATAAATGCGGCGTCCGCTCAAGGTAATAGCGGTCTTTAAACGTACCCGGTTCGCCCTCATCGCCATTAACGGCAAGATAGCGTGGCCCGTCAGCAGCCCGCACAAAGCCCCATTTCTTGCCTGATGGAAAGCCTGCCCCACCAAGTCCACGAAGGCCGCTTTGATTCACCAAATCCTGAACAGCCTGCCAATCACCATTGGCGCGAAGCGATTCAAGCTTGTCATAGCCGCCGGTCGCGCGATAAGCCGCCAAATCCTGATAATCGGTCATATGCGGATGGGTATCGTCTGCCGCAATCGCAGCATCAACTTTTTCAGCTGTTGCAAAATCAATGTGATTATGGCCGATTTCCAAAACTGGCGCGGTATCACAGCGCCCCATGCAAGGCGCGCGCAAAACCCGTACCTTGGCCGGGTCAAGGCCATCTTCAAGCGCTGATTTTAACGCCTGCGCTCCCGCCAATTCACATGACAGCGAATCACAAACACGAATGGTCAATGCCGGTGGCGGCACTTCACCATCTTTAACAACGTCGAAATGCGCGTAAAAAGTAGCAACTTCGTAAACTTCGGTCTGCGCCATACGCATTTCATCAGCAAGCGCATTGAGATGCTGCACGCTTAGATGCCCGTATTGATCCTGAATCAGATGCAGGTGCTCGATCAACAAATCCCGCCGCCGCGGCCGGTCAACCAAAAGCGCCCGAACATCAGCCAAAGCAGCATCATCAACTTGCCGCCCTTTGGGGGTTTTCCGCCCTTTTCCCGGAGCCGATTTCCAAACCCCAATATCGCCGTCAAAAGTATCCACATAAATCTCCTAATTTGCGACAAAAGTGTCACATTTCGCGCCCGCGCCGTCAAATACATTATTTGGTATACCAGAAATAAAATCTACAGCAACCAAGCGATTGACGTTTTAAGTTATTGCTGATTTTCTATTTTTTTCATACAGAAACCGACATGTTGTGCCTCGTTCAACGCGCCGCCAAACAAACCGTCACATGCCATTAATTGACGGATAATGACGGCTGCGTTAACACATAGCCGTTTAAGGCCTTTGCAAAAAGCCCTAATTACGCCGAAACAATGCAATAATAACCCCCGTTTTATTGATCAGAACCTGCTTCAAAAAGGACCCATCATGACCCTACCAACGCAAATGACCGTTATTGAAATGCGCGAGGCTGGTGGCCCCGATGTTCTTGTCACTGGCAAACGCGATGTTCCGCAGCCGCGTGCCGATGAGGTTTTGATCAAAGTTACCGCCGCTGGCGTGAACGGGCCTGACCTTGTGCAGCGGCGCGGCCATTACCCCCCGCCAAAAGGCGCATCTGACCTATTGGGTCTTGAAGTATCGGGCGAAATTGTCGCCATCGGCGCCGCGCAAACGCAATGGGCGGTAGGTGACCATGTATGTGCTTTAACCAATGGCGGTGGCTATGCTGAATATGTTGCCGTAACGGCAAGCCATTGCCTGCCGATTCCGGCGCATATGTCTGAAATGGATGCAGCTGGTCTTCCCGAGACTTATTTTACCGTCTGGAGCAATGTGTTCTTTCAGCAGCAAATCAAACAAGATGGTATTTTTCTTGTTCATGGTGGTGCTGGCGGCATTGGCTCGACGGCGATTCAGCTTGGTGCGGCAATGGGATTGCAGGTTTTCACCACCGCTGATTCGGATGAGTCCTGCGCCTATTGTGAAGCGCTTGGCGCGAAACAGGCAATTAATTACAAACAGGATGACTTTGTTCCCATTCTGCGCGAGGCAGGTGGCGCCGATATCATTCTTGATATTATTGGCGGCGATTATGTGGCGCGCAATATCAAGGCAGCCCATGCCGATGCGCGGATTATCCAGCTTGCCTTCAATCTGGGATCAAAAATGGAAATTGATCTGATGCCGGTAATGCTCAAACGCCTCACCCTTACCGGATCAACATTACGATCACGTCCCGAGGCTTTTAAATCGGCAGTGGCCGCAGATCTGCAAAAAACCGCATGGCCTTTTTTCGATGCGGCACCGGCACAATTGCGAGCCACCACCTTTACCAGCTTTGATTTGGCTGATGCGGCAAAAGCGCATGAACTAATGGAATCGGGAACCCAGCGCGGCAAGATTTTGCTAACGATATAATCTGGATAATCTGCAAAATCTGGCGGCCCTTGCCTTTCCATCGCAAAAGCAGCGTTAATCCCACTCAACATCAAAATGGGTGACGACGTCACGAATTTGCGCGTCATCAAGCCCGCGTGCTGGCAAACCGCGCAATAAAAGCGCTAGCCTTGCCGTTTCTTCCAATTCTTCAATCGCATAAACTGCGGCTTCCAGCCCTTTACCCGCCACGACTGGGCCATGATTGGCAAGCATCACCGCGCTGTGTTTTCCGGCAAGCCCCTTAATGGCATTGGCCACCGCAGAATCACCCGGCCGAAAATAAGGAAGCAGCGCAACCCGACCAAGCCGCATCACCGAATAGGCGGTCAGGGGCGGTAGAAAATTTGCCGCATCATCAACAGGCAAAATAGACAGCGCCACCGAATGGGTTGCATGAAGATGGACAATGGCCCCGGCTTGCGACCGGCTGTCATAAAAAGCGGCGTGAAGTGGCATTTCCTTGGTTGGCGGATCACCAGATATCAATTTTCCGGAAGCATCAAAACGGCTTAGCCTTGCCGGATCCAGCCTGCCAAAGCAACTGTCAGTTGGCGTTACAAGCAGCCCGCCATCTTCACAGCGAACCGAGATATTACCGCTTGACCCAACGGTAAGCCCGCGATCAAACATTGATTTTGCCAAATCGCAAATCTGGTCACGAAGCTGGGTTTCAGTCATTTTGCGCCTCCCGCCAAAATCGCTGCGGCTTTTTCAAAAAAATCATCACCGCCAAAATTTCCTGATTTTAGAGCAATCGTCAGATTTGGCCCGGCCCGCATCGCCGGCACACCGGGGTCAATTTCAGGCCCCATTGATAGAGCGTTCAACCGCAAGGCCTCGACAACCGCCCCAGAAGTTTCGCCGCCAGCAACAACCAGCCGTTCAATCCCAGCTCCAACAAGTGCAATGGCAAGATCACCAAATAATTTATCAAGGCGGTCAGCAACCGCTTTCATCCCAAATTCTGCCTGCACATCCTGCACCGCTTTCGGCGATGCCGAGGAATAGAGAACAGGTAATCCGTCCTGCGCCAAAAGCCAGTTTACAAGACCATCAACTGTCACCTCATCACGCATCACGCCAGCGACATCAATTTCATATTGCGCGCCAGTCTTAGCATGGCTAGCAATCTGTCTTCGGGTTGCTTCAGAACATGACCCGCTTAGAACGGCGCATCGTCCGGCCTGCCCATGCCAATCTAGCCCTATTGCCGAAATCTGGCCGGTTTTGGCAAAATTTGCAGGTAGCCCCATCGCCACGCCCGACCCGCCAGTGACCAAAACAAGATCACGCGCCGCAGCCCCAATCGCAATCAGATCTTCATCATGAATCGCATCAACCACGATTAAATGGCGGCCGTGACGCGCTTCAGCGGCAAGCGTATCACGAATAGCATCACTGCCAGCAGCCACAACGGCCATTGGCACATGCCCAACCGCACCGCGGCTTTGGCGTCCAAGAACATTGCGAAGATCGGCATCACGCATTGGCGTTAGCGGGTGATCTTTCATCGGGCTATCTGAAAGCAATTGATCTTTGACAAAAAGATGGCCTTGAAAAACCGCACGTCCCGTTCCGGGAAAAGCCGGACAAACAATGACCTGATCAGCCGCCAAGGCAGATGCCAGCGCCTCTGCTACCGGCCCGATATTGCCGTCATCGGTTGAGTCAAATGTTGAACAATATTTGAAAAAAAATTGTTTACAGCCCTGATCTTGCAGCCATTTCAAAGCCACTAGCGACTGCTTGATCGCCTCCGCCGCAGGAATTGAGCGCGACTTCAGCGCGATTACCCCTGCCTCGACCGATGATGCTGCCGGTGCTGATGGCACGCCACTATATTGCACAACCGCCATTCCGGCCTTTGCCAATGTGTTGGCAAGGTCACTTGACCCCGTAAAATCATCACCAATACAGCCAAGTAACATCGCACCAAATCACCTTTTTAGACTCAATTCCTAAATGCCTTTCGGCGTTTTTGCAGCATATCATGCCAACTGGCAACTACCAGCATGAAGTCAGTTTTGCTGCCTTTGCCAACTAGCGTTGCAAAAGACAGCTGCACATCACGCATGAAGCACAAGCACGCGCTGCATTGACGGGCGTTCGCGCATCAAAGCATCATGCGCCCTGATTTTGGCGAATTGATCAAGATCAACCCCATCATCCTTTAACCAACGTGTCACCAGCGCCATATAGGGGTCACAAAAAGAGAATTTATCACCAAGAACATATGGCCCTTTGAAATAATGCGATTCGATCATCTGCGCATATTCGGTCATGTTTTCTTTGACCTTGGCACGCATTGATTCATGCGCTGCCGGATCATCTGCCCAGCGTGAACCCCGATGCTTGTGTGCATGCGCAACATGCACCGTTGATGCCATATAGCTGTTAAAAGCCTGCGCAACGGCAAATTCAAACGGGTCGCTTGGTGCCAGATCATGTTCAGGGAAACGCTGCGCCAGATAGGCGAGAATAGCAGGTGTTTCGGTCAAGATCCCCTTTTCGGTGACAAGTGACGGCACCCGCCCTTTTGGATTCACCTCTAAATAGGCTGGTGAGCGTTGTTCGCTTGTCATGAAATCAATACGAACCGCGTTATAATCGGCGCCGATATCTTCGAGCAGGATATGCGGCGCATAAGCTGCAGAATTTTTTGCATAGTAAAAGGTCAACATGTCAAAAGCCTCATGGGGGTTATCGGGTCTGGTTATCGGGTCGGGTTATCGGCTTATCTGCGGCAGTTCAGCCACGCCATGATCGGACGCTAATTTGGCAAGAAGCGCAAGATCTGATGCCGCGAAAGGAATTCCTGTCTTGCGCCGTTCGGCCTCAAGGCGGGATTCAATTTCACCCGGCATCAAAATTTCGTCAAACCCGTCTGCCAGCGGGTTGGCTTTGATCCGGCCAACAAGCGTGTCCATCCGGTCTCGAAATCCCTGTTCAGTGACAAAAACCCCCGGTTTCAGAGCCATAAAGAAATGTCCCACATTTTGCGGCCGATCCCAAACGGTATATTGATCCGGAACATCGCCACCAAAATTTGCACCCGAAAAAACCCCCGCCAAAATTTCCATCAGCATCGACAGCCCCGACCCTTTATAGCCACCCATTGGCAAAACAACACCGCGAAGCGCCGCGGTTGCATCGGTCGTGACTTGGCCATTTTCGTCAAGCGCATAGCCCTCAGGAATCGGCTCGCCCCGCTTTTCGGCAAGCCTGATTTTACCACGCGCTGCCACCGCAGGCGACATGTCCAAAACAAAGGGCGGCAGCTTTCCTGCTGGCGCAGCCGCACCAAACGGGCTTGTGCCAAGCAATCCTTCGCGCCCACCCCACGGCGGCATGGCCTTTGACGCATTGGTGAACACAAAGGCAAAATAACCAGCTCTTACCGCCTGCAAAAGATAGGTTGCCGCCATCCCAAAATGATTGCTGTTTCGCGCCGCAACGACACCAACACCGCAGCTATCTGCCATATTGATGGCCTCTTGCATAGCTTTACGCCCAACAAGAAAGCCAAAGGCATTATCACCATCAAGCGACGCACAAGCCGCCACCGGTTTTTCAAGCTTCATATTTGGCATCGCTTTTACAAGCCCGCGCTGAACCCGTTCGACATAGACCGGCAACCGTGAAAGCCCATGCGTTTGCACCCCGCGAAGATCAGCCTCGACAAGACATTCGGCAATGATGGCAGCATCTTCATTACTGACCCCCTGTCCGGTCATGATCATGGTCGCGAAACGAACCGCATCATCTGACTTGACATAGGATTGAGGCATTTGATCGGGCTTTGACATACTTGATACTCTTCATTGCTGATTAAGGTAAATACGGCCTTGGCAGGCCCGACATGAGTGGCATCAGAGCTGCCAAGCCAGCGCCTAGTTGGGTGGGACGGTGAATTATGTTTTTTTGATCATCGCCAAAAGCCCATCGGTGAAGGCTTTTGTGCCAAGCGGCCCGCCCAAATCTGCCGTGCGTGTGCTGGCTGTGGCAACAGCCTTTGTAATGGCCTGTTCAATCGCATCAGCCGCCGCTAAAAATTGCGGTGCGTCGCGGCGCTCGCCAATCCACCGAAGCAGCATCGCCGCCGAGCCGATCAAAGATGACGGGTTGGCTTGATCCTGTCCCGCCAATGATGGTGCCGATCCATGCTGTGCCTGCGCCATGGCAAAATTGTCACCCGCATTTAATGATGCGGCCATGCCAAGGCTGCCGGCAATTTCCGACGCCTCATCTGACAGGATATCGCCATACATATTGCTCGTGACGATCACGTCAAACTGGCTAGGGTCGCGGATCAACAGAGCCGCCATCGCATCAATGATCTGCTCTTCATATTCGAAATCGGGAAATTCATCACGAACCGCACGAACCGCCTCAAGAAATAACCCATCCGATACATGAAACACATTCGCCTTATGAACAACGGTGACTTTCCGGCGTCGCTGCGCGGCCAATTCAAAGCCGGTGCGGGCAATCCGCGTTGATGCCTGACGTGTGATTTTCCGAACCGACAAGGCCATATCTTCGGTTGGCATAAATTCGGCACGTCCGAAAAACATCGAACGGTCTGAATAAAAGCCTTCGGTATTTTCGCGCGCAATCACCAGATCAACCTTGTCACCAACACGCGGCGGCAAACCTTCATAAGATTTTGCCGGTCTGATATTGGCATAAAGATCTAGCTGTTTGCGCAAGAACCCAGACGGATTGATCCCGCCCTCACTGGCTGGCGGGTAATCAATGGTCGAAACCGGCCCCAGAACGATGCCATCAGCCGCCTTTGCTGCGTCCAACACTTTATCCGGAAATGTTGTTCCCGATGCCGCCAATGACACAAAACCGATATCATGTGTGGTAAAGGTCAAATTCAAATCAAAACAATGATCAACCGCTTGCAAAACGCGGCGGGTGGCCGCGGTGATTTCGGGGCCAATACCATCACCATCAAGGCATAATATCTGCACCGGATCCAAGCTGTTTTTTGAAGCTGACATAAACACTACCCTTCCTTAAATGACAGGCTAGTCATGGCTAACCAATCGAAAAAAACCTGTTATCTATCACTTATCTAAAACATTAACTATATCTATTAATTCACTATATTCATTGAAATAATATTCAGGTTTTAGCATTTCAACACTGGTGTTTCGATAGCCTTTGGTAAAGAGGGCAAAAGGCTGGCCAGCGGCGATGGCCGTTTCGCGGTCTATCTCGCTATCACCAACAAACAAGCATGATTTCGCATCCAAAGATGCCATGGCGTGAAACAGCATAGTCGGATCAGGTTTGCGGCTGGCAAGCTGATCTCCACCGACAATCGTATCAAAAAACCGCGTCAGGCCAAATTGATCCAGCACAATTTTGGTTGGCGCCAGCGGCTTGTTTGTGCAGATACCCAGGCGAAACCCGCGATCCTGCAGCCAGCCAAGCGCATCAATAGCGCCATCAAATATTGATGTTAATTTTGCCGAATCCGCCGAATATAGCCGTAGAAAATCGGCCAAGGCGGCTGAACAGGACGCATCATCGACGGCTAAATCCTGCGCTTGCAGGGCGCGCATCACCAGATTGGCCGATCCCTTGCCGATAAAGCCGCGAACCGTTGCCAGCGCAAGTGGCGGCGCATTGCGCAAATGCAAAACGCCATTCAACGCCGCATGAATATCACCAAGACTGTCAATCAAGGTTCCATCCAGATCAAAAATAACGGTTTTATTCACGCGCGATGATCTCCGTTGAAAGGCTGGCTTTGAATAAAGACAGCATAGCCAGGCAGGACAAGTAGGCAGACAGCTAAGGCAAAATCTTAGCCAGCAATTGCGCATTTGCCGAATGATTTTTGCGGCGCAAACCCACTTTTCCCAAACATCCGGCAATCACGACTGGAAATCATCGTATAATTCGGGAATATTAAGGCGCGAACCGCCTGTCTTTTCACAATCTCAAAACAGTGACAATTTGTCATAATATGGCATTACATATTTTTAGGAGTTTTTCATGCCCAATCCGTCGCAATCAGCCCCCGCCCCTTTGGCAGGTGTTCGGGTTCTTGAGCTCGGTCAAATTGCAGCTGGCCCATTTACCGCATCACTATTGGCCGATCTGGGGGCCGATGTCGTGAAAATCGAACGACCGGATGGCGGTGATGGCATGCGGCAATGGCCACCACTTAGCAAAACCGAGGATGGCGGCGTGTTTAGCGAAAATTTTGCCTCGGTAAACCGTAACAAACGCAGCGTTGCCCTTGATCTGAAGAACCCTGATGATATTGCCTTGCTGAAATCACTTGTCGCGAAAACTGATATTCTGGTTGAAAATTACCGGCCGGGCGTGCTGCCGCGTCTTGGGCTTGGCTATGATGATTTGAACGCGGTAAATCCGAAATTGATTTATTGTTCAATTTCTGGCTATGGACAAACCGGCCCCTATGCCAGCAAAGGCGCTTTTGATGTAACGGTTCAGGCAATTGCGGGCATTATGAGCGTGACCGGCGAACCGGATGCGCCACCAGTCAAATGCGGCGTGCCAATTGGCGATTTTTGTGCCGGTCTTTATGCCGGTTTCAGTGTTCTTGCCATGCTTCGCAAGGCCGAACAGACCGGACAAGGCGCACATATTGATTGCTCGATGCTGGGAAGTTTGCTTGGCGTGTCAGCCCTGCAAACAAGCGAGTTTTTCGGCAATCAAATTCCGCCTGTCCGTCTTGGCTCGGCGCATCCGCGCAACGCCCCCTATCAGGCCTTTGAAGCCGCCGACACGCATTTTGTGATCGCCGCCGGCAATGACAAATTATGGCATGAGGTTTGCGCCGCTGTTGGCAAGGACGAACTGGCAAGTGATGCGCGGTTTCTGACGCAGGCCGATCGGGCCAAAAATCAAACCGCACTTGTTGATATTCTGGCACCTGTTTTCAAAAGCCGCAGCGCCGCCGACTGGCTTGACGAAATGGATGGCCGTAACGTGCCTTGTGCGCCAATCAATAATTTTGCTGAAATTTTGAACGACCCGCATGTCAAGCATATGGGGCTGGTCAAACCGCTTGACCTTCCCAATGGGGCCAAGACCAACAGCATCGCCTTTCCGATTGCCATTACCGGCGTTGATACAAGCCACATGCGGCCACCACCCGCACTTGGCGCACATAATGCTGAAATCATTGATGACTGGCTTGGAAAATAGGATAAAGAAATATGACTAAAACCATATCACAAGAACCTGTTATTATTGAACATAAGAATATGGTTACATGGCTTCGCCTAAACCGGCCTGACCGACTGAACGCGGTTAATGCCGCCATGATTGAGGGGCTGATTGACGGCTTGACCGCGGCGATTGAGCGTGGCTCAAATCTGGTGGTTTTTGCTGGTGAGGGCCGTGCCTTTTCGGCTGGATTTGACCTTAGCGGGCTTGATCAACAAAGCGATGCCGACCTGTTATACCGGTTTGTTCGGGTCGAACAATTGCTGCAAATGATTTATCAATTGCCAATGACCAGTGTGGCGCTTGTTCAGGGTCGCTGTTTTGGCGCGGCTGCCGATATCGTGGCATCTTGCCGGAAACGTATTGCCGCCCCTGATGCCAGTTTCCGCATGCCGGGCCTCCAATTTGGTATCGTTCTTGGCACCCGCCGCCTTGCGCGCCTGATTGGTGCTGACGCCGCGTTTGATTTGCTGGAAACATCACGCATTTTTACCGCTGATGACGCGCTGGGGAATGGCTTTCTAACCGATATCAAACCAGCCGAAAAATGGGCCACTCATATCGACAAGCTGGCCAGTGACGCTGGCAATCTGGGCGATGATGCTAAAACCGCCCTGCTTGCCGCAACGCGTGATGATGGCGGGCTTGACCATGATCTTGCCGCGCTTGTGCGATCGGCGGCAAAGCCCGGTTTGGCTGATCGGATTCGCGCCTTTGTCGCAACACAGGTTAAGAAATAGCCTTGTCGGGCGCGACATGCCGCGCCAGCAATTCATTACGATCCGGCCATTCACCTGCCTTTACCTGATCAAAAAAGGCCGCAGATTCGGCATTAAACCGCTGCGGGTCTTCGAGATTAAGCAAATGCCCCGATTTTGGCCAAATTGACAAACCAGCCCGCGGCATCACCCGCTTTAACCATAGATTCGTATCAAGGCACGGGTCGTCCTCATCACCAACCATCAGCAAAACCGGTGTTTTAACAGCGGCAAATTCAGCCTCAAAATCATGCAGGCTTGGCCGCGCCGCCTGCACCATCTTTTGCGTCAGACCAGCGCCAATGCCCGGATGCTCGCCAAGCTGTTGGTAGAAAGTCAACCAAGCCGCATAATTCTTTTCACGAAGCTGGACACGGTTATGACCATAGGCCATCTGATCGGCTGGCATGAAATCGGCAGTCATCGCCGCATCAGCAAGCATCATACATTTTTCGATAAATTGATCGCGCCCAGCCGGAAACGCGCCCGACCCCCCACTTGCCGCAACCAAGGATCGCACGCGGTCAGGATGGCGCAAACATATCATCAAGCCAGTGAAAGCCCCCATGCTAAGCCCGACAAAATGGGCCTTTTCGATGCCAAGATGATCAAGAAGCGCCACCACATCACCGAGCGTTTTCTGCCAGCCGTAATCGGTTTGGTCACGCGGCACATCCGATGGTGGATAGCCCCTGCATGACAAGGCGATGCAACGGTAATGCGCCGAAAAAAAGGCTATTTGCTGGTGCCAACTGCGAATATCGCCGCCAAATTCATGCAAAAATACCAAGGCCTCACCACCGCCATGTTCCTCAAAATAGAGCTGGTGGCCCTGCGACTCAAAAAAAGACATGTCGTTTTTCCAATTTCCGATTCTGGATTTATGACCCAAACAAGATCTGCTGGACGGTATTTTGGGGTGAAATGGCCAAATGAACAGCCAAGTGCGATCACCGCAAAAACCCTAAGCCAATTTTTGAACCCTGCCAATTTTTTCGAAAATAGACCATCGCCCTTGACGGCAACGATAAATATTTTGGCGCGCTCTTGCGCTTTTGCGCTTTTTCAACTCCGTGATATGCTCGCATCCTTCATCTGGGTTATGCTTGCACATCATCTGGCCAATCACTTTTTTTTGGCAGAACACTTCTTTGGGCCAATCACTTTTTTAGGGTAATCACCTTGTTTGAGCAGCAAAACATAAATCAAGCAATTAGCATTTTAAAACAATTATTTGGCGATCGCCTCTCAACATCCGTATCAATTCGAGAGCAGCATGGCCATACCACAACATGGATTGCCAACCAGCCGCCTGACGCTGTGGTTTTTGCCAAAACGACCGACGAGGTTTCGTCAATTTTGAAGATCTGCCATGACTGCAGCTGTCCGGCAATTGCCTTTGGCACGGGATCATCGCTTGAAGGTCATGTGAACGCCCCTTTTGGCGGCATCTCGATTGATATGTCGAGCTTTGATTCGGTGCTTGCCGTTCATCAGGCCGATCTTGATGTGATCGTACAGCCGGGCGTTACCCGCGAAGGGCTGAACAAGCATCTTCGTGATAGCGGCTTGTTTTTTCCGATTGATCCGGGCGCAAATGCCAGCATTGGCGGCATGGCGGCAACACGGGCATCCGGCACCAATGCGGTGCGTTACGGCACGATGAAAGATAATGTTTTAGGGCTAGAGGTGGTGCTGGCCGATGGACGTGTGATCAAAACCGGGGGGCGGTCACGCAAATCGGCCGCGGGCTATGATTTGACAAGGCTGTTTATTGGCTCGGAAGGCACGCTTGGCATCATTACCGAATTGACCCTTCGATTGCACGGCATCCCTGAAATGATTGCTGGTGGCATTTGTTCTTTTCCAACCATCCGCAATGCCTGTGACGCGGTGATCGAAACCATACAGCTTGGCATTCCGGTTGCGCGAATTGAGATGCTCGATCCGCTTCAAGTGCGTGCCTGCAACGCCTATTCCAAACTTGACCTGCCCGAAGAACCGTTATTGCTTGTCGAGTTTCACGGCGCTCCTAACACGGTTCACGATGACGCCACCCGCTTTGCCGAAATTTGCGCCGATCATTCGCCACGCCCATTCAGCTGGTCAAGCGATGCCGAGAAGCGGCAAAAGCTATGGAAAGCACGCCATGATGCGCTATGGGCAGGTTACGCGCTTCTTCCGGGTGGCACTGGCTTTGCAACTGATGTCTGTGTTCCCATTTCCCGCCTGGCCGAATGTGTCGAAGATACGATTGCCGATATCGCGGCGCATGATCTAACCGCCCCGATTGTCGGGCATGTTGGCGATGGCAATTTTCATGTGCTACCACTTGCCATGCCTGATGACACAGAAATGCAGGCAAAAATTGGCGCTTTTTCAGGCCGCCTGACCGAGCGCGCGCTTGCGCTTGGTGGCACCTGCACTGGCGAGCATGGCATCGGACAGGGCAAAACCGCCTATCTTCGGGCAGAAATGGGCGAGTCAGTTGACGTCATGGCCGACATAAAGGCGACATTTGACCCGAAAAATATTTTGAATCCCGGAAAATTATTTGGGTAAAATTATT
>DFSK01000178.1:0-1884 GCA_002378605.1 Alphaproteobacteria bacterium UBA3439
AATGACAGCGGCAAAACCACAATGATTGGCATGATCAAAAACAGGAAGATCAATCCGCAAATGCTGCGATAAACATAGTGCCAGATATATTCACCAGTGCTGGTATAAGGAGGAAGCTTTGCCATGTTATTATCCCAGCTTCATGTTATCGATACCGATAACCTTGTCATAAGCCCAATAAAGAACCAGAACGCCCGCCAGCAAAATACCGCCAAGCGCCGCGGCAAGCGACCAGTTCAGCGATTTTTGCATGTGATAGGCAATCATATTTGAAATCAATTGGCCATCCTGACCACCAACAAGCGCCGGTGTGATGTAATAGCCAATTGCCAAAATGAACACCAGCAACCCGCCCGCACCAATGCCAGGAATCGTTTGCGGCATGTAAACCTTGATAAAGGCCATTGTCGGTGTGGCACCAAGCGAGCGTGCGGCGCGCATATATGATGGCGGAATGGTTTTCATTACCGAATAGAGTGGTAAAATCATGAAGGGCAGCAGAATATGCGTCATCGCAATGATCGTACCCGTCATATTATAGATCAACGAAAAGCGCGCATCATCGGCGGTGATGCCAATATAAACCATCAAATCATTGATCACGCCTTGCGATTGCAAAATGGCAATCCATGCCGTTGTCCGCACCAAAAGCGACGTCCAGAACGGCAGCAAAACCATGATCATCAGCAAATTGGATGTGCGCAATGGCAAGGTTGCCAGCAAATAGGCAACCGGATATCCAAGCAAAAGGCACAAGCCCATAACCGTTGCCGAAATCAGCATGGTACGCCAGAACAGCTTTACATAAATTTGCCGGTTTTCATCTTGCCGGACAAAGCCTTGATCGACCGTATAGCGACCATCAAGCGCGGTGGCGTAAAACCCCGGCGTAAGATCCTGCGACGTGATCTTCATGGCCTGCCAGACTTCGATATTGTCCCATTTTTTATTGGTCTTGATCACGCTTTCTTTGAAAGGGGGCTTTAATTTTTTGGCCTTGCGCGCAGTTGATGTGAACAATGACCGTGTTCCGGGATATTCTTGGTTCACACGCGTGGCAACGCGGCCAATTGTACGATTGGCCCGCGCGGTTGTCAGATCGGCAACCAACGCCCCATACATTATTTCATTCGGCTCGGTCAGCCCATCCCACATGGTTAACTGCTCGGTCAGGTTCGGCATGTGCGATGAAAAGCGGTCATTATAGACCCCTTGCCACATCAGCGCAAAAATCGGAATAACAAAGCTGGCCATGACAAAAGCAAATAGCGGCACCACAAGCGAGACAGCGCGAACACGGCTGCGGAATAAAGCCTGCGCCAGCTTTTTCTTTAGCGGTGTTCCATCGGCCGCGGTAATTGGCTCGAGAGGAGCTGTCTGACTATCTGCCATGGTGAAAATAAATCTCGTTAAAAAGTGACTAATGAATAACGGTCACATGGAAAGCCCATGTGACCGCTTTGATTTTTGATTTTACTTTGACAACCAAGCGTTGAAACGCTCATTCAACTGGTCAGCATTATCGGCCCAGAATTCAAAGTCGTTCTGCAGGGCATTTTTAAAGTTTCCAGCAGCTGTAGGCATATGCACTGCCATGTTGATGCTATCATCAGAATGGAAAGTACCAATACGAGCTTCAGATGATGCACGTGCTGGACCATAAGAAATCCATGATGCCTGCGCAGCAAGCTGCTCAGTCGCTGTTGAGAAAGCGACGAAATCAAGCGCTGCTTCTTTGTTCTTTGACCCTTTTGGAATCACCCAAAGGTCAAGGTCATAGATCTGACCGTCCCATACCATTTCAAATGACTGGCCTTCAGCATTTTTGGCATTGAACACACGGCCGTTCCAAGCAGTTGAAAACACAACTTCACCGTCAGCAAG
>DFSK01000178.1:2216-4581 GCA_002378605.1 Alphaproteobacteria bacterium UBA3439
TCATAAACCTCGCTGACAGGAACACCATCAGCAATCAAAGCAAATTCCATGGTCACTTTTGGTGACTTACGCATGCCGCGCTTGCCCGGATATGCCTTGGTGTTGAAAAAATCAGCCATTGTGGTTGGCTTGTTCCAGTTACGTGTTTTGCTTGAGTCATAAGCGTACACGGATGACCAAACGATGTTAGCGACCGCACAATCATGCAATGTACCTGGCAAAAAGTCTTCAGTTGCCGGCGTGCCATCGGGTGCAGGTGGCAGGATTGAATGATCAATTGTCTCCAAAAGACCTTCATCACATGCGCGAATAGCGTCTGACAATTCAACGTCAACAACGTCCCATGTCACATTTCCAGACTCAACCTGTGCTTTGATTTCGGCAATACCCCCCCCGTAATCTTCCGATACAATGGCTTTGCCAGTCTTCGCCATCCAAGGCTTATGATAGGCCTCAACCTGTGACTTTGTGTATGCACCACCCCATGACACAACTGTCAAATCAGCTGCCATTGCTGCGCCGCTGACAAATGCTGATGCCCCTGCGATTGCAATTATTTTCTTTGTTAGTCCAGACATAATGTCCACTCCCTTTCGTTGTTTGTGTTTTTTCAGAGTTACACCACTCTTTTGTTTAGCCGCCGTCCGTTCATCAGACGGCAAGGCCGATCTTGACTATTCGCATAGTCAAATTGGTTCCTTAAAATCAAGCGCCCGACAATCATCGTTTTTCCAGCCAATTTGCGACAATGCTCCAATTTCCAGCCCAAGCTGACCTGAAGTGTTTGGAACTTTGACGATAAACTGATCATCACCAGCCACACTCATCCGGCACCGGATATGGTCGCCAAGATAAATTAATTCTTCGATGCGTGCGTCAAGCGAGCTTGTTCCAGCCGATTTTTTCGCGGTAACGACACAGCGTTCCGGCCGAACCGACAAGGTTGTCCGGCTGCCAACAGCGCCGACATTCACAGCAAGCGCCTTGACAACATCACCTGCATCCAGCTTGACCGTTGCAATGTTTTTGCTTACCGACTGAACCGTGCCATGCAATTGGTTATTCTCGCCGATAAATTGCGCCACAAACGCATTTTCCGGCTTTTCATAAAGCGTAACCGGATCAGCAAGCTGTTGGATAATGCCATCATCAAAAACCGCAATCCGGTTTGACATGGTCAAGGCTTCAGACTGGTCATGTGTTACATAGACAACCGTCACCCCAAGATTTTCATGAATATGCTTGATTTCATATTGCATATGTTCGCGAAGCTGTTTGTCGAGCGCACCAAGCGGTTCATCCATCAAAACCAGTTCAGGATTAAACACCAATGCCCGGGCCAGCGCAATCCGCTGTTGCTGTCCACCCGATAATTGCGCCGGTTTCCGATCGATAAAGGCAAGCATCTGAACCATGTCCAGCACTGCGCGAACTTTGTCTTCGACTTCGGCCGTTGGCATATTGCGCACTTTCAGCGGAAAAGCCAAATTTTCACCCACCGTCATATGCGGGAACAGGGCGTAATTTTGAAACACCATGCCAATGCCACGCTTATGCGGCGGAATATTATTGATCGGGCGGCCGCCTAGCTCAATATCGCCATGCGTTGCCGTTTCAAAACCGGCAAGCATCATCAGGCAGGTTGTCTTGCCTGACCCTGACGGCCCCAACATCGTTAAAAATTCGCCAGATGCGATATCTAGGTTCAGATTTTTAACGACAAGCGTTTCGCCGTCATAGCTTTTTTGGACCCCTTTGAAGCTGACGAATGGGTCGTTGGCTTGCACCATTTTATCCTACCTAGTTTTTGTTTTAATCTTATTTTTTTGTCACGTTGCAACGCTAGCTATTTAGCGAATATTGAATCACAACAACGTGCTAACTAAAACACCGAAGGATATGTTTTGCAACAAGTTCTGAACATTTAGAAAATTTTTACGCCAACTTCTATTTAGCCGACCATTTTTGCGTCAATTGCACCCTACTAGCGCCGGTTATGGTGGATTCTGCCAATTAGATTTAACAAGATTTGCGCTGCTAATGTTGTCGTGCTGCCACTATGGTCATAATCAGGTGCCACCTCGACAAGATCGACCCCGATGATGGTGCCGCGCTTGGTCAAACCATCCAGAAATTCCAGGATCTCATAATAGAAAAACCCACCATGTGAAGGCGTTCCCGTCCCCGGGGCAACCGATGGATCAAAACCGTCAATATCAATCGTCACATAATAGCGACCACCAGCGGGAATCCGGTCAAGCATGCCAGCAACACCCAATTTGCGGAATTGACGAACCGACTGAATATCAGACCCCATTTTGCGGGCATCGTCATAACCGTCCTTTGCCGTTGACGACACATTGCG
>DFSK01000155.1:0-5544 GCA_002378605.1 Alphaproteobacteria bacterium UBA3439
TCAGCTTTGACGAATTTGAATTGACCACCGTTAAACCGTTGCCGCAACGTCTGTTTTAAATCAGGTGCTACCGGATCAGGCCAGCCATCGAGCAATGATTGAATTGGCAGATTATTGGCCTCAATCATGCCCTTTACACTGGCGGATGAGGCGTGAAACTGATTCACCGCGCCATTGAAAGATAATCGCCGCTGATCAGCAAAATTCAATGCCGCTTTGCTAACCATTAAACTGTCACTGGGTCGGCTATAGGAAAACACCAGATCAGCCGTATCGAAAGCGGCATCGCGGCCAATGCCCGGAATGCCAAGCATACCATCAACCAGCGCAACATCGGCATTAAGCTTGGTCAACAGATCGTCGGTCATCTCAAGGCCAAGATGCCCAGACAAAATGCCAATCTGACGCAAAGCAACGGGAAGCCGGTCAATATAACCGCTGATATCGGCTGTATTCAGATCAGATGCGCTCATATCAAACGCAAAAGAATCGCTTCCGGGCCAGCCATCAAATGACAGGGTAAA
Source organism: Alphaproteobacteria bacterium UBA3439 (assembly GCA_002378605.1). Classification (GTDB taxonomy): domain Bacteria; phylum Pseudomonadota; class Alphaproteobacteria; order Puniceispirillales; family Puniceispirillaceae; genus UBA3439. The sequence goes on from DFSK01000155.1 coordinate 525, forward strand.
GCTGCCCGCAGCCGCGTCATCGCTCGCTAGCCGCCGCGCCCGCAAGCTGCCAGCAACGGCGCCATCATCATCCGAGGTCACATCAATATGAATATCGCCGAAAACCAGCTTTGGCAAAGCACCATTTTCATGCGAAAGGGACAGACGGTCAGTTTCAATCGCAATCGATTTCATCCCGCCAAGGCGGTTTTGGATGGGGCCCGATCTTGGCTTGCCAATTTCAAGCTGGTTTGATTGTTTGGCGAGTTGATCAAGAAAAATAATGGCTGGCGAGCCTGACCAGCCTGACGCTTTTTTCACCAGATCAAGCTTGATCCCGCGGAGCAAAATCGTTTCTGGCCGGCCGCCAAACAGGCTTGTCAGGCCAAAGCCAATTTCGACATCTGGCAGATCGATCTGACCACGCTCAAGATTAATGACAATATTTTCCGCTACAAGCTGAAGCGGGTGGCGCGATAGCGCAAAGGTAAGCCGTGCATCGCCAACCGCGGCCGAGCCATTGCCAACCATATGCGACAATTCAGTTTCAAGAAGACGGCGAAGACCACCAGCTTGGTTCACATAAACATAACCAGCCCCGAAAATCATCGTGGCCAGCAACAAGACAGTGATAACGAAAGTCTTGAAAATGCCTATTGCGGTGAAATGTCGATCAGCAAACACGCCGCATCCTTTATCGCTTTAAATGTTGATTTTGTTTACCATGCCAAATACCGGCTGTCTTGCGATCTGGCAGAAAAATATTATCTATCATTGATAAGAACTCAATTAACAAACAAAGCGCGCTATCATCTCAGCGCCAATGCAAATGATTAGGACATTTTATGCTTGCGATTGGTGATCATGCCCCCACCTTGTCGATTCCAACCGATACCGACATGTTTTCATTAGCCGAACAAGGTGGCAAAAAAGTGGTCATTTTCTTTTTTCCGCGCGCCGACACCCCCGGCTGCACCAAAGAAGCCGAGCAATTTTCCGCCCTTCAAGATGAATTTACCGCGCAAGATACCGTCGTTATTGGTGTTTCCAAAGACAAACCAGCCAAACAGGCAAAATTTCGCGCCAAATATGGTCTGACTTGTCTATTGGGCGCCGATCACGAAACCAGCTTTTGCGAGGAATTTGGCGTTTGGGTTGAAAAATCAATGTATGGCAAAACATATATGGGCATTCAACGTGCCAGTTTTATCATCGGCAGTGACGGCAAAATTGTCGCCATATGGCCAAAGGTAAAGGTTGCCGGTCATGCAGCCGATGTTCTGGAGACACTGAAAGCGCTTTAACCATGCCAGACACATCAAAGAAAACGCTTAGCGGCGCAATATGTGAAGTGCTTGGCATTTCTGACGCGCGGCAAAAAGCTACCGCAACGCGCCATCTTGTCGCCATGTGGAAAGACGCCGCGCTTGCGCTTGGTAACCAGCCGCCGCCTGATCGACCGGGCCGCCCTGAACGCCCATTATTGCGTCCACCGCGTGAGGTGCCGCGGCGACGGATCACTCAATCTGCACCGGGCCGGATTGCGCTTCTTCACGCCATTGCCCATATCGAATTAAATGCGGTTGATCTGGCGCTGGATATGGCCTGCCGGTTTACCAAGACGCATCTTCCTGTGGATTTTTATCATGATTGGCTTGGCGTTGCCGATGACGAGGCACGGCATTTTCTGATGCTAAGTGACCGGCTTGCCGATCTGGGGGCGGCTTATGGCGATTTGCCAGCCCATGACGGCCTATGGCAAGCCGCTGACGCCACCAAACATGATCTTTTGGCGCGGCTGGCGATTGCACCGCTTGTGCTTGAGGCGCGGGGGCTTGATGTTACGCCGACGATGATCGACCGGTTAAAATCGGTTAATGATGCGGAAACAGCAACGGCGCTTGGCATCATCATGACCGATGAAATTACGCATGTATCAGTTGGAAAACGCTGGTTCGATTATATGTGCGGCATGGATCGCCTTGATCCGGTCAGCACATGGCACAGCCTTGTTAAACGTTATTTTCACGGCGATTTAAAACCGCCATTTAATATTGCTGCACGCAATGCTGCCCGTTTTTCAGCGGCCTTTTATGGCCCGCTTGCCACGCGTGATGATTTGGTGGCGTCACCCGAAAAAAGGCCAGACGCCTAGCGTTGATTGCCAACACGCGCGGCAAGGCTGGCCTCAATGAAATCATCAAGATCGCCGTCAAGAACGCCCTGCGCATTTCCCTTTTCAACATTGGTCCGCAAATCCTTTACCATCTGATAAGGATGCAGAACATAAGACCGGATCTGGTTTCCCCAGCCGATATCGGTTTTGCTTGATGCCGCATCATTCGCCGCATCTTCACGGCGTTGCAGTTCCAATTCGTAAAGGCGGGCTTTTAGCATGTTAAAGGCGGTCGCCCGATTACGATGCTGCGAGCGATCATTTTGACATTGAACGACAATATTTGTTGGCAAATGGGTGATGCGGATCGCTGAGTCAGTTTTGTTTACATGCTGCCCACCGGCACCTGATGCACGGTAAGTATCAATCCGCAGATCCTTATCTTCGATTTCAATTTCAATATTGTCATCAACAACCGGATAGACCCAAACGCTGGCAAAGCTCGTATGGCGACGCGCCGAGCTATCAAAAGGTGAGATGCGAACCAAACGGTGAACACCTGATTCAGTTTTCATCCAGCCATAGGCATTTTCACCGTCAATCCGCATGGTAACTGATTTGATACCAGCTTCTTCACCAGCGCTTTCTTCGATGATTTGCAGTTTGAAACCACGCGCCTCACTCCACCGGCTATACATGCGCATCAGCATCAAAGCCCAATCCTGTGCTTCGGTTCCACCAGCACCAGCATGAACTTCGATAAAACAGTCATTCGCATCAGCTTCGCCCGATAACAGGCTTTCAAGCTGGCGTTTTTCGGCAATCGCCACAAGTTTGGTTAATGAAGCTTCAGCATCATCAATAATTTCATCATCACCTTCGGCCGCGCCAAGCTCGAGCAACTCAATCGCATCATCCATTTCTAATTGAAGCGCATCAATAACTGCCAACTGACGTTCAAGACGGTTTTTTTCGCGCATGGTTTCTTGCGCGCTGGCCTGATCATTCCAGAAATCACCATCAGAAATAATCGTTTCAAGGCTGGCAAGCTGTGCCTTGGCATCATCATATTTGACATGTTTGCAAAGCAAATCGATTGCCGTTTTGATAATGTCAATTTTTGCTGTGGTTTCGGCCTGCATGAGTCAAGAGTCCAGCCTGCAATGAACGGAATGGATGATGCTTGTACCTAACGCGAGGGGGGGTATTGTGGCAAGCCTCAATTATGATCTGGTGGCAAGATGGCGCCTAGTAAAGCCCCTGTGTCGCCAATGTTCCGTCTGTTGTCGTCGCCTGACCATCCATGCCAGGGGCAACATCAATCAACACCCCACCTGGCCGCTGGCCTGGTTTAAAAATTTCCAAAATAGCCTGCTGGTCTTTTGGCAGAACGCGCTCGCCCGTTTCGGCATGAACCGGAATGACCTGAATGTCATTTGGCCGCCGGAACGGAATGACCGGCTTATCAATTTGCGACCGCATCAAAAAATCACCAAAAATCGGCACCGCCACCGTTGAGCCCGTTTCACGTTTGCCAAGTGGGCGCGGCCGGTCATAGCCAATAAAGACGCCAATCGCCAAATCGGGCGTAAAGCCAATAAACCAGCCATTTGTGTTATCATTGGTGGTACCAGTCTTGCCAGCGACAACCAGATCCAGATCATTGATCGACCGGCCGGTACCGCGTTTGATGACACCTTCCAGCATCGACACCATCTGAAAGGCCGATGCCGGATCAGTTAGCTGTTCACGCACATCCGGCAATGTCGGGATTGGTTGATTTGACCAGCCATCCGGCGCCACACAGGAACCACATTCACGCGCGTCATGGCGGTAAATCGTTTTGCCGTGGCGATCTTGAATCCGGTCAATCAGGCTTGGGGTAATTTTCCGGCCCCCATTCACAAGCATGCCATAGGCAGATGTCAGTCGAAGCAACGTCGTTTCGCCAGCGCCAAGCGACATTGATAAAAATGGTGGCAAATCATCGTTCAGGCCAAAGCGTTTTGCATATTCTTGAACCCGATCCATGCCAATTGTCATCGCCAAGCGTGCAGTCATCAAATTTCGTGACTTTTCGATACCAACCCGCATGATCGAGGGGCCATAGAAACGTTTGGTATAGTTTGCCGGTTTCCATTTCGGTTTGCCCGGCCCCTGATCCACCACCAATGGCGCATCAAGAATGCGCGTTGTCGGGCTATAGCCAGCATCAAGCGCAGCAAGATAGACAAAAGGTTTAAATGCTGATCCGGGCTGGCGCACCGCTTGAACGGCGCGGTTAAATTCTGATTCAGCGTAATTATAGCCGCCACTCATCGCCAATAAACGGCCGGTATGCGGGTCAAGCGCAACAATGGCACCTTCAACATCTGGGCGCTGTCCCAATGCAAAATGATTCGGCTCTGGTTCGAAATCATTACGGATCAAATCTGGCGTAAAGCCGGGCGGCTGGACAATGACAATGTCATTTTTGGACAGGGCTTTGCGCAAATCGCGCAAGGGCGGTGGCCGCACGCCGTCATCACGGCGCGGCGGATAGGCCCAAAAAGCAAGCTCAAACGGGATCATCGCATTGCGGCCATCCACATATATTTCAGCGCGACGCGGCCCAACTTTTGTCACCAGCGCGGCAAAATGGTTCGGGCGTAACTTTGCTGTTTGCGCGGCAAGCACCTTGTCGATATCAGCCCCTTGCGGCATCACGCCAAGCGGGCCGCGCCAGCCTTGCCGCCGATCCAATGCTTCTAATCCACGTTCAAGCGCATTATCGGCAATTTGCTGTAAATAGGGATCAAGCGTCGTGCGAACCGATAAACCACCATCATAAAGCGATGTCTCACCAAACCGGCTAATCAACTGGCGACGCACTTCTTCGGTGAAATAAGGCGCTTCGGCAGCGTCAAATCCGCTTTGTCCGATCAT
>DFSK01000155.1:5854-10665 GCA_002378605.1 Alphaproteobacteria bacterium UBA3439
TGCTGCATTTCATCCAAAACCCAGTTGCGCCGAATGGTTGCCGCGCGGCGATTACGAACCGGATGATAATTATTCGGCGCTTTTGGCAGGGCGGCAAGATAGGCGATTTCCGGCAATTCCAATTGCCCAAGCGATTTATCAAAATAATTCAACGCCGCCGCCGCAACGCCGTAACTGCCCCGTCCAAGATAAATTTCGTTCAGATAGAGCGCCAAAATCTGATCTTTGCTAAAAGCGCGTTCCATCCGAAGCGACAGGATCGCCTCTTTGATTTTGCGGTCAATAGAGACTTCATTGGTCAGCAGAAAATTTTTTGTAACCTGCTGGGTGATCGTCGAAGCACCGACAGGCCGCCGCCCTTTGCCATAATTGACGATATTGGTCACAACGGCCCGCGCCAAGGCGCGAAGATCAATGCCAAAATGATTATAAAACGCTTTATCTTCAGCCGAAATAAAAGCGTGGATCAATCGTGGTGGGATTGCCTCAACCGGCACGAAAAGCCGCTTTTCACTCGCATATTCAGCCAGCAACGCGCCGTTGCCAGCATGAATGCGGGTCACAACAGGTGGTTCATAATTGGCGAGCTGCTGATAGTCAGGAAGGCCTTTTCCATAAGTCCAGAAAACCCAAAGGATGCCAGCACCAGCAAGCATGCACATCAGGAAAACAAAGGACAATATAATCGAAACAAATCTTATCATGGGGTCGATAATATCGCCGAAATTGGGCGCAGATGTGGCAATCTAGACCTTTTCTTCATTTTGACATTCGCCTTTTGACAGGATAACAGCCCTTTTCACGGTTTCACCGCCGCAGCAACGATGCGCTGTCATCCTTTATATTTTGGGCCCATATTCACTCAGATAAACAAGAATGGCCTTTGCCAGCCGTTTTGACAAACCCTGCCGATAGGATTTCTTATTCAGATTAGCCTCATCTGTCCGGTTTGATAAAAAGCCCATCTCGACAAGTACCGACGGCATATCAGGCGCTTTCAAAACAGCAAAACCGGCAAATCGATGCCCGCGCTTGTCACCACCGGGCAAATCGCGAATATGTTGCAAGATCGTCGCCGCAAAACGCGCCGACTGGTTCATTGACTCGCGCTGAAACATCCGCACAAGCGCGCCCGCCGCCTCAGGATCTTCGGCTGATAAATCCGGCCCACCGATCAGATCGGCGCTATTTTCCTGACGCGCCAAAGCGGCTGCTTCTTTATCAGAGGCTTTGTCAGATAGCGTAAAAACCGAAATCCCCCGCGCCGATGATGTCCGCGCAGAATCAGCATGAAGCGAAATGAACAAATCTGCCTGATTTTGCCGCGCGAGCCGGATGCGCTGACGAAGCCGCAAAAACCGGTCATCATCACGCGCTAAAATGGGGGTTATCTTGCCCGTGGCACGCAATTGGCTTGCGAGTTCACGCGCCGCAGCCAAGGTAATGTTTTTTTCCGCCGTTCCCGCCTTGCCAAGCGCACCCGGATCCTTGCCGCCATGCCCCGCATCAATAAAGACAACCCATTTTCGCGGGCGCGGCTTTGGCGCGGCAAGTGCCGCTGTGGCTGGCTTATTGGCGTGGCGGGCCGGCTTTGATTTTGGCAGCGGCATGCTCAATGGCTTGACCATTTTCACCCGATCAGCGTCTTTGACGACAGCGCGATCAGTGACAGCGTCATTTAGATCAATATTTGGGTTTTTTTCCAGCGCCGAAGATGCCACTAGAAATGCTGTTTTACCGCGATCGAGAAGATCAATCACAAAACGGCTACCAGCGCCTGCGGATGGAAGGGTAAAGACCCGCACGGGCGCTGCCGGTTTTTCAAGCTCGATCACCAACCGGCCGATTTCCGGCTTTGGATTCCCAAAACGATAAGCTGAACCAGGGGCGACTTGCAAATTGCCACGCGGCGCCAGCTTGTCCACATCCCATTTGGTTTTGGGCATATCAATCACCAAACGATAAGGCGATTGCAACAGCAAAAGATTGGCTTTTAAGGGGGCTTTGGTTTCGATTACAAGCCGCAATCCGGTGCGGTCATCAATTTGCACCGCGCCAACACGCATTCCGGTTACGGCATTTTCGGCAAAGGCCTGACCGGTTGCAGCCAGCACCAAGACCATTACCAAGAACACGAACGAGCGGCCGATTGCAGCGATCATTGCCATAACAAATGTCATCATTGATATATTAACCACTTCTGGCCTTCTTTGCTATCGCCTATCACGGTCAACGAAACCTAGCCCAAGCATGGCTCTCGACAAAGATAAATTCATGGTAATTATCAAAACGGCATTACTTTGTTGGCAAAAAAGCTTTAGCAGGTATATAAGGGAATCAAGTTCGACGTAAAAGTTTCGGTTTCTGCCGTGGGTGGCGCCAACGCGCCAACAGCAGAAAGCAAATAAAACGGCGCTTTTACCGCTGAACTGAAATTGAATTATTCACCTGATGGTGTTTATCTCGACGATCTTTGTTATGCCATAATTATAAATGATTTTAATTATCGTGCCATGTCACTGACCGCCAGCGAGCCTTATCATCAGGACACACAACGCGATTTGAAACCACCGGACTAATCTAAATGACTCAGCCAAACCGATCACATGACAAAAGCAGCCATAATGGCCACCGCTTTTTGGTCGGTATTGCGCGTCGATTTGGTTCGGATTCACAACACCTGCCATGCCTGATTAACAGACTGTCTGAATTTGACAGCCGAACATGGTTGGCCGGGGAAAGACAAGTACATGACAAAACGCCTATTAATCGATGCACGCCAGGCCGAAGAAACACGGGTGGTGCTGCTAAGCGGAACACGCATTGAAGATTTTGACTATGAAACAGAAAACCGGAAACAACTAAAAGGAAATGTCTATCTAGCACGGGTCACACGCGTTGAACCGTCTTTGCAGGCAGCTTTTGTTGAATATGGCGGAAACCGTCAGGGCTTTCTGGCCTTTAGTGAAATTCACCCAGATTATTACCGTATTCCAATTGAAGACCGTGAAGCCCTCATTGAGGCAGACAGCGCCGAAAGCGACGATGACAGTGTTGACGCTGGATCTGATGGCACGCCCGAAACCATTGGTGGCGAAGGGGCGGATGAAGAAGATATCCGGCCAAAGCGTCAGGTAAAACGCTATAAAATCCAAGAAGTGATTTCGCGCAAACAGATCATGCTTGTACAGGTTGTTAAAGAAGAGCGCGGCAATAAAGGCGCGGCTTTGACAACCTATCTGTCACTTGCCGGACGCTATTGTGTGTTAATGCCAAATAACAATCGTGGCGGCGGCGTCAGCCGGAAAATCACCAATATTGCCGATCGCAAGCGGTTAAAAACAGTCGTTGGCGGTTTGGATATTCAGGCCGGAATGGCCGTGATCGTGCGCACCGCCGGTGCCAAACGCACCAAAACCGAAATCGCCCGTGATTTTACCTATCTGTCAAAATTATGGGATGATATCCGCGCACGCACGCTTGAATCACAAGCCCCCTGCCTGATCCATGAAGAAGGCGATTTGATCAAACGGTCAATTCGTGATCTTTACACAAGTGAAGTTGACGAAGTGCTTGTCGAAGGCGATGAAGCCTATAAAATTGCCCGTAACCAGATGAAGATGCTGATCCCAAGCCATCTTAAAAAGGTTCAAAAATACGAAGGCACGCATCCAATTTTCCAGCATTTCAATGTTGAAAATCAGATGGACACGATCCACAGCCCACAGGTGACGTTAAAATCTGGCGGCTATTTGGTGATCAACCAGACCGAAGCGCTTGTCGCCATCGACGTGAACTCAGGCAAATCAACGCGCGAACGGAATATCGAAGAAACCGCGTTGAAAACCAACCTTGAAGCCGCCGAAGAATTAGGGCGCCAGCTTCGCCTTCGTGATTTGTCCGGTCTTATTGTTGTCGATTTCATTGATATGGAAGAAAACCGCAATCAACATGCGGTTGAACGCCGGATGAAAGATGCAATGCGCAATGACCGCGCGCGTATCCAAATCGGTTCGATCAGCCATTTTGGTCTTCTTGAAATGTCGCGCCAACGGCTTCGGCTTAGCATTAATGAATCAATCAGCAATCTTTGCCCACATTGCGAAGGTACTGGCCGCGTTCGGTCGATTGATACCGCCGCCCTGCAATTACTGCGGTCAATCGAAGAAGAAGCGCAAAAAGGCAAAATGGATGAATTGCACATCACCGCCCACCGGGATGTGGTGCTGTTTATCTTAAATCACAAAAGAAGCGCAGTCGCCGAGATTGAAACACGGTTTGGCCTCATGGTTATATTGCTGTCTGACGACAGTCTGATCGCGCCAGAATATAAGGCTGATCGCGTTGGATGGCAGGGAAAAGCCCAAGCCAAACAACCGTCACGCCAGCCGCAGCAGCCACGCCACGCCAATAACAATGTCAAGGCGGATACAGCCGATTCTGATAATGATGACGAGGCCGAAACTGAAGCAAATGCGGCCCCGCATCCGGAAAATGACGAGACTAGCAGTGAAGATGGTGGTGCAAAACGGCGGCGGCGCGGACGGCGCGGCGGCCGGCGTCGGCGTCGGCGCAATGGTGAAGATGGCCAAACTGGTGACAATCAGATTGGTGATAGCCAGACTAGTGACAATCAGACTGGTGACAATCAGGCAGCATCATCGTCAAATGGCGAAGATCAGGCCGCAGCAAGCACCGCAACCGATGTCGTCGCAGCCAATGATGATGCCGCACCAAAGGCCAAAACCGGCCGCGGTCGCGGACGTGGACGCCGTGTTGCCAAAACGGATCCAGCCGCCGCCGATAATGCC
>DFSK01000155.1:10930-16060 GCA_002378605.1 Alphaproteobacteria bacterium UBA3439
GCCGCCGCCGATAATGCCAATATAGGCAATGAACCGGCTTCTGTAGCGGCTGATCCCGCTGGCAATGGTTCGGTAAATACAGCCGCAGCAGATGATAATGGCGATGTGGCAACGGCCAAAAAACCGGCCCGAAGACGCAAAAAACCAGCAAGCGCAGCAAACGCCGATGATGCCAAAGCGGGTAGTGCCAAAGCCGAAGATAGCAAAGCCGGAGATAGTGAAGCCCAAGCACCAGTCAAAAGTGAGGCTGATACCGGCGCTGAAAAGCCTGTAAAAAAACCGGCCCGCGCACGCAAGCCAAAAGCCGATGCTGGTGACAAGCCAGACGCGGCCGCGGCAAAACCAGCTGCGAAAAAACCGGCCCGAAAAGCCGCAAAAAAAGCACCAGCAAAAGCCGCTGATGCAAATATAGCTGATACCAGCGCCAATAATGGAGCAACCACCGACGCGCCAGCATCAAGAGAGGCGATCAGTTCAGCCCCGCAAGATGTCGTCGAAATTGGCAGTAGTGAGCCAAAATCACGGCGCAGTGGATGGTGGTCAAGAAGCTAGGGCAATCATTGCCTTTTTAAACGGGACAAAAAGCTGGCGGCTGGTTTCAACTGGCCGCTAGCGATCCTGACCAGCAAGCCAGTCATTCAGACGTTGAATTGCCTTTTTCATATCATGCGTGCTGCCAGCATAGGATAGCCGCATATGTGACGCCCCATCGACAGCGTCGAAATCAACACCCGGCGTCATCGCAACACCGGTATCGGTCAAAATGCGATCGGCAAAGGCAATCGAGTCATTGGTAAAAGCACGAACATCGGCATAGAGATAAAAGGCCCCATCTGATGGCGCGTGATTACCCAGAAATTCAGCTGGCAAACCACGATAGAGAAGATCACGATTTTCTTCATAGCGCGGGATATGCGCATCCAGTTCATCATAACAATCAAAGGCGGCAATCGCGCCAAGCTGGTTAATCGTTGCCGCTGATATATACATATTTTGCGCCAACATTTCGGCCGTTGGCACCAAATCTTCGGGAAGCACGATCCAGCCAAGACGCCAGCCCGTCATGCAGAAATATTTAGAAAAAGAATTGATGATGATGGCATTGTCAGTATAGGCAAGCGCGCTTTGTGTTCGCTTGCCAAAGGTCAGGCCATGATAGATTTCGTCCATGATCAGGCGCACGCCATGCTTATCGCACCAGCGGCAAACGGCCTCCAGCTCGTCATCGCGCATCACAACACCGGTTGGATTTGCCGGACTTGCCAGCAGCAGCCCGTCGGGAATCTTGTCAGTGGCAACTAATGCTTCGAGATCGGGCATCCAGTTTTGCGCGGCGCGGGCAGGCAATAATTGCGGCTTGATCCCAAGCGCAAGCATCAAATTGAAATAGGCTGGATATCCGGGCGTGGCAATGGCAACGCGGTCGCCCTTGTCAAAGGCCGATAAAAAGGCAATCGCAAAGCCAAGTGATGATCCGGGGGTGACAGCAATTCGCTGCCAATCCAGCGGCAATTGATACCAATCTTGATAATGTTGTCCGATCCGTTGCCGCAATTCAGGCAATCCCAAACCAACCGAATAGCCATGCGAAGCAACATGTTTCAAGGATGCTTGCAATGCTTTTGATACAGCGGCTGGCGGTGGGGTTGATGGCTGTCCGACTTCAAGATGAACAAGGTCACTTCCGGCGGCATGCATTTCTTTTGCACGTTTCATTACCTGCATGGCAAGAAAGGCAGGAATTTCGCTTGCTTGACTAATTTTTAAGGCCATTGTTCATTCCGGTGAATTCATGCCATGATCAAATCGTTACGGCAGAGGGGTTGTGTTTGAATAGCCTGCAAACACACGCTATGGGCTCATGGCTATAGCAGAGCTGTCTTAAACAGGCCATAAATTTGTCGGAAAAATTATTCCATGAGATATCTATTTTTACGAAAGCTGGTTTTTATATCGTTGTTTTCGGTCACCATTGCCCAATCGGCATTGGCTGGGCTGATCAGAGACACCGAGCTGGAAACCGGCCTGCAAACCCTCGCAGCACCATTGATGCGCGCTGCCGGCTATGCGCCCGACGCAATCAGCATCAGGATCATTATCGACAGCAGCTATAATGCCTTTGTGGCTGGTGAGCGCATTATCTATATCCATTCTGGTCTTTTGCTCAACGCCCAATCAGCCGAAGAAATTTTGGGGGTGATCGCGCATGAGCTTGGCCATTTAAAAGCCGGTCATGTGCCGCGCCGTGATGAGGCTTTGCGAGATGCTGGAACCGCAAGTACACTTGCCGCAATTGCCGCGATTGCGCTTGCTGCGGGCGGTGCGCCAAATGATGCGGCGGTTGGGCTTATGGTTGGCGGCGCCGATCAGGCCCAGCGCAAAATGCTTCGTTCATTCCGCTATGATGAAGCTGTTGCTGATGAATTAGGGCTTGATTATCTCGACAAGGCTGGCATTACCTCGGCGGGACTCGAACAGATGATGCGCCGTATGGCGGCGCAACGCGCCCTTCCCGAAAGCCGTCAAAGCCAATATTATCAAACACACCCTGATTCAGCCCAACGCCTTGCCGTCTATCAAGATCACGCACGTCAAGACGGCAATAAATCAGCGCCGCTTTCGACCAATGACACAAATTTGATGAACCGCCTTATTGCCAAGCTTCGCGCCTATAGTGAACCGGCATATAGCATTTTACGCCAAACCGCCAAAACAGACAGCGCCGACGCGATCTATAGCCATGCCATTGCTCAATATCGGCGCGGCGATTTGGCAGCGGCAATAACCTTGATGGATCAACTATGCGCGGCCAATCCCAACGATCCGTTCTATCATGAATTTCGTGGCGATATCTTACTTTCGATGGCCAAGGCTGATGCAGCAGCGGCAGCCTATGAAACGGCACTGAGATTCCGGCCAGACAGCCCACAAATTCTAGTCAATCTTGGGCGGGCGCTGATTGCGACAAATGACAAAAAGCGCCTTTCGCGCGCCATCGAGGCCATTTCAGCGGCACAAAGAACCGAACCTAAATGGGCCTTTATCCGGCGGCAATTGGCGATTGCCTATGGACGAAACGGTGATATTGCCGCGGCTGATCTGGCGCTTGCCGAAGAAGCTATTCTGCTTGGCGATGACCAACAGGCGGTGCGAATGGCCAAACGGGTTTTGGCCGATGGCAGGCTGAAAGATGATCTTCGCAACCGCGCCAATGACATTCTGTTCCGCTTTGGCAAACTCGCGCCGTGATGGCTTTGCAATAGCGGCAGTAATCCGTTATAAGATGGGGTGAATAAAGGGTGTTTTGGCCGGATTATTTGTTTCCGTCGGCGATTTGCCCCAATTTAAAAGGATAATGTGAATGTCACGCTTTTCTGCCTCTATGATTGCATTGTCTGCGATGTTGATTGGCCTCGCCACAACGCCGGTAAAGGCCGACCTTGATCAAAAAGACCGCGCAGAAATGCAGCAGGTGATCGAACAATATATCAAGGACAACCCTCAAGTGCTTCGTGATGCGCTGGTATCTTTGGCCGCACGCGAAGAAGCCGAACGCGTCAAAGCTGGCGTCATGGCAGTTCGCAATGATGATGGCGATCCGGTTATGGGCAATCCAAATGGCAGCCTGACTGTCTATGAATTTTCCGATTATAATTGCGGCTATTGCAAACGCATGTTTGCGCCAATCATGCAGATGCTTGCCAAAAATGGCGATGTGCGCATGGTGATCAAGGAATTTCCAATCCTTAGCCAATCATCTGTTACCGCTGCCAAGGCCGGAATTGCCGCCCAGAAACAGGGAAAATTCAAATCATTCCACACTGAAATGATGACCTATCGCGGGCAGATCAATGACGCGTCGATTATGCAAGCGGCAGGTGCGGCAGGTCTTGACCTTGCGCAATTAAAGCAAGATATGGACAGCCCTGAAACAACAGCTATTATCGGACGGACACGAAGCGCGGCAGCAGCCCTGAATATCAATGGCACGCCGGGTCTTGTGATTGGCGATACGGTAATCCCCGGTGCGATTAGCATAGAGGAACTGCAAACCGTGATTGACAAGGAACGCAGCAAACAAGGCTAGGCTGTTTGCATGGCTAGTGAAGTGAGTGTACTGTAACCGAACGATGGCAAAATCAATGAATATTCTTGTTATAAATGGCCCGAATCTCAACATGCTTGGCATGCGTGAGCCGGACATCTATGGCCGTGAAACGCTTGGCGATATTGAGGCGAAATGCCGTCAATTGGCCACTGGACATGGCATGGAACTGGATTGGTTCCAATCAAATTTCGAAGGTGAATTGATCGAAAAAATCCAGCAGGCTGTTGGCAAAATGGATTGGATCATCATCAATGCTGCTGGGCTGACCCACACATCCGTTGTTCTTCGTGACGCGCTGTCGCTATTCCCGGGCGGGGTTATCGAGGTGCATCTTTCCAATGTTCATAGCCGCGAATCTTTCCGGCATGTATCGTTGATTTCGGCCATTGCCAAAGGCGTCATTGCTGGTTTTGGCTCAACATCCTATTACATGGCCATTAACGCCATTCCTAATCTGAATTCGGAGACATAAACCACGATGGCAACGACACCTAAAAAATCAGCGGCGAAAACCGTCGTCGCAAGCACTGAAGCCAGTTTTGTAAAAGAACTTGCCGATATCCTAGATCAGGCAGGACTTGCCGAGCTTGAATATGAAACCGATGCTGTTGCTATCCGGTTATCACGGGTCACCACTACGGCGCCAGTTGCCGCCGCTCCTGTTGCCGCGGCTCCTGTTGCCGCCGCCCCGATTGCCATTGCCGAGCCTGCGCTAGATCTGCCCGCAAATCCGGCCGATCATCCGGGCGCTGTTAAATCGCCAATGGTTGGTACGGTCTATACAGCCCCTGAACCTGATGCTCCTGCCTTTATTACCGAAGGCGCAGCCGTTACTGCCGGTCAAACCCTGTTCATCGTCGAAGCGATGAAGGTGATGAACCCGATTACCGCGCCAAAGGCTGGCACAGTTGTGAAAATTTTCGTGCAAAACGCTCAGCCAATCGAATTTGGCGAAGCTCTTGTCATTGTAGAATAGCCGCCATGTTCAAAAAAATCCTGATAACCAACCGTGGTGATGTTGC
>DFSK01000032.1:0-6117 GCA_002378605.1 Alphaproteobacteria bacterium UBA3439
CGTGATGTTCGCTTTACCCAGCAGGTGGTGAATTACATCATCCTGCAAACCGACAAGCGGCTGTAATTCGTCCGATGAGCCTTGCAATCGCCATTCAGATGGATCCGGTCGAAACACTTCACATTGCCGGAGACACAACTTTTGCGCTTGGTCTTGAAGCACAAAAACGCGGCCACAGCCTTTGGTATTATACAGCTGACAGGCTAAGCCTTAATGCGGGCAGAATTACCGCCCGCGGACAGGAGGTCACTTTTTATGATCAGGCTGGAGCGCATTTTAAAACTGGCAAATTAGAAACACGGTCATTGCAGGAATTTGACGTTATTTTGATGCGTCAGGATCCGCCATTCGATATGGCCTATATCACCGCAACACATTTGCTGGAAATGCTTGGCCCGCAAACGATGGTTGTCAATAATCCAGCCGAAGTCCGAAACGCGCCGGAAAAGCTGCTTGTCACGCTTTATCCCGATTTGATGCCACCAACATTGATCAGCCGTGACCCAGAAACGATTATGGCGTTTCGCCAGAAACATAAAGACATCATCATAAAGCCGCTATTTGGCAATGGTGGCGCCGGTGTTTTCCGCTTGCAGCCAAATGATCAAAATTTAAGCTCGCTTCTTGAAATGTTTTTTGGCACCAGCCGTGAACCCGTCATGGTTCAGGCCTATCTTCCTTCAGTTCGTGATGGCGATAAGCGCATTATTCTGGTTGATGGTGAAGCTGTTGGCGCGGTAAACCGGATTCCCAATGAAGGCGAAGCGCGGTCAAATTTTCATGTTGGCGGCAGCGCAGCCAAAGCCGGATTAACCGATCGTGACCTTGAAATCTGTGCCGCCATTGGCCCCGAATTGCGCCGACGCGGCTTGTTATTTGTCGGTATTGATATCATTGGCAATTATATGACTGAAATCAATGTAACCTCGCCAACCGGCATTCGCGAAATTCAACGGCTATCAGACATTGATATTGCGGCGCTGACATGGGACGCAATTGAGCGCAAACATCCCACCTATGCAAGCAATGGCATTGCCCGATAGGCCAAGGCTTCGGCAAGCGCGGCGCGCCCAACCCTGTCATCACCAGCAAGATCGGCAATCGTGCGTGAAACCCGCATGATTTTATGATAGGCACGCGCCGATAAATTGGCCTGATCCATTGCCGTTCGCAAAAGATCCTGCGCCGCATCATCCATCCTGATTTGCTGATCGAGCTGGTCAATGCCGATATGGGCATTGGCACACATAACCCCCTTGTTGCGAAGCGATCCGAATTGACGTGCGGCGGCAACCCGTGCGGCAACGATCTGGCTTGATTCACCTATTGCCTCTTTGAGTAAAATATCGGCGCTGATCTCAGGCACTTCAATGATCAGATCAAAACGATCCATCATCGGCCCGGAAATTTTTGCCTGATAATTTTGGCCGCAGGCTGGCGCCCGACTACAGGCACGCGCCGGATCGCCAAGATAGCCACAGCGACAGGGATTCATTGCCGCAACAAGCTGAAACCGCGCCGGATAGGTGACATGATGATTGGCTCTGGCAACAACAACCGATCCGGTCTCAAGGGGCTGACGAAGCGAGTCCAGAACAACGCGTGAAAATTCAGCCAGCTCATCAAGAAATAAAACACCATGATTCGCCAATGAAATTTCACCCGGCTTGGCGCGTAAACCGCCACCAACAAGCGCCGCCATTGACGCCGAATGATGCGGTTCACGAAAAGGCCGGTTCCGGATAAGGCCCCCCTCGGCTAGATTGCCCGCCACTGAATGCAACATCGTAACCTCAAGCGCCTCGGCCGGACTCAGGGGCGGTAATAGGCCGGCAAGCCGCGATGCCAGCATGGATTTGCCAGCACCAGGTGGGCCAACCATCAAAAGATGATGGCCGCCGGCAGCGGCAATTTCAAGAACACGTCGTGCCGTGTCTTGGCCTTTCAGATCAGCTAGGTCTGGCATATTTTGTCTGGCGGGTGCCATCTTTGGCGTTGGCGGATGCAAAACCTGACGGCCATGAATATGATTTAGCAAGCCGGTCAGGCTTGGTGGCGCGATGATTGACACGCCGTCAGCCCATGCGGCTTCACTGCCGCAATCATACGGGCAAATCAGGTCGCGGCCCGCCGCCACCGCGGCAAGCGCCGCTGGCAAGACACCTGATACTGGCTGGATCGCCCCATCAAGCGCCAATTCACCAAGCACAAGCGCATTTTCAACCGCATCCCGCGGCACCACGCCCATAGCAACCATCAGGCCAAGGGCAATTGGTAAATCAAAATGCGCGCCTTCTTTTAAAACATCAGCTGGCGCCAAATTAACCGCGATACGTTTTGGCGGCAAAGCAAGGCCGATCGATGCCAATGCCGCGCGAACACGTTCACGCGATTCGGCCACCGCCTTATCGGCAAGACCGACAATCGCCATGGCGGGCAAACCATTGGCGATATGAATCTGAACCGTGACAGCAATCGTCTCAATGCCCCGAAATGCGATGGTATGAATTTGTGCGTGCATTAATATTGGCCCGACAGATCATCCAAAAGATCAAGTGTCGATTGTGTCGGGAAATATTTTTCGTTTCAAGTATATTAGAAAAAACAACGATTTACATGAAATCACCGCTGATCAGGTCATTATTCCATTTAGACCTAAAGCTGGGTTTTTGCCAAAACCAATGGCCCAACTGGCGCACCGCCAAGAACATGCATGTGAAGATGTGGTACTTCTTGATGGCTGTCCAAACCAGTGTTGGAAATCACCCGATAGCCGGTTTTGCTGATGCCAGTCAATTCGGCAACACGGTGAATGGCTTTGGTAAAGGCCGCCATTTCAGCCGCGCTGGCAGTTGCCGCAAAATCGGCCCAATCGCAATAGGCGCCCTTTGGAATCACCAAAATATGAACCGGCGCCTGCGGGTTGATATCGGCAAAGCTGAGCGTATGTTCATCTTCGTCAATTTTCTGGCATGGGATTTCGCCGCGCAGGATTTTGGCAAAAATATTATTGCTATCATAGGTCATGATTACAGCTCTTTATGATAATAATGTCCCGGAACATAGGCGCCATCGACCTTGGCGTAATGATCATTTGTCGCATAGCGTTTGAAATGACGCGCCTCAAATGACTGGATGGCGCGATCCTGCGTTGCGCGTACATCGAGATTAATCATCAAAAACCCTTCAGTTTTGGCCAAGGCTTCTGCCTCGGCAACAATCATCTGCGCCAGGCCATGACCACGCGCCCATGGGGCAACGAAAAATGTTGTCAATTGGCAGGCAAATTTCTGGGCTTCGTTGTTTTTTGGTGGACGCACAATCTGACAACTGCCAGCAATCACCTTATCAAGACGCGCCAGAATCAAATGCCGGTCGGGGATCATCTGCACCCCGCGCCAGTAATCTTCCATCACCGATTTTGGTGGCGGTGACAGCCAGCCAAAACCACCGCCTGCAAGGATTGCCGCTTCGGCCGCGTCACTCAATTCATGAATATCGCGTTCGGTTAATTGGTCCACTGTTTCGACCGACAATTTGGCAATATGATCACGAAGCGATTCAGGTGTCATTTGTCTTTCCTTTTTGGCAAGCCAATGAGGCGCGGCACAGGCACGGTCAATTTAAACTTTGAAATACCGCCTGCGGCAATAGGGGAAAATAGGCACTAAATTTATAAGGTCAACCAGCTTGTTCTAGCATAAGAAAGATTTTTCAACAATTGACACGAATTCACAGTTCCGCGAGTCATCACAAAATCGGGCTAGGATGCAATGAGCCGTTCAATTTCATCAATGAATTGCTGGCATTCGGTTGCTGAAAGCCGGTTAATATTTTGTGCCAAAAGATTAGCAAGATAAACCGCTTCGGCTTTTTGATTGCGAACATCAATCGATGGCTTTGGATGCGACAAGCTAGCCAGCCGTTTCAATTCTTCAGCATCATCCCAGATCAGCCCTAGCCAAACACAAATCTGATCAACAACAAGCGGCGATGGCTGGCCACGCGCACCGGTTTCAAGAGCTGATATATAGGCTTTGGAAACGCCCAAAAATTCAGCTTGCTGATGCTGCGTCAGACTTTTCTGTCGTCGCCATTCGCGCATTTTCAATCCAAAGGGCGTCATTGCTAACGGCTCCGTTTGCGGCGCAACAACACATAAAGCGCGCCACTGCCACCGTCATTTGGGCGCGCCTCGGCTAAAGCTAGAATTAGCGGCGACAAAGGTTGGCGCTTTAACCATTGTGGGACATGACCGCGAAGAATGCCCGCCCCTTTACCCGTAATGACAAGAACACAGCGGCACCCATCTCGCGCCGCCGTTTCAATAAATTGCGCTAACCGGCTTTCGGCCCTAGCCGCGGTTAGGCCATGCAGATCAAGACGCCGGTCAACTGGTACATCACCGCGAAACAGCCGCCGCTGGGTACGCCCATCAATGCCCGCCCGTTCGCCTTGACGCAAATCAACAGGATTGGCTTTTTTGGTTGGCGCTGGTGATGTTGCGCCAAGCGGGGGTCGTGCTGGTTTGACCGTTTTGACAGGCGGTTTATGTGTTCGGCCAGACGGCTTTTCCGAAGGTGCCGCCAAATGATCAGACCGCGCAAAAATAGCTGCAAATTCAGCCAATTCGATGGTCGATTTTAGCGGTGTAACTTCGGTAATCACCCGTTGCCATAAAACCGTATCATCGTCTGATTTGATAATGCGTTTCTTGGGCATGTTGGGCCTCGATTAGTCTTCGGCGGACTCGGACTCAGTCTCGACCAGTTTCCAGTTTGGATCGGATAGGGTCAAATCGCGCTCGAATGTCCAGATATCGGTGAATTCACGCGAGCCCGAATCATCTGACTCAATCACTTCGTCATTTTCATCCTTGGCAATGCGTGTTTGCACCGAATGAAAATGTACGGTGATGCTGGCAAGCTGATCGACGATTGAGATATTTAAGATGCTGGCTTCGCGAATATCATCCAAAGTGATGACGAGGCTTTCTTTGGCCTTTGCCCGCGCTTGGATCGATGCAGTAAAGCTTTGCAGCAGATCATAGCCCAATAGCCGTTTCAATTGGGTAAGATTGCCGTCGGCATAGGCGGTCAAAATCATCTCAAAAGCGGCGCTGGCACCGTCAAGGAATTGCGTTTCATTAAAGCTGCGATCGATCTTGCGCATCGCATCAAGGCCGTGAAGCGCAACCGGCGCTTCGCCCGCAGCCTTGGGATGCAGCGGAATGGGTTCATTATCATTCTCGGTTTCTTCAAACCGGTTCGCGCGGCTTTCATCTTGCGGCTGTTCATAGCCAGTGCGCTGGCCAAGAACCGACCGAAGGCGCAGCACTAAAAGAACAGCGATAACGGCAAAAATGATAATATCTATGAATTGCAACTGAGCCCCCATCTAAGGTTTTATATTGGCATTATTTAACATCATTGAGTCTTTTGCCAATGCCGTCATAATATAGATGGCATATGTAGGGTATTAAATCCAGATGCAGCCTGAAATTGTCGGCAAAAATTACCAAAAACCGTCTAAGGGATAGGTCAAATGGGACTAATCATTATTCTTGGCCTGCTAATATGGGGATGGGCCGAAATGTCCGCCTTCATTTACATTGGCAGTGAAATTGGCGGTTTGTTAACACTTTTAGGTGTTTTTGTAACGGCAATTTTTGGCATTGCGCTTCTAAAACGCCAGGGCCTATCTGTTTTAAGTCGTATTCAAGCCGATCTTGCCAAGGGGCGCGCACCTGTCACCTCAATCGCTGATAGTATTTCAATGGTTGTTGGTGGCGCCCTAATGTTGATCCCCGGCTATGTCACCGATGCTATTGGGCTTTTGCTGTTTATACCCGGGATTCGTACGCTTGCTGGTGTATATCTGCTGCAATGGATGGCCAGCAGCAAACGCTTTACCGGCTTTACCCATTTTGGCGGCGGGCCGTTTGGCAATGCCGCATCAGGCAATCCGGCATCGGGTGCCGGTGGCCACCAGCATAATCCCTTTACCAAGCAGCATGATGCAGCAAAGGATGATGATGATATCATCGAGGGCGAATTTGAAGAACGGCCAGACCAAGATCACCAGATTGGTAACAAGAAAAATCGCAAAACCTGAATC
>DFSK01000032.1:6416-10476 GCA_002378605.1 Alphaproteobacteria bacterium UBA3439
CACAAGGCCTGAACCACAGGCCATGAAAAGCTGCGGCGGGGTACAGCACCACAAAAGCCTTTTTGACATGGTTGTTTTCAAACCGCTATTTATGCTAGTAGCTGCGTTCAAATTCATACGCGCAATCAGATCATAGCCCTGTTTACGAAGCGCAAAGCTAATCCGGAGATAATTATGGCCAAAGAAACCAAAAAATCAAAAAAAGCCGCCGCCGCCGATACTGGCAACACACAGCCGTCGGGTGACGACGCAAATACCAGCCGCCAGATTGTTGTGCACGCGCAATATATCAAGGATCTATCTTTTGAAAATCCAAATGCGCCACGCGTTCTCATCGAAGGGGCAAGCCAGCCTGATGTTGAAATCACCGTCAATGTTGGCGCCCAGCTTCTTGGCGACAATCAATATGAAGTGACCTTAAATCTGGCGGCCAAAGCCACCGCAAATGACACTGCGTTATTTTTGGTCGATTTAACTTATGCGGGTCTGGTCTCGCCACAAGGCACACCAGATGATGAAATTAATGCTTTGATCATGATTGAAGCCCCACGCCTGTTATTCCCATTTGCGCGCGCGATTATTTCAGATTGCACCCGCGATGGCGGCTTTATGCCTTTGAATATCCAGCCCGTCGATTTTGTTGCTGTCTATCAACATAATCTGGCGCAGCAGGCAGCTGCCCAAACCAATAATTAAAATCATCTCCCGATCGGGCTAGGCATCATTTTGCCAGATCGGGTTTTTTAGCTCTTCCAAAAATTTCGCATGCGCTTGCAACTCTTCGGCGGTTGGCGCATGCGCCCGAATGGGTCGCATTGGTTTGGCGTCAAGATGAAAACTTGGGTCAGGATCAATGCTATTTTCTGCGCCCTGATCGGCAGCTTGGGTCTGGCTATGTGATTCCAGCGACAGGCCCGGTTGCCGGCCCCCCAGCAATTCAATATAAACCGCCGCCAACAGATCGGCATCGACCAAGGCGCCGTGAAGATCACGATGGGCATTGTCAATTTCAAACCGGCGACATAACGCATCGAGATTGGCCTGCGCCCCGGGAAATTTCTTGCGTGCCATCATCAATGTATCAATTGATTGCGCCATTGGCAGGGCTGGTCGGTCAAGCCGTTTCAATTCAGCATTGATAAAGCCCATATCAAAACTGGCATTATGGATCACCATCGGATCATCACCGACAAAGGCCAGAAATTCGTCAACGATATCGGCAAAAACAGGTTTATCCACCAAGAAGTCACTGGTGATGCCATGAACCGCAACCGCACCATCATCAATATCGCGTTCAGGATTGATATAGAGATGCAATTTGCGGCCTGTTGGTAAATGATGCATCAATTCCAAGGCACCAATTTCAATAATGCGATGCCCGTCACGCGGACTAATGCCAGTAGTTTCGGTATCAAGAGCAATTTCACGCATATTTTATCGCTTTCCGCAGACTAGGATTGTGCTTGGTCAGCACCAACCATAGGCACATTAATCGCAGCAAGCCATCTGATTAAATCTTGCCGCGTCTCTTCTGGTTTAAGATCTGAATCAAGACATAGATCAGCCCGCTTTTTTTTCGCATCGACGGGCATTTGTGACGCTAGAATCGCCTCAAGCTTGGCTGGCGTCATACCGGCACGTGCCAAGGCGCGTTTGGCCGTTGTCGCCGCGCTGGCATATATGACGATGATATGATCACAAACAGCATCACCACCCGTTTCAAAAAGCAATGGCACATCCAAAACAGCCGCCGGTGCCGCCATCGCACGATGCTTGTCCAAAAAAGCATCCCGATGTTGACGTACAAGCGGGTGAAGGATCGATTCAAGCTGTTTTCGCGCCTGCGGCTTGGCAAAGACATAATTGCCAAGCGCCTGCCGATTAATGCCCGCTTCTTTGCTGCCAATATCGTGACTGCCAATGTCTTGGCCCGCCAAATCTGGCCCAAATTCAGCTAAAATCGCATCAACCGCCGCTCCTTGAGGCCCAAGCAATTCATGAACCGCAGCATCAGCGTCATGAATGGCAATGCCAAGATCGCGAATCCAGCCAGCAACCGTTGATTTCCCTGCCGCAATCGAACCTGTCAGACCAATGATTTTCATTGGCCCGCGTCCACTGGTTTCAGGCCATGTTCACGCAATATGCCAAGCAATTCGAGAAGCGGAAGCCCAAGAATGGCAAAATGACAACCATCGATCCGCGATAATAGCTGGGCACCAATCGTTTCGATTTGATAGCTTGCCGGTGAGCTAAAGGCGGCCGCACCGAGCCGGTTGAGATAGGCGTCAATAAAGCTCTCATCAAGACGGCGCATGGTGATATTGGCAATCGCCAGATGATGCCAGATCCGCGCGCCTTGGCGATATAAGACAGCGGCGCTGAATAATTGATGCGTTTTCCCCGACAAGGCCATCAGCTGCGCCTTGGCCATGGTTTGATCCCGCGGTTTGCTGTAAATCACCTCATCACAAGCCAATATCTGATCACATCCCAAGATATAGGCTGGCGATGGGTCGGTTTCGAGTGCCAAACGCTGTACCGCGGCGGCGGCTTTCATTTCGGCAAGCATAATGGCGATATCGCCAATTGGAACCGCCTCAGCGCTTGCCGACGCACGAACCGAATCTTCATCAATCGCAACAGGATAGCAACGATAGCCAAGACCAGCATCATGCAGAATTTTGGCGCGGATCGCGCTTGCCGATGCCAGCACCAGATCGCCAGCAGGTAATTGTGCAAAAGCCGGAAGCGTCATGATCTGGTCTCGGCCCATTTTGTGTAATATTGCAAGATTGCCGCAGCGGTTTCTTCAACCGACCGGCGCGTGACATCAATCACCGGCCAGCCATTACTGGCAAAAAGTCGCCTTGCATTGCGCACTTCATCGGTGATCTGGCCAATATCGGCATAATCCTCATTGTCTTTATCCTGCATTGCGGTTTGTCTTGTGCGGCGAATCTGGCTAAGGCGTTTTGGATCATTTGTCAGCCCAACAACAAAAATATCCAACCCATCAAGATAATGCTGGGGAAAAGGTACTTTTGGCACAAGTGCGTAATTGGCAACTTTATAGCCACGATGCGCCAGATACATTGATGTTGGCGTTTTCGAGGTGCGAGAAATGCCAACAATAAGCATGTCGGCCTTTTTCAAATTGCCCATATTCATGCCATCATCATGGCTGACGGCAAAATCAACAGCGGCCATACGCGCAAAATAAGCCGTATCAAGACGGCGCTGGCCACCTGGCAGATTGGTCATCGCCTGCCCAAGAACAGCGGTCAGCATATTCACCACCGGATCAAGAACCGATACGGCGGGAACACCTTTGCTGCGACAGGCCTGTTCAATGCTAGACCGCAAATTCTGATCGATGATGCTCATCAGCAAAATGCCCGGATTGCGATCAAGACCTTCAAAAAGCGCCTGTAAATGCGCTGGCGTCCGCACCAAAGTCCACACATGTTCGATTGTTTTGACATCGGCAAATTGCGCAAGACAGGCACGTGCCACCTGATGAACGGTTTCACCAGTCGAATCTGAAACAAGATGGATATGTAGGGTTTGTTCTGGCATCACCTGACAAGATGTAGCTAGAAATCACCAATTTGTCATCACTTTACATCGGCCAAGGGCGTGTAATCTTGCCATAATGCCAATCACTATTTCGATGCTTAACCCGGCTGATAAGGCTGTGCATAATTCTTGCCTCATTGGGGGTTGTTTTTCAAAAGCCGCTAGCTGCTGCCGGTTATGCACAATTTCGCAGGTTTAATAAACATCGGGATAAATGCATCTGCTTTACTTGGCCATTTGGTGGGTAAGTCGACAAGCCACTGAAAGAATAGCCTGAAAAACATCAGAATATCGGGATAAAACTGTGGATAACATTTGAATAACAGCAAAGATGCGGTTACACACAGGCACTACCAAAACAACTACCTTTTTTTAATATATATATAATGTTAGAGAACAGAATGGCCGATCAGTTATTCCTTTCGACGCTCAAAGGCACGAAATCACGCACGACACCGATTTGGATGATGCGTCAAGCTGG
>DFSK01000032.1:10822-18914 GCA_002378605.1 Alphaproteobacteria bacterium UBA3439
TCAGCTGTCACCCTACAGCCTATTGCTCGTTATGGGTTCGATGCGGCAATTATATTTTCGGATATCCTGATGATTCCGTGGGCGATGAACCGAAATGTAAGATTTCAAACAGGTATCGGGCCTTTGCTTGATGCAATGGATCAGCCTGATGATATTGATGCATCTTGCCTTACCGGATTAAGCCAGAAACTGGCGCCTGTTGGAACAGCATTGGCTTTGACCAAGGCCGCCTTGCCGGCTGAAACAACCTTGATCGGGTTTGCGGGCGCGCCCTGGACGTTGATTACCTATATGGCCGAAGGCGGCACATCGCGTGATTTTCCCAAAGCACGGCAATGGGCATGGCAACATGCAAAAGCCTTGGATGGTTTGTTGGAAATTCTGGTTGATGCGACGATATCGTTTTTGTCACTTCAGGCGCAATCAGGCGCACAGACATTGATGCTGTTTGACAGCTGGGCAAGTGCCGTTCCCGCGGCGCAACGCGATTGGTTGGTAACAAAACCAGCCCGGGCCATTGTCGAAGGCGTTCGTAAAAACGGCCATAACCAGCCAATTATTGGATTCCCAAAGGGAATTGGTGAAGGTTTAATCCGTTATGCCGATGAAAGCGGGGTCGATGCGATTGGTCTTGATCACGGTGTTGATCCTGTGTGGGCCGGACAAAATCTGCCAGCTGGAATGCCAGTACAAGGCAATCTTGACCCGTTGAGCCTGTTAAATGCTGGCACAGAAATGTTTCGGGATATTGATCATATCCTTGACGCGTTCCATGATCGCCCGCATATCTTCAATCTTGGACATGGCATTACACCGCCAACGCCGGTGGAAAATGTACAAAAGATGATTGATCACATTCGTAACCGATAGGACAGATCCATGAGCTATGAAATTATCAAATCGCTTCACATCATTTCTGTAATTGCATGGATGGTCGGATTATTATATTTGCCAAGATTATTTGTATATCATGCTGATGCGCCAACAGGATCGGTTCAGGCCGAGACTTTCAAGGTGATGGAACGTCGATTGTTAAAAGCGATTATGACGCCAGCGATGGTAGCCAGTTTTATTTTTGGCCTGTGGATGTTGGCTTTAAACACTGAATTATTCAGCGAGCCATGGTTTCATGTTAAATTTGCGGCGGTGTTTCTAATGGCTGGCGTTCATGGCAAATTTTCCAAGATGCGCCGCTTACTCGAAAATGATGAAAAACCACTATCGTCAAAAGCCTATCGGATTTGGAATGAAGTGCCGACCGTTTTGATGATTGTTATTGTTGTTATGGCTGTTGCCAAACCAATCTGAATGTGACAAAAGACGTGAAATTCAATACCAGTAAGAGTTTCACTATTTTAGATTCATTGACTTTTCTGGTTAACAACCTCAAGATGACATCATCTGCTGCGTACCCAACCGCATTTCTTGTCAGCTTATTTTCCCCTTCAGAGTAAAATCATGCATTTACAGGAACTCAAAGCGAAGTCTCCAGCCGATCTTTTGGCTTATGCTGAAGAACTGGAAATTGAAAATGCCAGTACGCTTCGTAAACAAGATATGATGTTTGCGATTCTGAAACAGCTTGCCGATAATGAAGTTGCGATTTATGGCAGTGGCGTTCTTGAAGTGCTGTCAGATGGGTTTGGTTTTTTACGCGCCCCTGAATCAAATTACTTGCCCGGTCCTGATGATATCTATGTCTCGCCAAGTCAGGTACGGCGCTTCAGCCTTCGCACCGGCGACACGGTTGAAGGTGAAATTCGCGCCCCCAAAGATGGCGAGCGCTATTTTGCCCTGTTAAAAGTTGAAACAATCAATTTCGAAGAGCCAAATGCGGTTCGTCATCGGATTAACTTCGATAATCTGACGCCGCTTTACCCTGAAGAAAAATTAACCCTCGAATTACCGTTCAATCCAGATAAAAAAGACAATACACCACGCGTTATCGATTTGATTTCGCCAATGGGTAAGGGCCAGCGCGGGCTAATCGTCGCGCCGCCACGCACAGGTAAGACAATGATGCTGCAAAGCATCGCCCATGCCATTTCCGAAAACCATCCAGAAGTCTATTT
This sequence comes from Alphaproteobacteria bacterium UBA3439, assembly GCA_002378605.1. Classification (GTDB taxonomy): domain Bacteria; phylum Pseudomonadota; class Alphaproteobacteria; order Puniceispirillales; family Puniceispirillaceae; genus UBA3439. The sequence continues at coordinate 12,895 of DFSK01000032.1, forward strand.
GATCGTTCTGTTGATTGATGAACGGCCCGAAGAAGTGACCGATATGCAGCGCTCAGTTCGCGGTGAAGTGATTTCGTCGACCTTTGATGAGCCAGCGTCACGTCATGTGCAAGTCACTGAAATGGTTATTGAAAAAGCTAAACGCCTTGTCGAGCACAAGCGCGATGTGGTGATTTTGCTGGATTCGATTACCCGTTTGGCGCGGGCCTATAACACGGTTGTGCCATCATCGGGAAAAGTGCTTACCGGTGGTGTTGATGCAAATGCATTGCAGCGGCCAAAGCGCTTTTTTGGTGCCGCCCGAAATATTGAAGAAGGCGGGTCTTTAACGATCATTGCGACCGCCTTGATCGAAACTGGATCACGGATGGATGAAGTGATCTTTGAAGAATTTAAAGGTACCGGCAATAGCGAAGTCATTCTTGATCGTAAGCTTTCTGACAAACGTACCTTCCCGGCGATTGATATCACCAAGTCGGGAACACGCAAAGAAGAGCTGCTTGTCGATAAGGGAACGCTTGCGAAAATGTGGGTGCTTCGTCGCATCTTGATGCAGATGGGCCCGGTTGACGCGATGGAATTCCTTGTTGATAAGCTAAAGAATTCAAAGAGTAACGACGAATTCTTCGATCATATGAATAGCTAGGCTTAGGCTGCGCTCGTCGCAAGATTCGCCTCAAATTTTAATAAATTACCTTTCCGCGCTAGATTATCTGGATGCGTTGGATGGTGATTACTTCCTCCGCCATAATTCCCAAGACTGCCATCAGCGCGAACGACACGGTGACACGGATAGATAATCGGGATCGGATTGCTGGCGCAGGCCGAACCTGCGGCGCGGGCTGCCTTTGGCTTTCCCGCTAAAGCGGCAAATTCGCCATAGGTCATCACGGTTCCATAGGGAATCCGCATCATCACCTCAAGCCATTTTTTGCCAGCGGCGCTTTTGCCAGCCGGGGCAAGGGGAAGGCTAAATTGACGGAGACGGCCGGCGAAAAAAGCGTCAAGCTGGTTTTTTGTTTCACGTGAAACATTATCAGGATGATCAGCGTCTTCCCAACCGGTCTGGTTCCAGTCTAGCCGGATCAGGCGTTGGCCATCGCTAATTGGCCGAATCCAGCCAAAATCGGTTTTTAGGCTGGTAAAATAAAGCGGCGCAAATTTGTCATTGATTTGGGGCATAATCTCTCCTTCTGGTTACTGGTGAGACCAACCGTCAGTAACGGACAAAAAAAAGAGACTTGTTGTCGGTAGTCTTTCGCTCTAGGAAAACTCTATCAGAGAATGGAATTATTGAAAAGATTATGAGCCAAGCCGGATATCAAACGATTTTTGCCATTGCGACGCCGCCAGGCCGGTCAGCCATTGCGGTGATCCGTATTAGCGGCCCTACGGCGGGCGATGCACCAGCGTTATTTGGTGCCACCTGTCCAGCGGCGGGCCAATTTTCAGTGGCGCGGCTGGTTTTGGACCAGCGCGTGATTGATCAGGCCATCCTGCTTTTTATGAAAGCGCCCCATTCAAGTACCGGCGAGGATGTTTGTGAAATCCATTGTCATGGCAGCCGCGCCGTCATTGATGTTTTATTGGCGCGTTTGGGCGCTAGTGATGGTTTTCGCATGGCGCAGGCTGGCGAATTTACCCGTCGCGGCTTTATGAATGGCAAAATGGATTTATCCGGCGTTGAAGGGCTTGCCGATTTGATTGAGGCTGAAACGTCAACGCAGTTGCACCAGGCCTGGGCGCAGATTGACGGTGCCTTGCGTGCGCCGGTCATGGCATGGCGCGGTGAATTGGTACAGCTTGCCGCCCAGCTTGAAGCTTTGATTGATTTTGCTGATGAGGATTTGCCGGCAATGGTTGAAACCGCATTGCGGGAAAGCACGGGTGATTTACGCGCCGCCTTGGCCAGTCATCTTGATGATGGTGGTGCGGGAGAATTGGTCCGTGATGGCGTGACAATTGCGTTGATTGGGCCGGTAAACGCCGGAAAATCAACGATTTTAAATGCTTTGGCTGGGCGTTCGGCGGCGATTGTTTCAGAAGAAGCTGGCACAACACGCGATATTATCCAGATCCGACTGGATCTCGGTGGCATCCCTGCCACGATCTTGGATACGGCTGGTATTCGCGATGAAAGCGGCACGATCGAGGCTGAAGGGATCCGGCGGTCGGTTGAGGCAGCCGGATTTGCCAATCTGGTGCTGGTCATTCTCGATGGAAGTGATCCTGCATGGCCGGAGGCGCGGCAAAAGATCGATCGGCTGACCAGCCAGCCCAAATTTTACCTTCTCAATAAGGCCGATCGCGGCCTATCAGCGGCACATGCCGGCAAATCCGGCCAAATGCTGTCCATATCAGCCAAAGACCCCGCTGATATTGAAAAATTGATCGAAACATTGGCAAAATTGCTCGTTCCGTTAAATCATGCTGATGCGAGCGTGATTATTACGCGCCAGCGCCACCGCGACGCGATGCAGGAAGCACATGACGCATTGGGCCGTGCTTTGGGCCATGATTTTCATCACGGCCCTGAACTAGCGGCTGAGGATTTCCGTGTTGCGGCAGTGGCGCTTGGCCGGATTACCGGTGAAATTGATGTTGAAGAGCTTTTGGGAAGCATCTTTTCGGCCTTTTGTATTGGAAAATAGGCAAAAACGCGGCATAACGGCAGCATGAGCAGAATTTTATTGAAAATGGGCAAAGCATGACCAGCCAGTTCGATGTCATTGTTGTTGGCGGCGGCCATGCCGGCTGTGAGGCGGCGGCGGCGGCGGCACGGATGGGTGCGTCGGTTGCGCTGATTACCATGCGCGCTGACCGGATTGGCGAAATGTCTTGTAATCCGGCGATCGGCGGGCTTGGCAAGGGTCATCTCGTTCGTGAGATTGATGCGCTTGACGGCATAATGGGCCGTGCCATTGATCGCGCCGGCATCCAGTTTAGAATGTTGAATAAATCACGCGGGCCAGCGGTTCATGGGCCCCGCGCCCAGGCTGATCGCAAGCTATATCGCATGGCGATTCAGGATTTGCTGGCCGAAACGCCGAATATTCAGATTATCGAAGCCGCTGTTGGCGATATTTCGGTTAGTGGAACGGAAGATAGTCGCCGGGCAACAGGCATTATAACCGAGGATGGCCGTCAGTTTGACTGTGGTGCGGTTGTTCTGACCACGGGCACATTTCTGGGCGGCTTGATTCATCTTGGCAGCGAGCGGACGCCCGCCGGCAGGGTTGGTGAAGCGCCGTCAAACCAATTGGCGGCAAGGCTCGCCGCCCTTGATTTGCCGCTTGGCAGGCTGAAAACCGGCACGCCAGCGCGGCTTGATGGCACCAGCATCGATTGGGCCAGCCTTGAAATGCAGCCAGCTGATAATCCGCCAGTCCCCTTTTCGACTCTGACCGAAAAAATAACCGTTCCGCAAATTTCATGCGGGATTACGCGGACAACGTCCGAAACGCACCGTATTATTGCCGAATCAATCCATTTATCGGCGGTCTATAGTGGGCAGATATCGGGAACCGGGCCGCGCTATTGCCCGTCAATCGAGGATAAGGTGCATCGCTTTGCCGATAAAAGCTCGCATCAGATTTTTCTAGAGCCTGAAGGGCTTGATGACCCGACTGTTTATCCAAATGGGATTTCGACAAGCCTTCCGCGCGATGTGCAAAGCGCGATGATTGCCTCGATTCCCGGGCTGGAATCGGCCAAAATTCTGCAATTTGGCTATGCCATTGAATATGATTTTGTCGATCCGCGGGCGCTTCGCCGGTCTTTGGCGTTGAAAGCGCTTCCCGGATTATATCTTGCTGGTCAGATCAATGGCACAACGGGTTATGAAGAAGCCGCAGCACAAGGGCTTGTTGCGGGCATTAATGCCGCGTTACTTGCTGCCAATGGCGCTGATTACACGCCATTTGTTCTCGATCGTGCTGATGCCTATATCGGTGTTATGGTCGATGATTTAATCACCAAGGGCGCGCCCGAGCCGTATCGGATGTTCACCTCACGCGCTGAATACCGGCTATTGCTTCGGGCTGACAATGCCGATCAACGTTTAACTGATCGTGGCTTGGCCATTGGCTGTGTTGGATCGGTTCGCGAAGCCGCGTGGAGCGAAAAATCGGCCGCGTTGCAGGCGGCGCGAACCAAGCTTGAAACAAGTATTCAGCCTGCCAAAGCCGTTGCGGCTGCTGGTCTGCCGTCGCCACGCGATGGTGCGGCGCGCAGTGCTGCTGATCTGCTAACGCTCGAATCGATCGGCATTGCCGAGATTTTGCCGCTTTGGCCTGAGCTTGCAGCAATCTCACCGCGTTTACATAGTCAGCTTGAGGCGGATTACCGCTATTCGGGCTATGTTGAACGCCAGCAGGCCGATATTGATGCGCTTCGCCGTGATGAAGCTGTGGCCATTCCGGCGCAAATTGATTTTGCCGCTGTTGGCGGGCTGTCGGCCGAATCAAAAGATATCTTGCGGCGGTTTCAACCGGAAACAATTGGGCATGCGAACCGCCTTCCCGGTTTGACACCGGCGGCGGTTGTGGCCGTGCTTCGCCATATCAAGCGTCAGCAAAAACAGGCCAAAATAAGAGTCGTATCGTGACCCCTGATCATGTTGGCGAATTGCTAAATGTTTCACGTGAAACAATTGATAAATTTCAGGCCTACTTAACCTTGCTGGAAAAATGGCAACGCCGGATCAATCTTGTTGCCAACAGTACGCTTGCCGATGCGTGGCAGCGTCATATTCTCGATTCGGGTCAATTGGTGGCCTATTATCCACCACAGACACGGCATATTCTTGATGTTGGCAGCGGTGCTGGCTTTCCGGGGCTTGTTCTCGCTATTATGGGCGGCGTTACAGTTGATCTGGTTGAATCTGATCAACGTAAAGCGGTGTTTTTATCCACAGTGATCCGCGAACTTGGCCTGCCGGCCAAAGTTCATAATCAACGTATCGAAAACATGCCCAATCTGCATCCCGATGTGATTACCGCGCGTGCGTTGGCACCTGTCCCTAAATTATTGAATTTAATCGAAACTCAGCTTAGCTTTTCGTGCGTCTGTTTGTTTTTGAAGGGCGCATCGGTCGAAGATGAATTGACCAATTTGCAATCTTATTCCACTATGATTCCCACAACACATCCAAGCCTTTCCGGCCCAACTGGCGTTGTTTTAGAACTGAAAAATTCGCGCTAAATTGCGGCGCATGATAACCGGATCTTTTAAAGTCCCAAATGGGCAAGGTTTGCTGAGATGACGTCTTCATTGCGGATTATTGCAATTGCCAATCAAAAGGGCGGTGTTGGAAAAACCACTACATCGGTGAATCTGGCAACAGCTTTGGCGGCGTGTGGGCGGCGTGTTCTGCTTGTTGATTTTGATCCGCAAGGCAATGCCAGCACGGGTCTTGGCGTCAATGAGGATGATCGCGCGGCGAATAGCTATCGTCTTGTTACCGGTGAAGTGACGGCAAAGGCTGCGATTCAATCAAGTAATGTTGCCGGCCTTGATATTATTGCGGCGGTGGTGGATTTATCGGCTGCCGAAATTGAACTTACCACGATTGACCGGCGCGAATTCCGCTTAGCGGATGCGCTTCAGCCAATTGCTGCTGGCTATGATTATATCATTATTGATTGTCCGCCTTCATTGGGGCTGTTAACGGTGAATGCGCTTTGCGCCGCACATAGTGTTTTGGTGCCACTCCAATGCGAATTTTATGCGCTTGAAGGTCTGTCGCAATTAATGCGCACCATCGCGTCGGTTCAAGGCGGTTTAAACCGGCAATTGGTGATGCAGGGCATCGTTCTGACCATGTATGATGGGCGGAATAAATTATCTGAACAGGTCGCAAATGATGTTCGCACCCATCTTGGGAACCTTGTCTATAATACTGTTATCCCTAGAAATGTTCGCGTTTCAGAGGCGCCATCCTTTGGCCAACCTGTTTTGATATATGATTTGAATTGCGCTGGGTCGAAGGCCTATATTGCGCTTGCCGCCGAATTGCTTGA
>DFSK01000032.1:19193-21749 GCA_002378605.1 Alphaproteobacteria bacterium UBA3439
CAAGAAAAGGAAGCTGCCTAATGTCGCCAAAAACGCCGCCGGCTGCACCATCATCGAAAAAAACCGCAACGCGCGGCCTTGGTCGCGGCCTGTCATCGCTTCTCGGTGATCGCGATATCGCCACCGCAACGGGGACTATGGCATCATCATCGGGCGCAGCCAGTGCGCCATCAGCCTCTGGGTTTCGCGAAATCCCGATCGAATGGATTAATGTTGGGCCTTGGCAGCCACGACGCCGGTTTGATAAGGCTGGTTTGGACGAGCTTGCCGCGTCAATTCGGCAAAATGGCATTGTCCAGCCGATTTTGCTTCGCCCGCATCCCGAAAAATCATCGCGTTACCAGCTTGTCGCTGGTGAGCGGCGCTGGCGGGCGGCACAATTGGCGAAAATTCATCAAGTGCCAGCGATCATTCGTGATTTAAGTGATGCTGAATGTTATGAAATCGCGCTGATCGAAAATATCCAGCGAAGTGACCTTAGCGTGATCGAAGAAGCGCAAGGCTATCAGAAATTGCTTGAGACGAACCGTTATACCCAAGAACAACTATCTGATATAATTGGAAAATCACGAAGCCACATTGCCAATCTTTTGCGACTTTTGCTGCTTTCGCCCTTTGTTCAAAATCTATTGCTTGACCGGGAAATCACCATGGGGCAAGCGCGGCCATTAATCGGCCATGACCAAGCCGAAGCTTTGGCCAAGATGATTGTCGCAAAGGGCCTATCAGCGCGGCAAGTCGAAGCTTTGGTCAAACAGCCCGCCGGTAATGCCGGTCAAAAGCCCAAGCCGCCCGCTAAATCGGCAGATATCAAGGCGCTTGAAAAGCAGGCGGCGGAAAAGCTGGGGCTGGCGTTTCACATTGACTGGAACGAGACAAAAGACCGCGGCAAGGTTACCATTGACTGCCAATCGCTTGATCAGATGACCAATTTACTGGCACAGCTTGGCATTCGCTAGCGCGGTGCGCGAAGGCAGATGCCAAGAAGGCTTTGCGCGGTGCAAAGCTGGTCATTGATGCCGCCAGATTTCAATTGTAATTCAATATCTTGCAGCCTATTTACCACATCCATTGCCACATCTGGCCGCCATCGGCGTAGATGCGCTTGAAGCCGGTCTTGAAGCTTAAAATGTGGTGGTGGGCGCAGGCTGCGAAGCGCATTTTGCGCTGACTGGCCTGCCGCCATGGCGTGACCAGCAAGTCCCAATTGCCGGAAATAGGTTTGGCAACCGCGAATGATCATCACCGCATTGGCATCTTCATACCATGCTTTTTGCAACGCCTGTTGCAAGCGGTCAACCGCACCGCTGGCAAGCGCATCTGCAATATCATCAATCGCTAAAAGCGCGCTATCACCAAGCGCGATGCGAACATCCTCGGCGTCAAGCTTGCCACCTGGCCCGGCCATTAAGGCAAGTTTTGCAATCTCGCTTCGTGATGACGCACGGTCGCTACCAAGCCTTTCGGCAATGATATCAAGCGCATCACGGCTTGCCGTTACCCGATCGGCGGCAAAAATACCTGTCGCCAAGGCGCGGATATCGCCAATATTGTCAGCATAGCAACCAATTGACGCGGCGGTTTTGCTGGTCTCGAAAAGTTTGACAATCGCATGTTTGGTTGTTGTATCACTCGCTTCAACAATGATGATCGTATCGGCAAGCGGCTTGGCCAGCGCCAGTTTACAGGCCTCAAGCAGTTCGGTGCCGCGGCCTTTGACCAGAACAAGTCGGCGATCACCAAATGCGGGGATCGCGGCAGCTGAATCGGCAATTAACCCCGCCTCGCCTGACAGCATATCACCGGTCAGGCGGGTCACTGAAAACACATCATCAAGATTATCGCTGAAAAGATGAGCAAATTGTTTGGCGCGTTCGCTAATCATCCCCAAATCATTGCCATGAAACAGAACCGCGGCAATTTCGGCTGGCGGCTTGGTTAGAAAGCTGGCGATCTGGCGCGGTGCGATTTTCATCGGGTAGCCATGTTGGCTATTGGCTTTGGTTCAGGAAATAAAGCTGTAGCCGCCGCACAACACGCTGTGCCAGTAAGATGGCAAGTCGTTCGCGGGCATGGGTTTCAGATTTATCCTGCCCATAAAGCGATGTTACTGCGCCAAGCGTTGCATCAGCGGTGATGCTATCGGTGATAAGCGTTTCACCGGTGGCCAGGCTGCGTAAATCAAAATTGGCGGTCATGCTCATTTTTTTCAATGTCGAACTTGCGCCCTGAACCGATAATGTGCTGGAAGCGCTAACCGAGATTGATGAAATAAGGTCATAATTTTCAACCGTTTTACCGCCAATATGCAGCAATTTGCGCAATTCGCGGCCATAGAGCTGGCCCTCGCGCCCAGTCGCATCTTTAACTGCGATTTGTTGCAGATTTTGAAGATTTTCGGTGCCAAGCTGGCGAATCGTTACATCACCACAACCAGCAAAAATCAGGCCGCAAAGGATGATGCTGCCAAGCCGGAATGACCGCAAATCAGCGATGGTTTCAAATAGGCTAGATAACCACATTGATAATCCTGTTTTTCACCACAATCACTTTTCT
>DFSK01000032.1:22035-23221 GCA_002378605.1 Alphaproteobacteria bacterium UBA3439
GATAGCGGATAATCGCTGGTGATACCAGCGCACGGGCTTCGGCATCGCCAGCGTCGCAATCGCGCGGAAGCATGATGGTATCACGAAGTTTGCCATTCACCTGTATGCCAATTTCGATTTCATTATCAGCGGCAAGGCTTGCATCGGCTTGCGGCCAGTCTGATTGCGCCAAAAGCGTTCTATGGCCCAGGGTTTGCCAGATTTCTTCGGCAACATGCGGTGATAAAGGCGCCAATAGTTGGGTTAATGTTTCAATGCCAAACCGTTTGGCTTCGCTGGCGCCCTTGTCGGTGGCTTTGACATCGGCAATGGCATTGGCAAGCATATGAAGCTGCGCCACAGCGCGGTTAAACCGAAAATTCTCAATATCAGCCGACAGGCCAATGATCGATTTATGCGCCATACGCACAAGCGCAAGTGCGCTTGCCTCGCTATCGGCCAATGGGGCCGCACCAAGCGGTGCAAGATCTGGATCTTGTGACATGCGCCAGACCCGCTTTAAGAAGCGTGACGCGCCTTCAACGCCCGATTCAGTCCATTCCATATCGCGTTCAGGTGGCGAATCCGACAGCATGAAAAGCCGTGCTGTATCAGCACCATAATTCTGAATGATCAATTCAGGATCAACGACATTGCGTTTCGATTTGCTCATTTTTTCGATGCGGCCTGCGGTGACTTTGCTGCCATCACCGGTTTGCACCCATGCATCGCCCTGTTTGACAACGTCGGTTGGGAACAGCCATTTGCCTGCCTCATCTTGAAAGGTCTGATGGCAGACCATGCCTTGGGTCATAAGACCGGCAAAAGGCTCGCCAAGGTCAAGATAGCCAACTTGCGACAATGCACGGGTGAAAAAGCGCGAATAGAGCAAATGCAGAACCGCATGTTCAACCCCGCCAATATATTGATCAACTGGAAGCCAGTAAGCCGCTGCTGCACCATTGACGCCATCATCTGATGTCGGATCGGCATAGCGAAGGAAATACCATGAGCTCTCAAAAAATGTATCAAATGTATCTTGTTCGCGTTCGGCATCTGCACCGCATTGCGGACAGGTTGTATATTTCCAGCTTGGATGGTTGGAAAGCGGATTGCCGCTGCCGCCAAAATCAACATCGTCAGGTAAGATAACGGGCAGATCTTTTTCCGGCACCGGTACAGGCCCGCAATCACCGCAATGGATGAT
>DFSK01000084.1:0-1470 GCA_002378605.1 Alphaproteobacteria bacterium UBA3439
GGCGGCATTAAAGAGCGGACTGCTGACAAGATTCTTGACGGTCGCTTTCCAACCCGCGTGATTGAAAAAGCTGTCGAGCGCATGATTCCGCGCGGGCCGCTTGGCCGTCAAGCAATGCGCAACCTGCATATCTATGCAGGCCCAAGCCACCCGCATGAAGCACAACAGCCCGTCGCGCTGGATATTGCTAGCATGAACTCAAAGAATGTGAGGTAGTCATGGCCGAAGATACACAAAACACAGACACTCAGGCCGAAGGTTTGGCAGCATTAGGCGCAATCAGTGCCGACGCACCTGTTGCCGAAGCTCCAGCAGCACCTGTTGAGCCAAAAATCGACAATCTTGGCCGTTCATATGCAACAGGTCGTCGTAAAGATGCCGCAGCCCGCGTATGGGTAAAGCGCGGCACAGGTCAGGTTACAATCAATGGCCGCAAGGTTGAGGTTTATTTTGCCCGCCCTGTTTTGCAGATGATTTTGGCACAGCCATTTGATGCAACCGAGCGCGCTGGCGAATTTGATGTAATTGCAACGGTTCGCGGTGGTGGCCTATCTGGTCAGGCCGGTGCGGTTCGTCACGGCATCAGCCGCGCCCTAACCCTGTTTGAGCCGGGTCTTCGTCCGGTTTTGAAAGCTGGCGGGTTCCTGACACGTGATTCACGCGTTGTCGAGCGTAAGAAATATGGTAAGGCGAAAGCCCGCCGTAGTTTCCAGTTCTCCAAGCGTTAAAAATATTTTTAGTACTGGGTTACTCTGGTGCTTGATGGTTTGAGTAATTCGATAATCCGGTGTTGGAAGATCTTAATTTTGAAAAGGGCTGGCTTTTGCTGGCCCTTTTTTATGGGCGCGATTTTGATTTCGATAGGGATTGCGCGGTGGGGTTTGCTCAACAGCCTTTATAGTTTTTGCCGATACAGTCTTTAGCCCGTGTCTGCGCCGCGTGAATTTGGGCGGGGGTCATTCTTTTGGCAATTGCATTTCGCAGTTTTGGTGCGATCTTATCGCCATTCATTGATGCAATATTTGCCCACATATGCGCGGTAACATAATCCTGCAGAACACCGTGTCCTTCTGCATACATCACCCCAAGATTATTTTGGGCTTTGGCATCGCCTTGTTCGGCAAGGGGCGTCCATTCACGCAATGCCGCCGCATAATCACCCTTTTGAAACGCCGCAAATCCTGCCTGAAAGTCAGCCGCCAGCAACGCGCCGATTGATCCAAAGATCAGCGCGACAACAATTGAAATCATGGCAATCGTCTGTTTCATGTCGAAACAATCACATAAGAAACCCAATTTTAAAAGCCAGAAATAGACCCTAATGAATTGTTTTTATTATATAGATTTTCACTTTATTAGACGCTTTAATGTTGCCGCGCTCAATCTTGCCAATGTCACCCAGCGCATTAAAATAACCCAGCGCTTTAAAATATCTTATTGTGCATTTGATAAAGGCCGTAGGCTGTTCGC
>DFSK01000084.1:1822-2671 GCA_002378605.1 Alphaproteobacteria bacterium UBA3439
AACCATATCCCCATTTTGCCCGATGGTGATTTGCATTATGGCGATGATCAGATTTGCCGCGGTCGGTTGATCGGCCATATTGCGCGGCGTAACCAGCTTGCTGACATCTGCCAAGATGAAAGCCAGGTTCTGGTGATTTTCCAAGCCGCAGATGGCTATATCAGCCCCAATTGGTACCCAACCAAGGCCGAACATCACAAACATGTGCCAACATGGAATTATCAGGCAATCCATTTTCAGGGAACCATCCGCTTTGTCGATGATGTCAAAGGCAAGACTGCCATTGTTGGCAAGCTGACCAAATTTTTCGAAAACAAAACCAATGGCAAACAGGGCTGGAAAATGGCCGATGCGCCGCGTGATTATTTGGCAAAACAGATTGACGGCATTATTGGCTTTGAAATTAACCTCACCGGCTATTTTGCCAAATCAAAACTCAGCCAAAACCGCGATAAGATCGACTTTGATAGTGTCGTGGCAAATTTAGACCAAACCGGAAATCATGCGCTGGCGCGCGCGATGACCGATCTTGATAGAGATAAAAAATAATGACTGTTTCCCATCACGATCAAAGCCGTTTGCATGGCCGCTGCCATTGCGGGGATATTGTGTTTTCAACGCCGACGCGGCTTGATTTTGCCGCGGCAAGGCGGTGCGATTGCAGCCTGTGTCGGCGACGCTGGGCGGTTATGGTCAGCTGTCCTCTTGACCAATTCATCCTTGAAAAAGGCGCTGAATCACTGAGTCTTTATCAATGGAACACGGCGATCGCCAAACATTATTTCTGCAAGACATGCGGGATTTACACGCATCATATCCGACGAAACGACCCAAGCGTCTATGGCGTGA
>DFSK01000148.1:0-3206 GCA_002378605.1 Alphaproteobacteria bacterium UBA3439
CAATTCAAATTCGTCAAAGCTGAATTTCAAGGTGCCTTTGTATCTGAAACCAGCGCGTTGACTTTATCTAGCCTCGGTCTTGAAAGCCAGTTTGCCGGTGTTCGGGCAAATTTTGCCAGCGGTCAATATCAACGCCTTGTTGCAACAATTGGCGGTGCATTAGGGATGAATGTTGGCAAAGGCGGACAGATTCAAGATGTGCTTGTCGATCTTGACATGACCGATGGGTCAATGCTTCTTGCCGGTTATGAGCGGTCGGTCGATTTGGCATCGGGACAGTTAAAATCGGTGCTTCGTGGCGATGTGGCGACATTGGAAAATCTGGCATTTGATATGGGAAGTGCTGGAAAATTCAATCTTGGTGGCCGCTTTGAAATTGGCGATAATTGGACGCTTCGCGATTTACAGCTGGATTTGAATGTGCCGGATATGGATGCGGTTTTGTTTTCGGCATTATGGCCGCAATGGGCCGCGCCCGAAACAGGCGCATGGATTGCTGAAAATATTCCGGCTGGGCGGGTTCGTGACTCAAAATTATCCTTCGCGGCTGATCTTGGCGCGGCAAAAGGGGTGCGCAAGGTCTATGATGTCGAAGGCGATATTAAATTGCGCAATGCCGAATTGATTTGGGCCAAAGGAGCGACACCCATCACCAATATTGATGCTGATCTTTATTGGAATAACGATGCTTTCACCGCCAGCTTTCTGACTGGACGTATTGACGATATAGCCTTGCAGCGCGGCCGAATTGTCATTGAGCCGGTGCTTGACGATATCCAGAAAAACGCGATGATTTCGCTGAATGCCAAAGGCGCCGCTAGCACGGCGATGGATCTGGCACGCCAAGCTGGCTTGTCACAATATGGCAGTTTTGATTTCAGCAAAATCAAAGCTGATGGGGAAATTGAATTCAGCCTTGAAGCCGCTTTGCCGCTTGGCAAGCAAGGGTCGATGGCTAATCGAATCCAGAAACTGGATGCCACGATTAGCAATGGTTCATTTCGCAATCTGCCAAATCAGATGAATGTTGATGATGCCGAGCTTGTGGTGGATATATCCACGGATAACAGCCAGATTACCGGTACGGCGACCATCTATGGTGCGCCAAGTGAATTCAGCCTCGAAATTGACCACCAAAAACGCCATGTCGAGCTGATCGGGCAAACCCCGCCATCGGCCTTGCTTGCCACCGCGATAGCTAAAATATTTGACCTTGATATTGCTGGATCAATTGGCGGTAAAATTGTTTATTCCGGCGACCCGTCAATGAACGAGGCTAAAATCGGGATGACGGTCGATCTTAGCAGCGCGTCAATTAATGTACCGAAATTGAATTGGGCAAAATTACCAGCCGAAGATGGCCGCGTGACGATGACCATCTTGCTTCGCAAAGGTGAAGTGGCGTCATTGCAAAATATCGATATGGCCGCTGGCAGCCTGTCAGCACAAGGCCAAGTGGCCTTTGATACAACGGGCCAGATACAGGCCGCGTTTTTCGAACGTGTTGCATGGCCGGGAAATGATGTTCGCGATTTGATTATCGAGCGAAATGCCGAATCATCATGGAAAGTCGGCGCAACAGCGCGGCTGGTAAATCTTGTGCCGCTTCGTCGCAATGAAGGGGTAAGTGGTGATGAGACACTGATCTTTGATTTTACCGCTGACCAAATCGTTGTCGATAACGAAATTTCCTTGTCGGGTCAGTTATCTGGCAATCGCACCAGTGATGGTATGGGCAAGGCCAAGTTTTTGGGAACAATGCTTGTCGATGGGGCGCCATTGATCACCGAAGCCGATCTTGAAATGGGGTTTGGTATAAATGGCGACAAGATTGTCGGTACTGGCCTGATTGGTGGCGGTGAGGTCAATCTGACCTTTGCTGCAAAAATAAAGGATGATCCCAAATTGGTGATCGAATCCGAAAATGCTGGTCGGGTATTATCCGGATTGAAAGTGACTGATACGGTTCGTGGTGGCCAGTTGCGCCTGACGAATATTTTCAAAGATAATGAATTTAAATCTTTTGATACCAAGATTGAATTGACAAAATTCAGGATTGTCGAAGCACCAAGAGCCTTACGGGCATTTTCGGTGCTTAGCCTTGCTGGCCTATATTCGCTTGTCGAGGGTGATGGTACCGCATTTCAGCGCGGTGAGGCGGTTTTAGAAACGCGTGGCCCAATGGTAAAGATTGTCAGCATGAAAGCCAGCGGTGAGGCGGTTGGCGTCACCATGCTTGGCGTTTATGATCGTGCCACTAAAAAGGTGGATGTGAGTGGTAATTTGGTGCCGGTGAATCAGATCAGCAAACTTCTTGGCAAAGTGCCTGTTTTGGGAGATCTCTTCGCTGGCGTGGATAAAAGCGGTATCTTTGTCAGCCAATTTACCGTGACCGGCACGTCGGATGATATGACAACGGCGGTCAATCCGGTGTCATCAATTGCGCCTGGTCTTTTGCGTGATCTATTTTCGCCAAACTGGCTCGGCAGAGAAGAAAAACGCCTATTTGGCGACGGTAGAGCCGCAACAGCACCCGCGCCGTAAACCGCCAGAAAAGCGGCATCATCTGCGGCTGATCTGGGGTCGTATATTTACGACAATATGATAAGCGCGTGCCGTTTTTTCCCAGCCGATATTTTAACCTTACCATCTTGGAAATCAGCAAGGCTGATCATGGCGTCTTCATCGGTGATGGCTTTGTCATTCACCTTTGCCCCGCCGCCACGGATCAACCGTCTTGCCTCGCCATTCGATTGGGCAAAACCTACCATGTTCAAAGCCGTGATAACACTAAGGCTGGCAGCTTCGGCTGAATTGATCGTCACTTGATGAAGGCCGTCGCTCATGCCCTTGTCGCCAAAGGTGGTTTGTGCGGTCGCTTTGGCCCTTTCGGCAGCGTCAATGCCGTGGCAAAGCCGCGTTGCCTCATCAGCAAGGATGATTTTGGCTTGGTTGATCTCTGCGCCTTCAAGTGCGCCTAATTTGCGAACCTCGTCCATTGGCAATTCGGTAAATAGGCCAAGAAAGCGGGCAACGTCCGAATCTTCGGTATTGCGCCAGAACTGCCAGAAATCAAAACTGGATAATTTCGCATCATTCAGCCAGATCGCACCATTGGCTGATTTGCCCATTTTCGCACCTGATGATGTGGTGATCAGCGGTGATGTTAGGCCATAGATTTCCTGACCATCAACGCGGCGGGTTAA
>DFSK01000148.1:3484-9217 GCA_002378605.1 Alphaproteobacteria bacterium UBA3439
CCGGTGACAATATTGCCCCATTGGTCTGATCCACCCATCTGCAATTGGCACCCATAGCGGCGGCGCAATTCCAGAAAATCATAGGCTTGTAAAATGGCATAGTTGAATTCAAGAAACGACAAGGGCTGTTCACGCTCAAGCCGTAACTTCACCGATTCCATACCCATCATGCGATTGATCGAGAAATGCGGCCCGTAATCGCGCAGAAACCGGACATAATGAAGGCTGTCGAGCCAATCGGCATTGTCAACCATCAATGCATCTGATGGGCCGTCACCAAAGGTCAGATATTTTTCAAAAACGCTTTTGATGCCGTTTTTATTAATTTCGATATCCTGATCCGACAATAGCGGGCGGGCGGTGTCCTTGCCTGATGGGTCGCCAACCTTTGTCGTGCCGCCGCCCATCAATACAATTGGTTTGTGACCGCATCGCTGCAAAATGCGAAGCATCATGATTTGCACAAGCGAGCCAACATGAAGGCTGTCGGCGGTGCAATCGAAACCGATATAGGTCGGGATCGTATGTTCGGCCGCTAGCGCGTCAAGAGCGTCAATATCCGTGGCCTGATGAATATAGCCACGCTCACTAAATTGTTGGATTAGGTTCGATTTGTAATTCATCTTCGATCCAGATTGTCAAAATGTCAAAGCCAGCGCACCGGTGCATCAGCGCGTTGGCGGTTGATGATGCAGGCTAGGCCAGCGGATCAAAATCCGGCTCGGTCAGTGCGGTATCAAGATAGGCGCCAACGCGTTCAATCATCGGGTCAAGGTGATCGGTAAAGAAATGATTGGCACCCGGCACAATATCAATATCGATGGTAACGCCTTTTTGAATTGAAAGACGGTCAACCAGCTTGTGAATGGCGTCGGGCGGCACTTGCTCGTCCTGTTCACCATGAACAATCAGGCCAGACGCCGGACAAGGTGCCAAAAAAGAAAAATCATGGGTCAATGCTGGCGGCGTTGCCGAAATAAAGCCACGAATCTCGGGGCGACGCATCATCAATTGCATGCCAATCCATGCACCAAAGGAAAATCCGGCAATCCAGCATTGACGTGATGCAGGGTTTTGCGCCTGCAGCCAATCCATTGCGGTTGCGGCATCTGACAATTCGCCTTCGCCATTGTCATATTCGCCCTGGCTGCGGCCAACGCCACGAAAATTGAAACGAAGCACGGCAAAGCCACGCGCCTGAAAATGCTTGTACAGCGCGTAGGTGACACGGTTATTCATCGTGCCGCCTTTATCAGGCTCTGGGTGCAGAATTAGCGCAGTCGGTGCGTCAGGCACCTCACTTGGCATATAGCGGCATTCCAATCGTCCGTCGGGGCCGTTTATGATAACCTCGGGCATAAGTTTTTTCCGTTCATCTTGCACTATCGTAATCAGGGCTTATATCGTAATATGTAAGACACGCCAAGCGAGCTTTCACACCTAATGCCCGCGAATGTGTGATTTGCTGGTAACAAACCGGTATAAATCTGTTTGCTGTCGATGAAATTGACCAAAAATTTTGCGTCAGCCATTTTTATTCCACCAAAGCCAATACTGGACTGAAACATATGTTTGCAAATTTACGCCGCGACCTAAATGCGATTATGGAACGCGATCCAGCAGCCAGCAACCGGCTGGCGGCGATCTTTTTGTATCCAAGCTTTCAAGTCATGCTGGCCTATCGTTTATCGCATATTTTGTGGCAGATGCGGCTTCGGTTCATTGCGCGGCTGATCATGCAGATTGCGCGCGTGCTGACAGGGATCGAAATTCATCCCGCGGCGAAAATCGGCCCCGGATTCTTTGTCGATCATGGTATGGGAACGGTCATTGGTGAAACGGCTGAAATTGGCCGTGATGTGACGCTATATCATGATGTGACGCTTGGCGGGGTCATGCCTGCGGTTGATTCGGACAAACAGCGTGAGGCGAAACGCCACCCGACGCTTGGCGATTATGTGATTGTTGGCGCCGGGGCGCAAATTCTTGGCCCGATTACGGTTCACCGTTGTGCGCGGGTTGGCGGCAATTCGGTGGTGACTAAAGACGTTCCCGAAGCGGCAACGGTCGTTGGCGTGCCCGCTCGTCAGATGAGTAAAACCACAACCAAGCCTGACGCTGATACAAGCTTTATGGCCTATGGTGTTCAATCGGGCATTGATCTTGATCCGCGTGAGCGCACGATCAGAGCGCTTGTTGACGAGGTGCAAAGCCAGCGTGCGCGCCTAAGCGATCTCGAAGACCGGCTGACCAGCGCGGCAGCACCGGTTGCACCGAAAAAAGCACCACGCAAGACCAAGCCAAAGCCGGTCGGCTAGGCTGTTTTGTGAAACTGGTCATCAATGATGCGTAAAACGCCAATCTATCTTGATAATAATGCGACAACGCCATTGCGTGCTGCGGCCATCACGGCCATGCAAGATGCGATGGGGCCGCCAGCAAACCCATCATCGGTTCATGGGTTTGGACGCAATGCCCGCCTGATTGTTGAAATGGCGCGCAGTGCGGTGGCAATGCTGGCCGGATGCCGCGCCGCGGATGTGGTGTTTACCAGTGGCGGCACCGAGGCCAATAATCTTGTAATGGCGCAATATGATCATGTGATCACAAGCGCGATCGAACATGATTCGGTTAGATATGCGCATCAAGATTGCCAGCAGATTGGCGTTGATGAAAATGGGGTCGTTGATCTGGATAGGCTGGCAAAGGTCATCGCTGGCATTGATGATGCGGCCAAGCCGAGAACGCTCGTCTCGATCATGGCAGCCAATAATGAAACTGGTGTTATCCAGCCAATGGATGAAATCGCCGCGATGGCGGAAAGCGCAAATATCGCCTTGCATAGCGATATGGTGCAGATCTTTGGCAAACGCCATATCAATTTCGCCACATCAAAAATCAGCTATGCCAGCCTGTCAGCGCATAAGATTGGCGGCCCGTCCGGTGTTGGCGCGTTGCTGGTACGTCCGGGGTGCAGGCTTTCCAGTTTGCTTCGTGGCGGCGGTCAAGAACAGGGGCGGCGGGCTGGCACTGAAAATCTGGTTGGCATTGCCGGTTTTGGCGGTGCTGCAGATGATGCGCTTGGCGATATTGGCCATTATCAGACAATGGCGAAATGGCGCGATGCTTTTGAAAGCCGTATGCTTGAGCAGCGAAGTGGGGTCGAGGTTTTTGGCCGCGCTGCGCCACGGCTTGGCAATACCAGCTGTATTGCTGCGGCGGGAAAAGCGGCTGAAACAATGGTGATGGCATTTGATATTGCTGGTGTTGCAATTAGCGCCGGTTCGGCCTGTTCGTCTGGCAAGGTCAAACCAAGCCATGTGCTGGAATCAATGGGGGCGGGGCCACGCGCTGGCGAAGCCATTCGCATCTCAGGCGGATGGGCAACGACCAAAAGCGACTTTGAAACGCTTGCAGATGTGTTTTTGCAACTGTACAAGCAACCCGCATAATTTAAATTGCCAGCTTAAATTTACAAATTCAGCCGGATTTGCAAATAAAGGGCAATAGCGATAAAGACAGGTGAAACAAGGAGTCGCCCGAAATGCCGAATATTATTTTTACCAAGCCTGATGGCTCGGAGCATATTGTCACTGTTGAAAATGGTGTGACTGTCATGGAAGCAGGGCGTGATGCCGGACTTGGCATCGAAGGGACATGCGGCGGTTGTTTGTCTTGTGCGACCTGTCATGTCGTTGTTGATGCTGACTGGTTTGCCAAAACCGGCGCACCGGGCGAAGATGAAGTTGATATGCTTGATCTGGCATTTGGCCTTGCGCAGACATCGCGCCTTGGTTGTCAGATTGAAATGTCGGATGCGCTTGATGGATTGCGCGTTTCAATTCCAGAAGATATGTAGGGCTGATTATGGCGGTGCAAGCAGCAAAAACCAAAGCAAAGGACAGCGTCTCAGCTGGTCTTAATGCGCTTGGCTTTGCCAAACCGCCTGCCGAAACACGCGTTGTTGTCGCCATGTCTGGCGGGGTTGATTCATCGGTGACGGCCGCCCTGCTTCATGAGCAGGGTTTCGATGTGATTGGTATTACCTTGCAGCTATATGATCATGGGGTTGCCGTTCAGACCAAGGGGGCGTGCTGTGCTGGTGTTGATATCCATGATGCCCGCACGGTTGCTGCGCGCCTTGGCATTCCGCATTATGTGCTTGATTACGAAAACCGGTTTCACGATCAGGTCATGCAGGATTTTGCCGATAGCTATCTTCGCGGTGAAACGCCAATCCCTTGTGTGCGTTGTAACCAGACGGTGAAATTTACCGATCTGTTGAAAACCGCGCGTGATCTCGAAGCCGATTGCCTTGCTACTGGCCATTATGTCCAGCGCATTGATGGTGATGATGGCGCGCGTTTGCTGCGCGGTGCTGATCCGGCAAAAGACCAATCCTATTTCCTGTTTGCCACCACGGCTGAACAGCTGGATTATCTGCGATTTCCGCTTGGTGGTCTTGATAAGGATGAAACGCGCAATTTGGCGCGCAAATTCGGACTGACCGTTTCGGAAAAGCCGGATAGTCAGGATATCTGTTTCGTGCCAAATGGGCGTTATGGCGATGTCGTTCGCCGCTTGCGGCCCGGTGCCGTTGATGCCGGTGATATTGTGCATATTGATGGCACGGTTCTTGGTCGCCATAACGGGGTGATTGATTACACTATCGGCCAACGTCGCGGCCTTGGCATTGGTGGGCGCGCCGGTGCAGATGAGGCGGATGGCCCGCTTTATGTTGTTGCCATTGATGCCGCATCAAATCGGGTGATTGTCGGCCCGCAAAAGGCACTTGCCTGCGTCGAGGTTCATTTAGGTGATGTAAATTGGATCAATGGCCCGCCTGATGACAATACGCCGATCTTAGCACGTTTGCGCAATACCGCACCGGCGATGCCGGCGCGCGTATTTTGCCATGATGAAGATGGTGCAGCTGCTGTTGTGGTCAGGCTGGATGAGGCGCAATTTGGCATTGCCGCTGGTCAAGCTGCCGCCATTTATGATGGCGCTAATCCTGATCAATTGCTAGGTGGGGGCTGGATTGCGCGTGCACCGCTGGTTACGGATATTGATCAAGATCAATAATGTCTTCGTGCCCGTAAGCCATCTAAATCTTTGATCACAAAAAGCTAACATTTGGTTTTTTCATGCCGTTTTAACCGGTGTGATGATGAATGATCTTTTACAAATTCAAAAAGATTTGGGCGCGCCGCCGCGTGAGCCTCGGCGTCGTCTTGCGTCAGATGAAGAATTGGACGTGCCGGAAGATGGCTATGATCCGCGGGATTGGTTGGCAATGCCGGTCAATCACAGTCGTTATCACAAAGGCTATACAACCAATCATTGGCTTAGTGTTTTCCGGGCGGTGAATGCCAGCGGGTAAAGCCGGGTTCAAATTTGCTGACCTCATTGGGCATGAGCTAACAATACTGTTTCTTGTATCACTTTTCATGCAATATGATAGGCACTGGCTTGGCAGGGTTTTTGCAACCCCCTGTTGTTGTTTTGGTGTTATGCCAGTGCAGGGTAGGGATTGATGGGCCAGCAAGTCTCGGTTACAAAATTAAAAGAACAAATCGAAGCGGCGAAACGCGGCCTTGCCGATATGTCGCCGGTGATCACTGCTGTCGATCCTGCATTTCAGCCGGTTGCCATGCCTGCCGTGAAATTTGCTGGTGTGGCCGGTGGGCATGTGGATGATGCGCCGGACGTCATAGATCAAAATATGGTGGC
>DFSK01000148.1:9506-11476 GCA_002378605.1 Alphaproteobacteria bacterium UBA3439
GATATGGCCAAGGATGATATTGCGACCAGTGAAGGATTTCAATTTTTTCATCGCCCCAAACGGTCTGAGCAGCCACTTGTCCCGCCACCGCGCATGAGCATGGCAAATGTCGATATCAACAGTTATGACGATGATCAGCCGCTTTTTCAGGCATTAGATCAACGGCTTGACAGGCTTGAGGATGATATTGCGCAGAACCGTAAACATATCCTGGAGCTGATCACCCTTTTGTCGGGTCTTGATATGGCGGCAAAGCCAGCCGGACGAAATTCAGCGTCAGTCAAATATTTGCTGCGCCGCTATTTATATTGGTTTGTGATTGGGTTTTTGGTGGTTGGCTGGGTTGCCCTAACACCGTCAGGCCATATATGGATCAATTATTTTCTGGGCTTGATCTAGTATTTATCCACAGCATCTGACTTTAGCTAACTACCTATCCATATTGACGAAAACATTCATTTGGCCTATCTTATCCACAGCTCATTGTTGTGTTAAGGTAATGTTCGCTTAATGGCATTCTATCCGTCCTCATCATCATCTCCCCGCCAGCTTTCGCTGGATCTTGACTTAGAGGATGCGCCTGCTGCCCATTCGGCAGATAGCGGCGTGAAACGGTCGGTTATCTTTCCCAAAAATATTCAAATCTTTAATGTTCCGGAATTTCAGCGGCAGGTCTCGCAGCTTTTTGATCCGTTGAATATCAATATTGAGTTTCGGGTGACACGGCAGAACCGGCTTGAAATGCGCTGGTCGTTTCCGCAAGAAGCTATTCAATATAACCATTCGGATGCCCGCGCTGATCCGCATCAGCGGGCGCATCTTTCGCCCGAAGAAAACGCCGCTTTTGAGACCCTGGTTTTGTCTTTTGCCGGGTCAAGCCATTAGGCATATCTGCCAAGGCGATTGCGGCTATTGCGCGCCGCTAATCACAAATTTTACAAAATGAAAATCGGTAATCGCCGATGGCCCATCCATATTCGGCCCATCGACCAAAAGCTTGACCTCTTGCAATAACGTCTTGGCAAGCTTGTTGCGTTTGTCGACTGTGTCAATATCGCTGAGATTTTGATCTGACAATTTGAGATTGATTGCCGACCTGATTTTAGGATTAAAGGTCTCTAACTGCTTCATAACCTTTTCACTGGCAAGCGTGTTGCCATAGGTCGCAACAGCGACTTCGACGGTGAGCATGCCCTTACCGCTGGCGAGGTTGCTGACAAAGGGCAGGGGAAAGCTGTAATAGCTATATTTGGCGAAATCAAAAGTTCCATCGGGAAGCAGTGTCGCATTTTCCGGTATCGCCGTTTCGGCATCTTTACTGTTACCAGCTTTGTCGGCTTCGGCCTTTGCCTTGGCTTTTTGCATGATGGTGTAAATATCATCTGGAACCGGCTCTGGCGTTGTCAGGGTCAGATAGCCAATCGCAAATAGCGTCAAAACCACGCTGACGCCGCCGCCAATCATCAACGGTAAAAACAGCCGGTGCGGTTGGCGCGATGATGAAGATGAGAAACTATTTTCGGCCATGATGACTTATCCGATCCAGCCGTTGAAACTGTCAATGATTGTTGAAATCCAGTTTGGCATTGTCAGCATTGATGAATCGCCTTCACCTGTCGCCAGAAAATAGGCAATGCCAGTGACAAGGCCGATCAGGGCGGCCATCGCAATCATGGTCACTGGTGATCTCTGGCTGCGACGCGGCCCGGCTTTATTTTCGGTCTGATCCGTTGGCATGTTTGCGACCCGATCATCGGCCGGGTTTTTATGGCTTTGACCGGGATGGGCTTGCAGGCGGGAAACTTCGCGGATTTTTTGCAAAAGCGTATGCAGATCGCGCTGGTTATCTAATAATTTAGCTTCAAGTCGGGTGATGCGTTCATCGAGGGCGGCGGCATTTGTGGCATGCGCTGTTTTGGAATCAGCCGGAATGGTATCAACCGGAATGGTGTTGGCGGCAATCGGGTTGG
>DFSK01000148.1:11737-12985 GCA_002378605.1 Alphaproteobacteria bacterium UBA3439
GGCAATCGGGTTGGTGGCAGAATCTGCGGTAACATCGTCGCTTGCTATGTTTGGCGAAATTACCATATTTGACGCAGTTGGCTGTTCACGCGGCATTGGCATCGATGATGGCGCCGCAAGATCGCTGGCAAGATCGCTGGCAAGGGCGGATTTTGCGGCCTCGATTTGCGCCTTTAAGCTTGGGTTTGCCATCAATTATATGCCTTTACCAACCGCGGTTTAATATGCCTGCCCTAGCAATCGGGCATTATCGATGATCGTTATAAGCATTTTTAATGCCAAGCTGGATGATTGCTTCGCTAGTAGCTTTTTATGGCCATATCGCCATAGCGGTACCCAATAATGGCGCATTGCTGTACTTCACGGAAATTGGTCATTTCTGAATTGATGATCTTGGTCCATGTGTCTTGCCCAAGCCGGTCAAGAAGCCGCCCGCCAATTTGCTGCACAACACGGCGGCATGATCCTGATTGCGCCGGTTTGATGCCGTCATGATCCTGTCCGCATAATGCATCGCTATTGCCGATGATTTCCGCACCATCATCCAGCCAATGAACCGAAATGCCTTTAATCGTCCGGCCTTGGCGATTGCTAATCTGCATTTCCAGATCATAGGACACAAGCGACATGCCGCTATCATCGACACCAAATACCAATTTGATATCGCAAGGCACGATGTCTGCTTTGCTGTGGCTGCCGGCAAAAAGCGGGCTATTGGCCGCTGTAAACATGATAAAAACGCCTGCCGCGGCCAACAATGCAATCAGTCTGGTCAGGCTTTGGCGAAAGGAAATTAGATTGAGTGAAAACATGCTGATACCTCACTTTTGTTGTTGGCATGGTATCTGCAAGGGTTGTCTCACAGATTGCAGTTGCTTAAATTTAGCAAAAGATAATGTAATGATCCAGCACTCGTGTTTTGCGGGTCAGGACATTCGATTGTCAGATTTGAAAAAAGGATAGGTAAAATGGCAGAAGATGAGCTGAACGAAGCCGATTTAAGCGGTCGTCTTGCCACGGTTCTCGAAGAAATCCGCGATGTTATGGAAAAGCGCAAACAGCGTATTGAAGAATTGCGTCAGGAAATTACCGAGATCGAAAATGACAATGACGATCTGGAAAAGACCATTTCTGAACTGCTGGACAGTTTCGGTTAATCGGCGTCGATTACCGCATGGCCTTGAATGGCAACAGCGCCCAATACTTCGGTCAATTCAGGGTGCGCGGCGATAAAGCTGCGAAGCTTTT
>DFSK01000139.1:0-4305 GCA_002378605.1 Alphaproteobacteria bacterium UBA3439
TTGCCAGCGAAAAGCGGCTTGCCATCTGACCAAAGCGACTGGTGAACATGCATGCCTGATCCGTTATCACCGGAAATTGGCTTTGGCATGAAAGTCGCGGTTACGCCATAAGCATGGGCAACCTGATGAACGCAATATTTATATAGCTGCATGTTGTCCGCAGTTTCCAGCAATGTGCCGAACTTAATGCCAAGCTCATGCTGCGATGGGGCAACTTCATGGTGATGCTTTTCAACAGCAACGCCCATATCGGCCATAACAGATACCATTTCAGACCGGATATCCTGACCTGAATCGACTGGTGGTACTGGAAAATAGCCGCCTTTGACACCCGGACGGTGGCCAAGATTACCTTCTTCATATTTGCGTGCGCTGTTATATGGTCCTTCAACGCTGTCAAGCGCATACAGTCCACGGTTCATCGATACTTCAATTTTGACATCTTCAAAAATGAAAAATTCGGCTTCAGGGCCAAAAAAGGCGGTATCGGCAATGCCCAATGTTTCAATATGAGCAAGGGCTGCCTTAGCTGTGCCGCGTGGGTCACGATCATAGGCTTCGCCGCTTGATGGCTCAAGAACGTCGCAGAACAATGCCAATGTTGGCTGGGCAAAGAATGGGTCGATGTAAGCGCGATACAGATCAGGCATCAATGTCATGTCTGAGTCATTGATGGCTTTCCAGCCCGCAATTGACGAGCCGTCAAACATAAAGCCTTCGTTCAGCGCATCTTCGTCAATCGTGTCGATATGCTGGGTTACATGCTGCATTTTACCAAGCGTATCGGTGAAGCGCAGATCGACAAAAGTGATGTCGTGTTCTTTAATCATTTCCATGATTTTCTTTGCGTCAGACATTTTAGGGATCCTTCCGTTATCTGTCATTTAAATCTTAACTGTTAAACTCTGTTTAGTCTGGGTTGGGCATGGTCGAGACCAGTGCTTATACCGCGTCACTACCGCGTTCGCCCGTGCGGATGCGGATCGCTTCGTCAATTGTCGAAATGAAAATCTTTCCATCGCCGATGCGGCCTGTTTGCGCCGCATTTTGAATGGCGTCAACTACCCGTTCAGTCATGGCATCGTCAATAACAACCTCGATTTTTACCTTTGGCAAGAAATCGACGACATATTCGGCACCACGATAAAGCTCGGTATGGCCTTTTTGGCGCCCAAATCCCTTGGCTTCAAGGACAGTGATTCCCTGAATCCCAACATCATGCAGTGCTTCTTTCACTTCATCCAATTTGAATGGTTTGATAATGGCTTCAATTTTTTTCATAATCTGTCACTTTTCTGTTAGGGCCCGTGTCTGCATCTCAAAAGATTGTTCATATCTGAACATGGCCGCGCTGACCTACTGCTGTTTGGGCGCACAAAACTAGGGGTGTATTGACCAATGGCCGGGGTGAAGGCAAGGGCGGCTGAAATCAGATCGCGGGCCCAGATGCCTATTTCGGTGAATCTGCACGCACGATAAGCATATTGCCTAAATTTTAGGCATAGTTGCGATCGGGAAAAGACAAAGATAAGGTGAGTTCCGCAATTGTGCGCCAATAAACTGATAAAATATCGTCCAGCGATCGAAATCTGATTTGCCTGATTTCATCGCTGATTCACCGCCTTTTAGTCTGGTTATGAGGACATAATGACAACACACGCAATCAGCCGGTTCCCGGTTCCGGATCTTGCGGCTTTGCCAGCCGACCTACAAACGCTATTTCATGATGTTTCGGAAAAGGCTGGCTTTGTGCCAAATGTGTTTTGGGTGTTGGCACACCGACCTGATGAATTACGGGCTTTTTGGGCCTATCACGAGGCGTTGATGCGGCGCGAATCTGGCCTAAGTAAAGGCGAGCGCGAAATGATCGTTGTTGCCACCTCGGCGGAAAATAACTGTCTTTATTGTGTCGTGGCGCATGGCGCCATTCTGCGGATTTATGAAAAATCGGCAACCATTGCTGATGCCATCGCGACCAACTACCAAAAAGCCGATATTACTAATCGGCAAAAGGCGATGCTGGATTTCGCCATCAAAACCTGCAACCGGTCGCAAGATATCAGCGAAGATGATTTTGCCATTCTTCACCAGCATGGCTTTAGCGATGATGATATCTGGGACATTGGCGCGATTACCGGCCTGTTTGCGCTGTCGAACCGGATGGCAAGCCTAACCTCGATGCGTCCAAATGCCGAATTTTACGCTCTTGGCCGCGATTTTCCGATTGCCGGATCATGATCAAGGCGCATGCAGATCAGCGGATCAACCGATTGAACCGGTCTGGCGGGTTCAATCATTGTAATGGGATCATGATTCTTGATTGGCAGGATGGTTTGGCATCGGTTCGGGTCGATCTGAATGGTGATCATTTAAACCCGCTTGGGCTTGTCCATGGCGGGCTTTATGCCGGCATGCTCGATGTGGCATTGGCAATGTCCGGCAGTTACCGGCCTGCACCTGATGGGCTGTATCCGGGGCTGACCTTGTCTTTAACAACGCAATTTATTGCGCCAATGCGGTTAGGGGATGGTTTTGCCCTTGCCAAGGCGCGGCGGACAGGCGGTGGTAAGTCAGTGTTTTTTGCCGAAGGCGAGGTTCTGACGCCCGATGGCAGGGTGATTGCGTCTGCGAGTGGCGTGTTCAAGCCCGGACGACCGCCAAAAGGCTAAGTTGACAGGCCGCGATTGAAGCGCATGAGCAAAAGCGGCACCGGCCTTTCATTTGCGTCGGAAAAAGACCTGTAAAAGCCCCTTGCATGCTGGCAAGGCTTGGATTATGTTCGCGTCCAGTTTCGGGCTGGGTGTTCTTTGATTTTCGGGGAAAGCTAGGCGCGTTGCTGATGGCGGGTGTAGCTCAGTTGGTTAGAGCGCCAGTTTGTGGCACTGGAGGTCGCCGGTTCAAAACCGGTCACTCGCCCCATTTCTCCTGACAATTGATGGGGAAAACCGGCGTCTTTGGCCGCGCTGTCAAAGCGGATGAAGGACGTCGTTTAAAAGATGCAGATGACGATGTGCGGGCGTGGCGGAATTGGTAGACGCGCTGGTTTTAGGTACCAGTGGCGAAAGTCGTGGGGGTTCGAGTCCCTCCGCCCGCACCATCTGTCTGCATGAATTTTAGCCGCATCTGCGGCACAGGTTCAAGGAGACAGCGTATCTGCCGATAGGGCGATGCTTTCTGTCCCAATATTTAGGTGAGGCCGGTGCGGGCAACAAATAATCTGCCCCAGATCTTTGCAGATCACACCGGTCTGGGAAAACCCGATATGGCTGTGCCGCCATATCACAAATCGGCCGGATGACCGGTCATGGCAAGATAAAGGATAAATGGTTCGATGAATGTGTCTGAGACCAAATCAGAAGGCTTGTTGCGTGAATATCAAATCGTAATCACTGCAGCCGAGATTGATGCCGAAGTTACCAAAAAGCTGGAAGAAATTGCGAAAACGGTAAAAATGCCGGGCTTTCGCCCAGGTAAAGTGCCGATGTCGGTTGTGAAATCACGCTTTAGCGACCAGGTTCGTGGCGATGCCATCAAGGAGGCGCTTGACGAAGGCGCCCGTCAGGCAATCGAAGGCAATGATCTTCGGCTCGCAAGCCAGCCACAGGTTGATATCAAATCTTATGAAGACGGTAAGGATCTCGAAGCATCGCTTGCTTGTGAAGTCATGCCAGAAATTGCGCTTCCTGATCTTGGCAAAGTCAGCGTCGATCGTCCGAAAATTGACAGCGACCCAAAAGAAGTTGAAGAAACTTTGGGGCGCATTGCCGATGAAAACCGGCCAACGGCACCAATTGCCAAAGCACGGGCTGCGAAATTGGGCGATGTCGCAATGATCGATTTCATTGGACGTATTGACGGCGAGGCTTTTGAAGGCGGTACCGCCGAAGGCCATTCGCTTGAGCTTGGTTCAAACAGCTTTATCCCGGGTTTCGAAGAAGGTCTTGTTGGCGCAAAGCCGGGCACATCTATCGATGTTCCTGTGACCTTCCCAGAAGATTATCAAGCCGCTCATCTGGCCGGTAAATTGGCTATTTTCGAAGTTAAAGTGAATGAGCTTCACGAAAAGGCCGATGCTAGCATTGATGATGAATTGGCGACACGTCTTGGTTTTGAAAATCTTGACGGTCTGAAAGGCGCTATCGCTGAGCAGATCAACGGTCAGCACCAAACAGCATTGCGTCAACTGACCAAGAAAAATGTCCTTGATGCGCTGGCTGAAGGCGATGCGTTCGACGTACCACCATCATTGTTCAAGCAAGAATATGAATCAGTTGCACGGGCGATGAATCCGAAAGCGGCTGACCA
>DFSK01000139.1:4602-5044 GCA_002378605.1 Alphaproteobacteria bacterium UBA3439
CATGACCATGATCATGACCATGATCACGACCATCCCGCTGCCGACGAGGGCATGGATGATGATGCCAAGGCTGAAGCCGTATCCGTTGCCACACGCCGCGTGCGGCTTGGCCTACTGATCACCGAGATTGGCCGTGAAAACAATATTGAAGTGACCGAAGAAGATACTCGCCGTGCGGTTTTCGAAGAAGCTCGGCGTTATCCGGGCCAAGAACAGATGGTGCTTGAATATTTCCAGAAAAACCCACAGGCCATGCAGCAGATTGCTGGCCCGATCTTTGAAGATAAGGTCATTGATTTCATTCTTGAAATGGCCAAAGTAACCGATGTCACAATCGACACGGATACGCTGTATAATGCGCCGGAAGATACGGCACCAGCCAAGAAAGCCGCGGCGAAAAAGCCTGCTGCAAAGAAAGCTGCGGCGAAAAAGCCTGCTGCAA
>DFSK01000043.1:0-15625 GCA_002378605.1 Alphaproteobacteria bacterium UBA3439
GATTATGAAGAAGCAAAGCGGATTATTGAAACCCTGTAAATCGATTGCTGATTTGCAAGGACAAGACCAAGCATCATTTAATATGATTGCGGCAATCTTGATCGGGGCGTAACGCGCTTTTGAAAAACCCGTACCCGCCAGATTTGGCTGGTGCGGTTTTTTATGTCGAACCATCTTTAAAAAACCCAATTTTGAAAATCACCCGTTATGATATCTGGCTAAGGTTACCGTTCAGTTTGTGAAAAGGGAAAAATGATGGATATCAATGTCACGTCAGATGATCTTGCGCTTTTAACCAAGTGGGATACCCCCACCATTTGCAACGCGCTTGAAGAAATCATTCCCGAACGGCGCGGATATGGTTTTACCACCACGCATCTTTTCAGTCTTGATCCGGCACTGCCGCCAATTTGTGGATTTGCCCGCACGGCAACCATTCGCGCCGCCGCGCCATCGCCCGAAACCAGCGAACAGATGGTGGCAAAACGCGCTGCCTATTATGAATATGTTGCGGCCGCGCCAGCACCGACCATTGTCGTGATTCAAGATATTGATCCCCAGCCCGGGGTTGGTGCCTTTTGGGGGGAAGTGCAAACTAATATCCATAAAGGGCTTGGTGTTTTGGGGGCTGTTACCAACGGGTCATTTCGTGATGTGCCGGATAGCGCCCGCGGCTTTAATCTGATTGGGGGCAAGGTTGGGCCAAGCCACGCTTTTGTGCATCTTGTCGATATTGATTGTCAGGTCACGGTTTATGGGCTAACCGCCAAGACAAATGATATCATTCATGCCGATCAGCATGGCGCCGTGCTTATTCCGCCAACCGCGGTTAAACAGATACCAGCCGTGGTTGATTTAATTACGCGACGTGAAGCGATCATCCTTGAAGCGGCAAAATCTGCCGATTTCACCATTGCCACATTGAAAGCCGCAATGGGGCAAATGAAGGATATTCATTAAGCCGTATCGCGCTGGCTAGCCAAGTTCTGCCCGCACGATTGCCGCCCCATCGACCATTGCCTTTAATTTGCCAAAGGCCACATCACGCGGCAGATATTTCATGCCGCAATCAGGCGCGGCGACAAGGCGGTCAGGGGCAACATATTTCAACGCCCCACGAAGCCGTTCGGCCACCAATTCAGGGGTTTCAACATCGTTGGTTCCCAGATTCAAAACACCAAACAGAAATTTCTTTGATGGCAGTTCGGCCAGAATGGCCGGATCAAGATTGGGCTGGGCAGCCTCGACCGAAATATAATCGGCGCGGCAGGCATCAAGCTGTGGCAGGAAGGTATAGCCAACAGGCTTTTCCTTAACGACATAGGCATAGCCAAAGCAAAGATGAACAACGGTTGGCCCATCAATGCCATCAAGCACCTGATTGATGGCATCAACGCCATATTTATCGGCTTCTTCAGGATTGGCCTGCATATAAGGCTCGTCAATTTGAATAACATCTGCGCCAGCGGCCTTCAGGTCGCGAATTTCGGCATTGACCGCCTTGGCATAGGCGCTAATCAGCGCCTTTGTATCATGATAAAATTCATCTTGTGCCAGCTTGGCCATGGTAAAGGCACCGGGGATGGTGATTTTGATCGGCTTATTGGTATGTGCCCGTAGATAGGCAACATCATGCACCTGAACCGGATGTTTGCGTTTGATTTCGCCGACAACGCGTGGCACCGGAATCATGACATTGCGCCGGTTTGGCACCAGCGCCGGATTATCCAGATCAATGCCAGCAAGCGCATTGGCAAAACGATTGAAATAGCTTTCCCGGCGAATTTCGCCATCGGATAAAATATCAATACCGGCACGTTCTTGATCATGGATTGCGGTCAGGGTGGCGTCATCCTGCGCCTCGTCCAACATATCGGCGGCGATTTTCCAGACTTCACGCATCCTGACCCGCGGCGGCCCTTCGCCAAGCAGTTTTTCCTTATCAACAAGCCATGATGGCTGTGGATAGCTGCCGACAAGTGTGGTTGGAATCAATTTATCAAACATCATATTTTCTCTTCGATCGTGCAAAGCAAATGGGCAGGCGGGGTGGGCGGCGATGGATTTTGATCATTTTGCGGCCAAAATGAATGCGGCCTCAGGTCAAAATTATTCACCCGTCCGGTCAGGATTGCAACTGATGATCGAATTTTGAAATTGTACTTTTGGCGTGCGGTCTATTTGCCGCGTTCTGCAATACATTGACGGCAACCCGTGCTGCCTCGAAGGTGAAGGCGAGGCTGTTGTTCGAACGGCCCGTGACGGCGGCATATGATGATGACCTTGGTTGTATGGTTGAAGTAATCAACCTTTGAATAATCGAAGGTGCCGCCATGAATTTTTTGAAATTTACGGGTGATGGACGCGGTATCATCGGGTTTTGTCTTTGCCACCTGATTTTCCTTTTTGACAATGCCCCTATCAAGGTGGCGTTTCGGTTTGGCGGCACGGCCTGTGCCAAACAGGTTTGCGTTGCGCAAGCCCCACTATTGCCTAATTCTGCCGATTTCTCAATATCCGGGCCAAAAGATCTGTAAAAAACCGCCGCATCAAATTGCGGCGCATGCTTGCTATGATTTGATTTATATAGTTAAATCCATATATTAAACATGTGTTTCAAAGGGTTTTGGTGATGGGTAAGGTCAATTTGCGCGGGCATATCGTGGGGCTGGTCAGTCTTCGGGCTTTGGCGATTGCCAGTGCGTTTGGTGTCATGTCTGGCGCTGTGGCACAAGCTGATCTTGCCGATCAAATTGCCAAAGCCGATCTTGGCTATGGTGAATATTTGGCAGGTGAATGCGTGACCTGTCACCGAAAGTCTGGTACCGGCATTCCCCAGATCAACGGTATCGAGGCCGAAACATTTGTGACCATCATGCAGGCCTATCGCAGTAAAGATCTGGATAATAAGGTCATGCAGATGATGGCTGGCAGGCTTGATGATGAACAAATCATATCGCTTGCTGCCTATTTTTCATCTTTGCCCGAATAATGATCACCCTGATGCGCGAACCGCGTCAGATGTTATATATAACTTTTTAGTTGTATTTCGATAATCAAAATGGTTTTCTCTATGTGAGAAGAAAGGCGCGGCCGCTTTTTTGCTACGCCTTTGTCTGGAATTACAAATGATAAATCAACAGGGGAGGTTTTCATGACTTCAATTTCACGACGCGGCTTTGGTGGCTTGTTCGGGGCATCGGCTCTTGGCCTTGCCATGCCGTCATTGGCTTTTGGCGCGGTTCCAAAAGTTGTTGTTATTGGCGGTGGCGCTGGAGGTGCAACGGCAGCGCGCTATATTGCCAAAGATTCAAAAGGGGCAATTGACGTCACTTTGGTCGAAGCATCCAAGCGTTATTATACCTGCTTTTTCTCAAACCTATATCTCGGTGGCTTTCGTGATTATGACTCAATTGGTCATGGCTACGACCAGTTGGCGGCCAATCATCGGGTCAATGTGGTTCATGAATGGGCCTCATCAGTTGATAATGCAGGCAAGATGGTCAAGCTGGCATCAGGCGGCACATTATCTTATGACAAGCTGGTTCTCTCGCCAGGCATTTCGCTGAAATATGATAGTGTTCCTGGCTATTCACCGGCTTTGCAAAGTCGTATGCCGCATGCATGGACATCAGGAACGCAAGTTCAATTGCTGCAAAATCAGGTCATGAATATGCGCAAGGGCGGGGTATTTGTCATGGTGCCGCCACCAAATCCATATCGGTGTCCTCCTGGGCCTTATGAGCGTGTGTCAATGATCGCGCATCTTCTAAAACAACATAACCCAACAGCGAAAATCATCATCCTTGATCCAAAGGCCAAATTTTCAAAGCAGGGTCTGTTTATGGCAGGCTGGGAAAAGCATTATTCGGGCATGGTTGAATGGATTGATCCTGAAACACATGGTGGCATCAAATCAATCAATGGCGATACAATGGAATTTGTCACTGATCTTGATACTTTCAAGGCCGATGCTGCCTCGGTTGTGCCAGCACAGCGTGCGGGGTCAATTGCGATGGCGGCAGGTGTTACGGATGGCGATTGGGCGCCAATCATTCCGGCAACAATGGCGTCAAAGGCTGATCCGAACATCTATGTTCTTGGTGATGCGTCAGTCGCGTCATCAATGCCAAAATCAGGATTTTCGGCAAATAGTCAGGCCAAGGTGGCGGCCAACGCAATTCGCGGTGAGTTGACCGGAAGCCGTGTTTACGACCCACGTTTTGCCAATACCTGTTGGAGCCTGATTGCAACAAATGATGGGGTTAAGGTTGGCGCGAATTACAAAGCCGGATCAGAAAAGATTGATGTGGTTGATAAATTCGTATCGCAAGGCGGCGAAAGTGCTGATCTTCGCAAAACCACCTATGAAGAATCGGTTGGCTGGTACAATGGTATCACAAGCGATATGTTCTCCTAAGACCGGCCTTTCACCAACGCAAGAAAGCCGGTCATTTGACCGGCTTTTTTCATATGGAGATGCATTATAGCCTGCCTCTTTTGCGTCATCTTGATGAGGTCTGGCTGAATATCCTAATAAGGGGTAAGATAATTTATCTTTTTGGAGAATGGTTTATGCACAGGCTTTTGACAGCGGTTTTATTCAGTCTTTGCGCGAGCGCCGCGGCAGCATCCTACCAGTCAACGACATTGGTTTATACCGTCAGTTGGGGCAATATTCTGCTTGCCAAAAGCCAGCTTGACTACAAGTTTGGCGAAGATGATGCCCGCATTTCGGCAAGTGTTGGAAGCGATGGCTTGATTGCATTTTTCAGCGGTTTTCAAAGCCGCGCCGAAGCTGATCTGGTTTTAAGAGATGCTAGTTGGACTCCTAAATCCTTGTTTATGGAACGGATTTCTGGGCGTGAAACAGTGCAAAGCCGTGTGGTTTGGGATGATGCTTCAAGCGTCAGTGTCGAAACGCGCATGCCCGAACTGGATCTTAGCGAAGTCTATCCGCTAACGCCGCAGATGCGGGTGAATGTCCTTGACCCCTATAGTGCCGTTCTTCGCCTTATTCGCCATATCGAAACAACTGGTAACTGCACCTCAAGCTATGAAATTTATGACGGACGGCGACGAAGCCGGCTGCATTTTGAAACGCTTGGCACCACAGATTTAACAGAAACAAGGCCGGGTGAATTTGCCGGAGACGCCGTTATGTGCAGTTTGGAATTTGAACCAATTGGCGGTCATCGTATCGATTCAAAATGGCGGGCGGGCGATAAAGATGATGATAAAGACCGGATCAAAATGTTTTTTGGCCGCCCGTTGCAGGGCCAGATAGTGCCTGTTCGTGTCGAGGTGGATAGCTGGATTGGCACGATTATTGGCAGGCTTGATCTGCGCAAAATGAAGAGGCAATAGGGGCCATTACTTTGCTAGCCAGCCTGTTTTGCCCTGATCCAGTTGCTATAGCCGCCAGCAAGCATGATATGTCTTTGCCGGTCAGAGGCGGTTAATCTTGCCGGAATATGGATTGATTTATTTTCGATCAATACATCAAAAATGACCGCGCCTTGTTTGATCAAATCTTGGATATTGTCGATCACCAGCCGGTCACCAGCCCCGATTTTTTCCCAATCATCAGCATTTTCAAACACCAATGGCAGGATTGCCGAATTGATCAGATTTTGCCAATGGATGCGTGCAAAGCTTTTGGCGATGACAAGCCGAAGCCCAAGATATTGCGGGGCAATGGCGGCATGTTCGCGGCTTGATCCTTGGCCATAATTATGACCGGCAATAATGGCATGAAACTGGTTTTCAAGTGCATTGGCGCGCCAGGTGGCGGCGTAAGTCGCGTCGATATTGTCAAAAGATAATTCGGCAATTTTCGGAATATTGGATCGATAGGGAAGCGCGCGTGCACCAGCAGGGCTGATATAGTCGGTCGAGATATTCTCGCCAAGATGGAGCGCAACATCGACTTGCAGCCGGTTTGCAATCGGCAGGATATCGGGGATTGTTGAAATATTTGGCCCGCGTTCGATATGAACCAAACGTGACTCTGATTGTGACAGCGGGGCCTCGATCTCACCGCATAAAATCCAATCGGCTGGCGTTTGCACTTGCGGATAGGCAATGCCAAGATCGCGCGGGTCGGTAATCACACCGGTAATGGCTGATGCGGTCGCGGTTTCAGGGCTGCATAAAAATACCTGATCATCCTTTACACCGCTACGGCCCGGGAAATTGCGCGGTACCGTGCGTAACGAATTTTTCCCCGATGCGGGGGCTTGCCCCATGCCATTGCAACCATTGCAGCCGGTTTGATGAAGCCGCCCACCAGCCATTAGCAATTTATTGAGATGTCCGGCCGAAATGAGATTAGTCAAAACGCGGCGGGTCGAAGGATTGATGTCAAATGAGACACCAGCGGCAATCGACCGGCCGTCAAGCATCATTGCAGCGATGGCAAAATCACGATAGCCCGGATTGGCGGATGAGCCGATATAGGCCTGATAAAGCGGCGCACCTGCGGCTTCACGAACGGTAACCACCTTATCGGGGCTTGAGGGAAGCGCAATCATCGGAACGATTGTCGATAGATCAATGGAATCATGATGGTCAAAGCCGGCGCCATCATCGGCGGCGCGGGCAACATAATCATGCGCGCGCCCGTTTTCGGCCAAAAAGCGCTGGGTTTCTTCATCTGATGGGAAAACGCTTGAGGTCGCGCCAAGCTCGGTTCCCATATTGGCAATAACATGCCTGTCCATTGCGCTTAATGTTGCAACGCCCGGCCCGTAATATTCCAAAATGCGGTTGGTTCCGCCTTTCACGCTGTGGCGTTGAAGCAATGTCAAAATAATATCTTTTGCGCTTACCCATTCGGCAAGACGGCCTGTTAAATGAATGCCCATCACTTCGGGCATTGGAATATTTAATGGCTCTCCCGCCAGAATAGATGCGCCTTCGACACTGCCAACGCCAATGGCCAGCATACCAACGCCGCCATTGGCTGGTGTATGACTGTCAGTGCCGACAAGCAATTTTCCCGGGATGGCAAAATGTTCTTGATGGGTTGGGTGTGAAATGCCGTTCCCTGGCCCGCTGTAATGAA
This sequence comes from Alphaproteobacteria bacterium UBA3439, assembly GCA_002378605.1. GTDB lineage: Bacteria > Pseudomonadota > Alphaproteobacteria > Puniceispirillales > Puniceispirillaceae > UBA3439. The sequence continues at coordinate 7,067 of DFSK01000043.1, forward strand.
TGCCAAGACGGGCGCAGCATGACCGCAAAAACACATGATCATCGGGGTTGCGAAAATCGGTCTGCAATAGGTTGTGATCGACATATTGGCAGGCAAGATCAATGGCAATGCGGTCAATGCCCATCGCTTCTAACGCCTGCATTGTCAGAGTGCTTAGCGCATCTTGCATCAAAAGCTGATCAACTTTTAATTGGATTTCATGACCGGCAATCATATCGCCAGTGATCAGATGTTCGGCGATCAATTGATGCGTTAGATTTTGGGGCTGGGTTGTGGATGAGATTGGCACAGGCATAAATCCTTAACGAACAAACGACCACGCAGTCTAGCCAATTTGTCAGTCGCCATACAAACACAAGCTGATCAAAGTTGGATTTATTTAACCGGCCCGTCAGGTGATAACGGGCCGGTTGATTATGTGTTTAGCTGGCAAGCGCCTTTTGCATGACGTCGGACAGGCGTTTGGCAAAGTCGCGCGGATCAATGATAGCCTCGCCCTCGGCGACAAGCGCGCTGTCTAAAATCAATTTGGCAAAATCATCCGATCCTTCAAATTCGCCCGCTTCTAGCTTGGCATTCAATGATTTGATCAATGGATGTTTGGCATTCACTTCCAGAACTTTCGGCATGCCTTTGAAATCGGGATTATGCATGCGCATCATGCGTTCCATCTGCTGATCCATGCCATTATCATCAGCGACAAGGCGGGCAAGGCTGGTTTCCATATTTGCCGAGCTGCGCACATTGGCGACATTGCCGTCTAGAACATGTTTGATCTTGGCAACAAATTGATCGGACAAAATTTCTTCTGGCTGGTCATCTTTTGATGTGTCTTCACCAACTTTGGAAATATCAACCTCGCCGCGGGTGATTGACTGAAAATTCTTGCCTGCAAATTGCGTGATATTGGACAACCAGAAATCATCAATCGGATCAGTGAGCAGCAAAACGTCAATAGTCTTGGCCTGAAAGGATTCAAGATGCGGGCTTAGCCGCGCCCGATCGGCATCATCGGATGAGAGATAATAAATGACATCCTGATTTTCGGCGAAATCATCAATATAATCCTGAAGCGTGATCAATTTGTCAGTTTTGGTTGACCGGAACAGGCAAATTTCAAGAAGCTTTTCACTATTGGCCTGATCTTCATAAAGCCCTTCTTTTAAAACCTTGCCAAGCCCTTCCCAGAAAGTGGCATATTCGTCACGCCGCTTTTCCAATGCTTTTTTCAGCTCGGATAGAACCCGTTTGACAACGGCCTTGCTGATTTTGGTGACAGCCGGATTTTGCTGCAACATTTCACGGCTGACATTCAAATCAACATCGGGCGTGTCGATAATGCCGCGTAAGAACCGCATCCATTTTGGGACAAGCCCTTCATAATCATCGGTGATAAAGACACGATTTACATAAAGATGCAGCTTTGACTTGCGCTCAGGATCATACAGGTCGAACGGTGCTGATGACGGGATGAAAAGCAGGTTGGTAAATTCAACCGCGCCTTCGGTTTTATTGTGAAGCGTGACAAAGGGCTTGTCATAAGATGACGCCACCGCATTGTAAAATGACGTATATTCGTCTTCGGAAATATCTTTTGCCGCGCGGGTCCACAGGGCGGCTGATGAATTTAGCTGATCGGCTGCATCATCCTTGCCGATCCAGAAAATTGGCTGGGCAATGTGATCTGAATATTTTTTGACAAGATGCGTAATGCGCTCTTGTTCCAGATATTCTTTGGCTTCTTTGCGAAGATGCAGAACAACGCTTGTTCCGGTTTCATCGCGGCTGGCATCGGTGATGGTAAAGCCGCCTTGACCATCGCTTGCCCACAAGCTGGCCGTTTTGGCACCATGTTTTTTTGACAAGACTTCAACCTGATCGGCAACCATAAAGGCCGAATAGAACCCAACGCCGAATTGCCCAATAAGCTGGTCACTCACATCATCGGCGTCATTAGCGGTTTTGGCGGCTTCGATAAAGGCCTTGGTTCCCGAACTTGCAATGGTGCCAAGCGTTTCGACCATTTCATCCGCAGACAGGCCAATGCCGTTATCTGACAAGGTGATGGTTTTGTCCTTTTTATTGACGGCAATAGTGATTTTGCCATCAAAAGTATCGGCGGCATTGCCAGCCGTAATAATGTCAAATTTGCGTTTATTAATCGCGTCTGAAGCATTCGAAATCAGCTCGCGAAGGAAGATTTCTTTTTGCGAATAAAGTGAATTGATCACGATGCTCAGAATTTTTCCGGTATCGGCTTCAAAATTGAATGTTTGAACAGTCATGCGTTGCTCCTTGGTAACACGATGCCTAGAGGATCTAAGCTCTTGGCAACTGATTTTCAAGATGAAGCAAACATAGAAAACAGTATTTTAGGTGATTGCCATCTGCCTTGCCGCCATTTGCTGTTGCGGCGTTGGGGCATTCCCATCGGGTAAATCTATGCTAGGGTTTATCGTCAAAGCCAAAAGCCGCATCCGGCGGTTTTGCGATGGCCGCATATTTAGGAAAAAATGATGAAACCTGCCCTTATCACACATGAAATATCAGCCCGCCATGATGTGCCGGCTGGCCATCCCGAACGGCCTGAACGATATGCGGCCATTCTTGATCATATTGGCGATGGTTATCAATCATGGCAGCGTGCCGCAGCGCCGCTTGCCGTGCGGGCCCAGCTAGAGCTGGTACATAGTGAATCCTATCTTGATATGGTGTTTGACGTAACCGGTGATGCCGATGAGCCAGCGCCGCTTGATGCCGATACATGGGCCAGCAAGCGCGGCTATGAATGCGCATCGCGCGCGGTTGGCGGCGCGTGTCTTGCCGTTGATATGGTGATGGAAAATAAGGCCAGTACCGCCTTTAGCCTGATGCGCCCGCCAGGCCATCATGCCGAACCTGAACAGGCAATGGGGTTCTGCCTGTTTTCCAGCGCGGCGATTGCGGCGCGTCATGCCCAGCAAAAATGGGGATTGAACCGCATTGCCGTTGTTGATTTTGATGTTCATCACGGTAATGGTACACAAGCCTGTTTCTGGAATGATGGAAGCCTGTTTTACGCGTCATCGCATCAAATGCCGCTTTTCCCGGGTACGGGGGCCTATGATGAAACAGGTGCCTATCAGAATATTTTCAATCTGCCATTGGCTTATGGCACCGGTGGCAGCACCATCCGGTTGGGTTGGCGTGATGATTTATTGCCTTCGGTTGTTGCGGCCAAACCTGATCTGATTATAATTTCGGCTGGTTTCGACGCGCATGAGGCAGACCCCCTTGGTGGGTTGCAGATGACAAGCGGTGATTTTGGCATTTTGACAAATGATATCATTGATGCCGCAAATGAAGTGGCTGAGCACAGTGGCGCAGTGCGGGTGGTTAGCCTGCTTGAGGGCGGCTACGACCTTGATGCGCTTGGACAAAGCGTTTGTCAGCATATGACGGCGCTCGAGAGCATTTAGCACAACCCAGCCTTCGGGCAGTCTCTCAAGGATAGTCAGATGAGGCGGCTCTTTTGTGACTCTTCTGCTGATTTTAGAGGATGTTTTAAGGAGCAGGTTTAATCAAAGCATTGCCGGTATAGGGAATATTATTATCGACAAGATCCCATATGTGTCGTCCAGCTGGGTTTTGCTGTTCCTCCATAACGTGAGCCACCAATCCGGCGGCGCGTGAAATTACCGCAAAGCCACGCATGATTCGGATTGGAATTGCTGCGCCCATAAATACTGCTGCGGTGGCGCCGGTCGCATTGATCGTCAGATGTTTACCATAGATCTGGTCAACATGTTGCCCAAGCTTTTGCATCATCGCAATTGGGCGTTTATCAATTTCATCATGTGCCATGGCGATTTCAAATAATTTTGGCGTTCGTGGATCATCCGGGCGATGGAGGTGATGCCCAAAGCCGGGCATGTGATTGCCACTGTCTAGATGTTGCTGGACGATGCGCTGGCAAGCTGTATCTTGGCCGGTGGGATCATTGGAGATATCTTCCAAAACTTTCGCTGCATTTTCCATGGTGCCAATAAATTGGCTGGCGACGCTCAACAATCCCGCCGCCACTGCTGACTGCATGGCCTCTGGAGCAGAGAGGTATGTCATGCGGGCGGCGATAGCACTTGGTGTAAAGCCATGTTCCATTAAGGTGACAAGCACCGCATCCAAAATTGCGCGCTGTCCATCTGATGGCGCAACCCCCATAATGTGATAAAACATGGCATCAGTGAAACTCATTTTCCCCATCACATCTTCGACAAGATTTTTATCGCGAAGGAACAAAGCTTCATTTGTATGGGTGGATAGTTTTGTCTCGGCCATAGACAGCTCCTTGTGCAGCGGTTAAGGGGTTAGAAATTTTGGTCAATACCCATCAGCAAACCGGCCATCATCTTACCCCGCATTGCCAGACTATCAATTTCAATATGTTCTTCGAGTGTATGATATTTGTCGCCAGCTACCCCAAGACCGTCAAGCGTTGGAACACCCATTGCACCGGTAAAATTACCGTCGCTGCCACCGCCTGAACTTTCATGACGAAATGGCTGGCCTAGCTGCGTGGCAAGATCATTAGCCAGCTCAACAAGTTTCAGACCAGCCGTGGATGGCGTCCAGACGGGCCTGGTTAGGCCAAGCTTGACCTTGGTAATAACCTCGCCATCCGGATCATTATGTTCAAGCATTCTGGCAATGCCATCATCCAGGTCTTCTTGGCGTTTTGACATTGATAGAACCTCAGCACTGGCTTTTGATGAAACGCAATTCACCCATTTTCCAGCTTGCATAACACCGACTGAAAAGCTGCAATCCTCACTTGTCATGGCATCAATATCGATAATTTTTTCGGCCATCTTACGGATTGCTGAACGCCCTTCAGACAATCGTAATCCGGCATGGCTTGGCCTGCCATAGGTAGTGACATCATAGCGAGCAACAGCGTAGCGGCCAGATGTGACGCCATTACCTTTTCGTGCTGGTTCAGGTATCAGGACTGCCTTTGCCCGCGCGGCTTCGGCTTCGATCAGGGCGCGGGTGTGCGGTGATCCAATTTCTTCGTCCGAAGTAAAGAGGACGGTGATGGGAAGTGGCGTTTCAAGCCCGGCCTTTTGCAGCTGGCGGATCGCCTCTAGTGCCAAATAGTTGCCACCTTTCATGTCGCAAATGCCGGGGCCATAGCAGCGGTTGCCGTCTCTTTTGAACGGCAGTTCTGCCAGCGTGCCAAGCGGGTGAACCGTATCCATATGGCCAATAATCAAAATCCCAGGCTGGTCAGATTTTGGATGAGCAAAACGCGCGCGAATACAATCACCAATTGAGGAATGTGGTGAAATGCGCTCAATGGATGCCCCCATAACTGCAAGGTCATGTGCTGCCATATCCTGCATCCGATTCACCGCTGCCGGATCATAGCTGGGGCTTTCGCACAAAACCCAGGGCTTTAATCCTTCAAGCATATCCTCATCATTAAACCCCAGATGCGCTATATTCATGATTGCCCTCCGTTTTTCCGTTTACCTGTTTATCTTGTAGCTCAATCATAACGGTAGCGTGCCGATCATCACAAAAACAAGCCATTAGCTGATAATAATTCACCACCTATAGCTCAGAAGAGTTCACTGGCAAGAATTTCAAAAACCTGTTTAAGTCGGTGATGGACTAGGTGGATAATTCGTAAAGGAAAGCATGATGACAAATTTTATGATTTCGGGACCGCAGCCAGAGGCGGTAGAGGCTGGTCTGAATATTTTTAAAGCTGGCGGAAATGTAATGGATGCGGCCATTGCAGCCGCATTCGTCCAGACAGTCGTTGACCCACAAATGTGTGGTATTGCGGGTTTTGGCTCGATGCAAATCTTCATGCCAGAAAAAAATATTCACAGTTTCATTGATTTTCACGGCAAGGCGCCCAAAGCGACTAAGCCAGATATGTGGGAACATCTGATTGAACGCGAATGTGACGATGGCTTCGGTTTTGTGCTCAAGGGCCAGGTTAACGAATTTGGTTATCAATCGATGACATCGCCAATGACACTGCAGGCGTTTGACACCGCACTGCAACGCCATGGCACGATGTCGCTGGATCAGGTTTTGCAACCGGCGATCGATTACTGCATGAATGGATTTGCGGTTCGACCAAGGGTTTTGGGATTTTGGCTACAGCCAGCGCAGGCAGGCCGTATCGAACGTGTTGCCGTCGTTAATAAACTGGATGCGGCCCGCAAAATCTATCTAAACGAGGATGGCGCGCTTTTGAATGTTGGCGATATTCTGAAAAATCAGGATATGGGCCGACTTTACCAACGGATTGCGAGTGAAGGCATTGGTATTTTTTACGATGGCGACATCGCTGATTTGATCGCCGCCGACATGGAGGCCAATGGTGGACTGTTGACGAGGGATGATCTGGTCGATTGTGCACCAACCGATCTGGCCCCGTTGATTGGCAATTATCGAGGCTTTGAAGTGGCTACCAATCAATTGCCTGGTGGCGGTTTGATGATCTTGGAAATGCTGAATATTCTTGAGCACTTTGATTTATCTGCCATGGGGCATAATTCGGCGCAATATATCGCAACGGTTACTGAGGCTATGAAATATGCCACGATCGATAAAGACCAGTTTATGGGCGATCCAAATTTCATTGATGTGCCGCAAGACTTACTGGCAAGTAAAGTGCGGGCAGCCGAGTTCGCGGCAAAGATTCGTGCCGGTGAAAAAGCTGATATTGTACGGCTAAATTCAGGTGCGCCCGAGAGTAAGGACACAACGCATCTGGTTGTTGCTGATGCTGCTGGCAACGTTGTTAATGTTACGCATTCGCTTGGATCAAGTTCTGGAGTGATTACTGAAGGGCTTGGCTTTATGTATAATAATTGCATGATGGTGTTTGATCCAAGGCCCGGCCGTGTTGGTAGTCTTGCCCCGGGCAAAGCCCGCTTTACGGCGATGTGCCCAACGATTCTTTCGAAGGATGGAAAGCCATTTTTGGCGTTAGGTGCGCCGGGCGGTACCACCATAACCATGGGAGTTTTGCAGACTATATTAAATGTGGTTGATTTTAGTATGAGCGCACAAGAGGCGGTGTCTGCGCCGCGCTTCTGTGCAACGTCTAATGTGATTGAATTGACCAATCGGATTCTGCGCGGTGTCGAGCGTGAACTAAATCAAGACGGATATGTAACACGGCGCTATGCCGCCAGCTATATCACCCCAATCTTACATGCCATTAGACTGCAAGATGGCAAGCTTGATGGTGGAGCGGATCCAGCCGGTGATGGTATGGCAGCCGCATGCTAAAGCGACTGCTTGCTAGTAGGGGTGCTAAAGGCCTGTTTTAGTTGGTGTTGTGGCCAAACTCAGAATTGTCTCGGCAATGAATTTTGCGCGCACTGAAAGGCTGTCAATCTGCATCCATTCATCTGACCGGTGATAGTTTCCACCAATCGGCCCAACACCGCAGATCACTGGTGTATTAGCATTGGCGATAAAGCCACTATCTGCGCATCCACCTGAATGTTCCCCTTTCACAACAAAACCATTATTGTCTGCTATTTTTACGTAAAGATCGAACAGCTCAGCTGATTGTGGCGAGGGGTTCAGCGGATGAAATTCGCCTTTGATAACCATGTCTGAGCTGGTGCCATCAACACTTGTCTTCGTACAAATTTCTCGCACTTTTTTAAAAATTTCAGCACGGTCTTCATTATCGCGATAGCGGATGTCTATGTCACAACTTGCTTCGGCGGCAACCGTGTTGACCGACTGGCCGCCAGCTATCAGCCCAACATTTATTGTGATGCCGCGGTCAAAATCGGTCAGTGCGTGCAAAGACTGTACTTTACGAGCCAGCTCTTCGATTGCACTGCGACCATCTTCAAAAAATCCGCCTGAATGCGCTGCAACACCCTGGATTTCGCAATGGCAGAATATGCCACCTTTGCGCTTTGTAACAACGTTTCCATTTGGTCGCCCGGGCTCGCTGTTAAACGCAAGGCGTGCTTTTTTTGCTTCGGCGATAATAACATCCTGAGATGTTGGCGAGCCGATTTCCTCATCGCCAGTAAATAGCCCAATAAGAGGATTTGGGTGCCCGCCAAATTTTTGAAAGGCGGCCAGAATAAACGCATTGATTACAAGACCGGGTTTCATATCGGCAACGCCCGGACCGTAGGCCCTGCCATTTTCAATTCGGAATGGGCGTTTTGCAACTTCACCCGTTGGAAAAACAGTATCACGATGGCCGCATAACAAGATCGGCCGATTACCGTTGCCGCCAGCAACAACTGCGCGCATGGCATCACCATGGGTGGTGATGGGTATGGTTTCATGCGGAATGGACTGGGCATCAAAAAATTCAGCAAGTCGTTTTGCTACACGGTCAACGCCGGCCTTATCAAAACTGTTGCTATCGATATTTACCAGTTCGCCCAGTAAATCCAGCATATTGTCTTGTTGCGACTCCAGCCAGTCTATCACTTGGTTTGACATTGCTCTCTCCTTGTTCAACTCGGTCACATTAATCACGCTTTTTCAATCAATAGGGCCTGTTTTTGAAGCGCATCT
>DFSK01000043.1:15935-16180 GCA_002378605.1 Alphaproteobacteria bacterium UBA3439
AACCAGCCAAATAATACCGCAAAGGGTAATCGGGCATAATCAACACCTGCAACAAACGATGCATCGGCAAGTGAATAGGCTTTTGTCAAAGCAAAATGTCCGATAACTGCGAAGGGGCCTGTTGCCATCAGGATCAGCCAAACCTCCTGATTGGGCCATTCCCAAACGATGATTGCCGGAATGACCGCCATCGGCATCATGATTAGATGCGAGATAAAGACAATGATCAGCGGATTATCCTGTCG
>DFSK01000137.1 GCA_002378605.1 Alphaproteobacteria bacterium UBA3439
AAGGTAATCAAGGTGGCCAAGGTGGCCAAGGCGGCGGCGGTCCGTGGGGCCAAGGTGGCGGCGGAAACGGTGGCGGCCCGTGGGGTCAAGGTGGCGGCGGTCAGCCTCCACAGGACGTTGACGCGGTAATCCGTCAGTTCGGAGAGGCTTGGCGCCGGATGATGCCAAGCGGCGGCGGCGGCGGTCGATCAATTCTGCTTTTGTCGATTGTTTTTGCGCTGATTTGGGGTGCGACGGGTTTTTACCGCGTAAACCCACAGCAGCAGGGTGTTGTTTTGCGCTTTGGCGAATGGGTTCGCACCAGCCCGCCAGGCCTACATTATCACCTTCCTTACCCTATCGAATCGGTTCTGCGTCCAGAAGTGACACGCGACAACCGGATTGAAATCGGGTTTCGGGATGTTACCGGTAATTCGTCGTCACGCCGTGATATTGCTGATGAAAGTCAGATGATCACCGGTGATGAAAACATCGTTGATATTGATTTTGTTGTGTTCTGGCGTGTCTCGGATGCGGGTGAATATCTATTTAACCTTGCCGAGCCGGATGAAACCATCAAAGTGACAGCCGAAGCGGTGATGCGTGAGATCATTGGCAGAACGCCAATCCAAACAGCATTGACCGAAGGCCGTCAATCGATTCAGGTGCAGGCACGCCAGCAGTTACAGGAATTGCTGAATGAATATGGTGCCGGTGTAAGGGTTCGTGATGTTCAGCTTTTGGCTGTTGATCCGCCAGCTGATGTTATTGATGCCTTTAACGAGGTGCAGCGTGCACGCCAAGACCGTGACAGGCTGAAGAACGAAGCTGAATCCTTTAGCAATGACATCGTGCCACGGGCGCGTGGTGCAGCGGCGAAATTGGTTGCCGAAGCCGAGGCCTATCAGGCCGAGGTGGTCAACCGTGCATCAGGTGACGCATCGCGTTTTGACCAGATCTATCAGGCATATCTGCAAAATAAAGATGTGACTCGCGAGCGGATCTATATTGAAACAGTCGAGGAAATTTTCTCGAATGTTGAAAAGGTCATCATTGACGGTCAGGGCGGCGGAAATGGTGTTGTGCCATATCTACCGTTGAAAGAATTAAACAAGTCAACGGGGGGGCAGTAACATGGCGTCATTTCGTTTAGCGACTATTGTGTTGTTGTTTGCTGGCGCTTTTGCAGCCTACAACTCAGCCTTTACCGTAAACCAAACCCAGCAGGCGCTTGTTCTGCAATTGGGTGAACCAAAACGGACCATTCAGGAACCTGGCCTTGCCTTTAAGCTGCCGTTCATTCAGGACGTCACCTATTACGAAAAGCGCGTTCTGAGCCTGATCCCGCAGGATGCCGAAGAAGTGATCCTGTCCGACCAGAAACGTTTGAAAGTGGACGCCTATGCCCGCTATCAGATTTCTGACCCATTGCTGTTTTATCAAACAGTTCGCAATGAATCAGGTGCGCGTGGACGTCTAGAGGCAATCATTGACTCATCGGTTCGTCGGGCGCTTGGCCGTGAAACATTGGCATCAATTCTGACCGGTCAGCGTAATGACATCACAAGGTCAATTGGTGATGAAGTGAACCAATCTGTTTCATCGCTTGGAATCCAGATCATTGATGTGCGTTTGCGCCGTGCAGATTATCCTGAAGCCACCAGCCAGAACATCTTTAGCCGGATGATTTCTGAACGGACAAGAGAGGCCAAGGAATTCCGCGCAACAGGTGAAGAAGAAGCCCAGAAAATCCGTTCGGCAGCGGAAAAGATCCGGACTGTGATCATTTCCGAAGCCCAGCGTACCGCACAGGAAACACGCGGTGCCGGTGATTCTGAAGCCATTCGCATCTATGCAGATAGTTTCGGTCAAGATTCTGAATTCTTTGCCTTCTATCGGTCAATGGAAGCTTATCGTAAATCCTTTACCGAAAAGGATACATCGATGGTGCTGTCACCAGACAGTGCGTTCTTCCGCTTTTTCTTGGATAAGGACGGCACGCCTGCCAAATCCAAATAGGCATAGATGACCAAGCTAAGGGGGGCCGGCTGGTTGATTCGAGGCAGTGAAATATCTGTCCGATCAACAATGTCGGCCCCTTTTTTACAGCCGCTTTTTTAGGGGCTTTCCAGCGGCTTTTGGGGAATGGCCGAAAAGAACACGAAACTGCCTTTTTTTGGTCACGCTGTTACGGCATGACAAAGAAGGTTAAGCACCAGCATTTGCCGGTGTTGCTATTTATTTTACCGATCTCATTATCCTGAGGGAGTGTTTATCATGCTTGTCAGACTGTTGCAGCCTATCCGGCAACCTTTAAGTCATATGCGCAGTGACCTTGTGGTGTCCTTTGCCGTGGCATTTACGATTATGTTTGTTTCATTTGGCCTATCGGCAGCCGACCGCCCCGACTCATTTGCGGATGAAGTCGAAAAGCTATCACCATCGGTGGTCAATATTTCGACCACGACGATCGTGAATGACGGGCCAAGCGTTGATATGCCACAATTCCCGCCAGGGTCGCCATTTGAAGAATTTTTCAAAAATTTTGGCGATAATAACCGCCAGCGCAAAGCGCAATCGCTGGGATCAGGGTTCATTATCGATGCTGAAGGCATTGTCGTCACCAATTATCATGTGATCGAAAATGCCGAGGAAATCCGCGTTATTCTTGCCGATGAAACAAGCTTTACTGCCAAGGTTTTGGGGCAGGACAAAAAAACCGATATTGCGGTTCTGAAAATTGATCCGGGCAAAACGAAATTGACCGCGGTTGCTTTTGGCAATTCGGATGATTTGCGCGTTGGCGATTGGGTGCTTGCAATCGGCAACCCCTTTGGTCTTGGTGGCACGGTAACAGCTGGCATCGTCTCGGCCCGTGGCCGTGATATCGGCAACGGCCCTTATGATGATTTCATCCAGACAGATGCGTCAATCAATCGCGGTAATTCTGGCGGCCCCTTGTTTAACGTCGCTGGCGAGGTGATTGGCATCAACACGGCCATTTATTCGCAATCAGGCGGATCGGTCGGTATTGGCTTTGCGATTTCGTCAAATTTGGCAAGCAGGGTTGCAAGCCAGCTTGTTGAGTTTGGCCAAACGCGTCGTGGCTGGCTTGGTGTTTTCATCCAAGAAGTTACACCTGACATTGCCGAATCACTTGGTTTGAAAGATGCAGGTGGTGCGCTGGTATCATCGACCAACGAAAATAGCCCGGCCGCCAAAGGCGGCGTTCAGCCAGGTGACGTGATCCTGAAATTTGATGGAAAGATCATTGATAAGATGCGTGATCTACCTCGCATTGTTGCTGAAACCGATATCGGCACAAAAGTTGATGTCGAATTGTTCCGCCAAGGCAAGAAAAAGACGGTTCAAATCACGCTAGGTGAATTGGAAAAAGCCGAGCTTGTTGGCCTTGCTGGTGGTGATAAGTCAACGCAAGACGGAGCCAAGCAAAGCTTTGGTAGTCTTGGATTTTCAGTGCAAAACTTAACACCGAAAATTGCTGGTGAGATGGGGCTTGATGCCGAAAAGACGGGTGTTGTTGTCAGTGAAGTGATTGCTGGCAGTCCTGCAGCCGAAAAAGGTCTTCAGGTCGGCGATATTTTGCGGCGATTTGGCCAGCGTCCGGTTGAAGGCGTGACCGATCTTGCCAAGGATATCCAAGATGCTGAAAAAGGTGGTCGGTCAGGAATCTTAATCCTTATCGAACGCGAAGGCCGTGAACGCTTTATCCAGATCAGCTTTGCCAAGAAATAGGCTGTTACTGCAACGCTAAATGGCAAATGCTATTTTTCCATATCAAAAACAAAGGGGCCGGTTTCGGCCCCTTTTTATCTGGATGGAAATAGATAAAGACCTAGATTTTTTCCAAGACGAAATCGCTATCTTTATAGCCTTGAAGATATAACAGGCCGCGAAGATCAGTATGATTAAGCTGGATCGCCACTTCAGCCAAAAGCAATGCCTTGCCCTCAAATGCCACGCCCATGCCTGCGGCTTGCAGCATTGCAAGATCATTTGCCCCATCACCAATTGTTGCCGTATCAACCGGATCAATGCCATGCTGTTTGCAATAATGCGCAAGATAGGCGGCTTTGGCGTTGCGATCGAGAAC
>DFSK01000174.1:0-18327 GCA_002378605.1 Alphaproteobacteria bacterium UBA3439
CGGCGGCGAACCGGTACCGAAGATTCACCGGCCAACCTTGCCTGGGGTATGGATAACCGGACGGTTGGTTTGCGCGTGCCGCTCGGCGATCCGAAAAACCGGCGCATTGAAAACCGTATTCCGGGTGCTGATGCCAATCCCTATCTTGCGATTGCTGCAACCTTGGCGGCGGTCTGGCTTGGTTTGCAGGAAAGGCGCCGACCAACCCGCCCTCGCAAGGTCAGCGGCGAAGATCTGGAAACATTGCCGCGTAACCTTGATGTCGCGCTTGATGCATTGGAACGTGCCAAGCCGCTTCATAAAGTGCTTGGCGAAGATTTTGTCACGCTATTTGTCGAGGTGAAACGCGCCGAAGCCGAGGCCTTTCTTGAGGTGATCAGCCCGTGGGAGCGTGAGTATCTGCTGCTGAATGTTTAATGTTTCTGGACGGTTGTTTGCGCGGTTTGGCAATCGGCACAAAGCCCGGTAATTTCGATCACCTTATGTGCCGCCTGAAAGCCGCGATCATTGCCAAGGCTTTGTAACCTGCTATCGATGCTGGTATCGGTGAATTCATTGGCGCGTTCGCATTGATTGCAAAGCATGAAGATGCTCACTTCACTGCCACCGCAATCATGCAATTGGCAGGCGACAAAACCATTCACACTTTCGATTCGGTGAACCGCACCACGTTCGACTAATTTGGCAAGCGCCCGATAGACCTGAAGCGGTGCGCGGATGCCCTTATCGCGAAGCGCGTCTAAAATATTATAGGCGCTTAGCGGCCGGTCAGCATCGCATAGCAATTGATAAACAAGGGTTTCATTTTGGGTCATGGCCTGCCTCGTCATGATGGTGATGGTGAGCGGTGCTATCATTTGCCGCAGAAAGGCGGCGCGGCACCACTGTCAGCCCAAGAAGCAAAAGCGCCCCTGCCAGAATAATTGATGGGCCAGATGGTGTATCAAATTCAGCCGATCCATAAAGGCCGGCAATCACGCCGACCACGCCCAGAATTGACGCCAACACCGCCATCATTTCAGGGCTGGTAACCAGACGGCGTGCGGCGGCGGCGGGAATGATCATCAATGCCGTGATCAGCAAAACACCAACAAGCTTGACGGCAATTGAGACCACCAGCGCAATCAGCATCATAAACAGCCATTCAGTGCGTTGCGGCGACAGGCCTTCGGCCTCGGCAATTTCCGGACTAAGCGTTGCCGCAACAAGGCGCCGCCATTGCCAGATAACAATTGCCAAAATCGCCCCACCACCAGCATAGATCACCAAAAGATCATTTGTATCAACAGCAAGGATATCACCAAATAAAAGCCCGTTCACATCAACATTGCGGCCACCCGTAACCGAAACCAGAACCAGCCCAAGCGCCAATGTCGAATGCGCTAAAATGGCAAGAATTGTATCTGATGACAGGCTTGGGGTTCGTTTGGCAATCATCATGGCAACACAGCTGGCAAGGGTAACAAACGGAACCGCAATCAATGATGACACGTCAATAAGGATTGCCAAGGCGATGCCAAGAAGCGCCGCATGTGCCAATGTATCGCCAAAAAACGCCATTTTGCGCCAGATGATCAAACAGCCAAGCGGCCCCACAACAACCGCCAGACCGATACCGGCAAAAAGCGCGCGGATAAAGAAATCGTCAAACATGATCATGCCCATCGCGATTATGCTCATGCTTGTCAGGATGGCAGGATTCGCTGATTGACCCATCGGCATGCTGGACTGTGCCATCGGGAAGATGGATGTGATCGTGATCATGCCGGTAAACCGCCAGCGCCGCCGTGTCATGCGCGCCAAACAAGCGCAAATATTCAGGATTGCTAACAACCGAATCAGGGCTGCCACTGCAACAGATATGACCGTTTAGGCAAAGCACGGTATCCGTATCGGCCATAACAATATGAAGATCATGCGAAATCATCAAAACGCCGCAACCGGTGCTATCGCGAATTTGCCGGATCAAATTGTAAAGCATCGCCTCACTGGCAAAATCAACCCCTTGAACAGGCTCGTCCAGAACCAGAAGATTGGGACGGCGAACCATAGCCCGAGCCAATAAAATGCGCTGAAATTCACCGCCAGATAAATCCTGCACAAAGGCCGTTGCCAAATGCGGCGCGCCGACTGCATCTAGGGCCTGTTTTTTTTGATCCAAAGAGACTTTGGCGGTTAAATCCAAAAGCCGGTCAACACGCATTGGCAGCGCCGGATCAATATGCAGCTTTTGCGGCACATAGCCGACACGCAAACCAGCCTGACGTTGAACGCAACCTTCATCGGCGCGAATCGTGCCAACAGCCAATTTTGCGGTGGTACTTTTGCCAGCACCATTTGGGCCGATGATGGTGACAATTTCGCCTTTGCGAATGCGCAAATCAATACCACGCACAAGCCAGCGATTGTCACGCCTGACACCGGCATTTTCGAGATTGATTAAATCTATATTGTCGCGTGCCATGACAAGCCTTGTTTGATGGTCGGGTCTGATGATCCATGTTCAGTGATGTTATAATATAACATGACTGTTGTAAAAAGGGGGAAAATGATAAGGCTGGCAAAAGCGGGTGATGATGTTTGTCGGGGCAGTGTAGATTTTGCGCAATGATGCTGGTATGAATTTGGGCATCTTGTCGTCTTTTCAGTGTCGCTGTAACGATCAAAATTTTAGGGAAATCTTTTTATGACCCAAATGACCATCCGCCGTCCTGATGATTGGCATCTGCATCTCCGTGATGGGGCCATGCTTAAAGCGGTTATTGATGATACGGCGCGCCATTTTGCCCGCGCCATCATCATGCCAAATCTGGTACCGCCAGTGGTAACAGGCGCCGAAGCTGCGGCCTATCGGGACAGGATCATGGCTTGTGTCAATCCGGATCATGGCTTTACCCCGCTTATGACTTTATATCTGACCGAAACAACCGATCCGGATGATGTGGCAGCGGCGGCCACATCGGGTTTGATCAATGCGGTCAAGCTGTATCCGGCAGGGGCAACCACCAATTCAGCGTCGGGTGTTCGCGATCTGGACAAGGTCATCGCGGTTCTGGAAAAGATGGCCGCAATAGGCCTGCCGCTTTGTGTTCATGGCGAGGTAACCGATCCGCAAGTTGATATTTTTGACCGTGAAGCGGTGTTCATCGAAACCGTTCTTGATCCGTTGCGGCGGCGGGTGCCCGATTTACGGGTCGTGCTGGAACATGTGACCACCAGTGATGGTGTTGATTATGTCCGATCTGGCGGTGTCAATATTGCCGCCACGATCACAACGCATCATCTATTCATCAATCGCAATCATATTTTGGCTGGTGGCATTCGCCCGCATTATTACTGTTTGCCCGTCGCCAAGCGCGAAAGTCACCGCCGCGCCTTGATTGCGGCGGCCATTTCCGGTGATGGCAGTTTCTTTCTTGGTACCGATAGTGCGCCGCATCTAGACGCTGCCAAGCTGATGGCTTGTGGGTGTGCCGGTATCTATACCGCGCCTAACACCATGTCGTGCCTTGCGCATATTTTTGAAGCTGAAGATGCGCTTGATCAGCTTGAGGGTTTTGCCTCATTGCATGGCCCGCGATTTTATCGCCTACCGGTTAATGAAGACCGGATCACTCTTGTCAAACAGGATGCGCCAGTCATCTATCCGGAAAGCCGTGCCACAGCTGATGGGCCATTGACGATTTTTGATTGTGGCACGCCGCTGTACTGGGCGGTTCAGGCTGCTGATTAAACCGGCCCGATGCGGGCGGCGATTGTCACGCCATCATTTCGCGTCGCTGATAGGCTATAGTTTCGTTTCGCGGGCTCCGGCATTTGGCCGAAGCGATTTTTTGGCGCGCGCCTCACGCTGGGTGATATAGACGGTCGAGGCAAAAATAACCGCCCCGCCAATCCATGTCCATAATCCGGGCCATTCGCTAAAAACCATCCATGCCAGAATAACCGCAAACGGCAATTTGATGAATTCAAGCGGTTGCAAAGCGGTAATATCAACAAGCCGATAAGCGCGGGTAAAACATAGATGCGCAATCGTTCCGGCAAGCGCCATTGCCCATAAATAGCCCCAGCTTTCAAGGCTTGGCCATTGCCAGACCCTAATCGCCGGTATCAATGCCAACGGCGCCTGCATTGCCACCATCCAGGTCACAATGGCTTCGGGTGTTTCGGTTGCGGTTAGTTTTTTTACGATCAGCGACGCCATTGCAATTGATAAGGCGCTGGCAAGCGCCATCATCGCGCCAATCGAAATGTCGGTAAAGCCCGGTTGCAAAATGATCAATGTTCCCAGAAATCCAACAGCGATAGCAGCGATCCGCCGCGCGCGAATGATTTCACCAAGAAATAAAACCGCGCCAATGGTTACAAATAAGGGGCCGGTAAAACTAAGCGCGGTCATTTGCGCCAGCGGAATTAAGGTAAGGGCGGTAAAGCCGCAAAACATACCGCCAAAATTAATCACTGCTCGCAGGAAAAATAGCTTTGGCTTTTGCATGCGGATGCTTGACCAGCCAACACGCATGATCAGTGGTAATAACAAAACCACCGCCAGCGCATTGCGGAAAAACACAACTTCGATAACGGGCAGTTCGGCCGCAGAAAGCCGAATGAAAATACCCATGCAGGTAAACATGAACAGCGCAACAATCATCAAGATTGTGGCGCGCATCTGCGGCGGCAAATTTTGAAAGGCCAAAGACAAAGGCATAGGCAGTGACGACCAATATGATTGAGGGTGGCAGCAAGCCTGTTTTATCCAAGATTGCCTGTTACCAGATTACTGCCAGCCTAGGCGCGAAAGGAAATCAGCGTCAAAGGAAATCATCATAAATCGCCGATTGTCGCTAGCCAGTTATTTTGGCGGCGGCCCATTCATTCAATGTTTTGACATAAGCGGCATATTCATCACGAACCGATGGATGGGCGCACAAAGCTGCTTCATAGGCCCTGATCGATGCGGGTAGGACAAGATCAAAGCCAAGCAAGCCCTGTAAACAATGAAGAATGGCAAAGCTTGGCGCAAAGCCGCAATCGGCAAGGCTAAGATTGGGTCCGGTCAAAAGCGGTGACGGCGTCGCAATTGCCGCAAGCTGGTCAAAGCGCCGCTGGAGAAGGGCGGCATTTTCGGCGATGAAATCGGCATTGCGGCTAGCCGGTGTGACCTGTCCAAAATAGGCGCGAAGCAGCGGCTCGATGCGGGTGTCGTGAAACCGTGACAAGGCGCGTGCCTTTGCGCGTTCTTTGATGGTTTCAGGAAGCATTGCCGGTTCAGGCGCCAGCTCGTTCAAATATTCGGCAATGGCATCCGACTCGCCAAGGGTAAAACCGTCATGCACCAACGCTGGAATCGTGCCTGATGGCACAATCTTACAATAGGCTGGACTGCCATAGCCATCTGGTGGGGCAAGGCTTGTCCAATCAAGCCCCTTATGGCGAAGCAAAATGCGGGTTTTGCAGCCATAGCTGCTTATCGGGAGGTCATAAAGCACAAGCATGAAACGGGTCCGGCAAATTTGGATATGGCGTTGGAATGGTTAAAAAAAGAGAGGCATAAACTGCCCCTCTTTTCAGATTTGATGTTTTGTTAGGCTAGTTGGCAAGCTGCCATTTGCGACCAAGATCGGCAAAAAAGCCACGCTCGGTCTTCAGCGCAATCCATGTATTCACATAATTGATCCATACCTGATCGGCTTGTGGCAACAGCATGGCAATTGGTGTTGGTGCCTTTGGCGCTGAAACGGGAACGACCATCATTTCTGGATATTTTGCGACCAGCTTATAGGCTTCGACATTTGACGTGATATGCGCGTCGGCGCGGCCGGCTAGCACTTCTTGGAAATCGCGTGCAGGGGCTTCGACAATTTTATATTTCGCATTTGGGAAGAACTGCTTGACCTGTTTTTCCTGAGTTGTGCCAAGCGTCGCGGCAACGGTAACAGATGCTTTGTCAAGATCGGCCCAATCGGTGAATTTGTCAGCATTCTTTTTCAATGTTAGCGGCACTGTTGCCAGCGAAAAATAGCTGTTTGAATAGCCAGCGGCTTTCGCGCGGCCGGGTGAAATCGAGGCAGAACCGGTCATGTGATATTTGCCTGATGTGACTCCGCTTACCAAAGTTTTCCAATCCGTTGGTACAAACTCGACCTTTACCCCCAGATCCTTTGCAAGCTCGGTCATGACATCAATATCATAGCCGGTATAGCTGTTTGTCGCTGTGTCTTTCATGGTCATTGGGTTCCAATCGCCGGTGGTGCCAACCTTAAGCACCCCGTCGGACAGAATTTCATTCAAAACGCTTGCCGCATGAACTGGCGCAGTCATCGTGCCAAACGCAAAAAGAGCGGCTATTATCTTTAGAAGTCGCATTTACAAAGTCTCCTTGGACTCAAATTGGGGTAATTTTTCGATTAGAATTTCTAGATGTAGAGATAGGGTATTGTTTGGACAATGCAAGCTTTGACTATGATTTCTTGTGCCAAAAACGATTGGGGGCTAGCCGGTGACCGCGGAATCGGATAAACAGAGATCAAGCTTTGAGTGGCCATGATGGCCGGCTCTTCCTTGTGGCGCATTTATGATCTGCCCTTATGTAATGATAGAAATTTAGGTGACAGTCACGATGAGCCAGCCCGTAACACAGCCCTTTATTCAGGTAAGGGATGTTTCAAAATATTTTGGCCAGTTCCGCGCGCTTGATGCTGTATCACTTGATATCAAGCTTGGTCAAAAGCTGGTGATTTGCGGGCCATCGGGTTCGGGTAAATCAACTTTAATCCGCTGTATTAACCGGCTTGAGCGCCATGAGGCAGGTGAAATTCGGATTGACGGCATTGTCGTTGATGACAGCCCCACCGGCCGCGCCGTCTTGCGCAATAATGTCGGGATGGTGTTTCAGCAATTTAATCTGTTTCCGCATTTGACCATTCTGGAAAATCTGATGCTGGGGCCGGTTCGCGCCCGCAAGATGGCCGAAGCTGATGCTCACGATCTGGCGATGCATTATCTTGAGCGTGTGCGGATTCCCGAACAATTCAGTAAATATCCAGCGCAATTATCGGGCGGCCAGCAGCAACGTGTGGCGATTGCGCGGGCGCTTTGCATGGCCCCAAAGATTATGCTTTTTGACGAGCCAACATCGGCACTTGATCCGGAAATGATTGCCGAGGTGCTGGATGTGATCGAAGAGCTTGCCGATAGTGGCATGACAATGATTTGCGTCACCCATGAAATGGGCTTTGCGCGGCAGGTTGCTGATATGATGCTATTCATGGATCATGGAAAGATTGTTGAAATGGGTTCGCCAAAAACATTTTTCACCGCGCCGGAAAGTGATCGTTGCAAATTGTTCCTTAGCCAGATTTTGCGGCATTAGGAGCAATCAGATCATGCGATTTATAATGTCTAAATTCTGGGCCTTGATGCCATCATCGTTGATTCGTCTTTTCGGGCTTGCTGGCCTTGTCAGCCTTGGCGGCTGTTCGGGCAATTGGGGATGGTATGTTGTTAATCCGGCAACTGAAACCGGCCGCCAGAATCTGGCGTTCCTGATCGATGGTCTGTATTACACGATCGGCCTGTCAGTCACGGCAATCTGTATTTCAATTTGTCTTGGGCTTTTGGTGGCCTTGCCAGCCTTGTCAAACCGCCGCGCGCCAAAAGCGATTAACCGCATTTATGTCGAACTGGTACGCGCCATTCCCATTTTGGTGCTGATCTTGTGGGTTTATTATGGCCTGCCGCAAGTGGCCAGTCTGTCAATTTCGGTTTTCTGGGCAGGGGTTCTGGCATTGGCCATTTCCGATAGCGCTTTTCAGGCAGAAATTTTTCGCGCGGGAATCCAGTCGATTGACCGTGGCCAATATGAGGCGTCACATTCGATTTCGTTGAATTACCGCGACACAATGCGCTATGTGATCTTGCCGCAGGCAATCAAACGCATTTTGCCAGCCCTTGGGAACCAGCTTGTCTATATGTTGAAAATGTCATCGCTGGTATCGGTGATCGGCATGCAGGAACTTACGCGCCGCGCGAATGAACTAGTCGTTACCGAATATCGGCCATTGGAAATCTACACGGTTCTGGTGCTTGAATATCTGGTGGTTATCCTCATTGTTTCGGCGGGTGTGCGCTGGCTTGAACGCCGCCTTGAGACAAGCTGAATATGGGCATTTTCTGCGGCTTTACTTCTCGGTTGTTTTTGCTGCGATTTTTGAGTTGAATAAGTGACGAGGTGGTAAAGCGATGGATTTATCGAAAAAACATGATGCAGCTGGGCTGTTGCAGATAGACAAAGATGCCGACGGTATCTTGCGCGTGACGCTAAATGA
This sequence comes from Alphaproteobacteria bacterium UBA3439, assembly GCA_002378605.1. GTDB lineage: Bacteria > Pseudomonadota > Alphaproteobacteria > Puniceispirillales > Puniceispirillaceae > UBA3439. Next base: position 8,328 of record DFSK01000174.1, read on the forward strand.
TCCGGCGCGGCGCAATGCCCTGTCTGAGGCAATGCTTGACCGGCTTGGCACAATATTGGCTGACGCGGCAATCGATGCCAGCGTTCGGGTGATTATTTTGGCGGCCAATGGCCCTGCTTTTTGCGCCGGCCATGACCTTAAAGAAATGAGCGCAGGCCGAGCCAATGCTGATCAGGGTGAGGCCTATTTTACTGATGTTTTGAAGCGCTGTTCGTCGGTCATGCAGGCAATCTTGCAAAATCCCAAACCGGTGATTGCCGAAGTGGCGGCAACGGCAACGGCGGCGGGTTGCCAGCTTGTGGCAAGCTGTGATCTTGCCTATGCCGCACAATCAGCGCGGTTTAGCACACCTGGTGTTCATATCGGTCTTTTCTGTTCAACACCGATGGTGGCGCTTTCGCGCAATGTCGGGGCGAAACATGCCATGGAAATGCTGCTTACCGGTGAGATGGTGCCAGCGGCGCGCGCTGCGGAAATCGGGCTTGTCAATGCGGTGGTTGATGATGCTGATCTGACCGATCATGTCACCGCTGTGGCGCATAAGATTGCCAGCAAATCACCGGTGACATTGGCCATTGGCAAAAGCGCTTTTTACACGCAACGTGAATTGTCAATCGCTGATGCTTATGAATATGCGTCGCGGGTGATGGTCGAAAATATGCTTCATCGTGATGCTGTCGAAGGCATTGATGCCTTTATCGAAAAGCGCGCGCCGAAATGGTAAATGACAAGGCTGTTTGACGGCAAGGGGACGGCAAATTGACAAATCCATATGATATCGGGCTTGACCAGAATCCAGCAAATTACCAACCTTTGACACCGCTGACATTCCTCGAGCGTGCCGCGATGGTCTTTCCCAATCAAACCGCCATCATTCATGGGCCTTTGCGACGCAATTATGCGGCGCTTTATGCGCGATGCCGACAATTGGCAAGCGTGCTTGCCGGTGCAGGCCTTGGGCGCGGCGATACAGTCTCGGTCATGCTGTTAAACACACCAGCAATGATCGAAGCCCATTACGGCGTGCCGATGTCGGGCGCGGTTCTGCATTCACTGAATACGCGGCTGGATGCGGCGACGATCGCCTTTCAACTTGATCATGCCGAAGCCAAAATTCTGATTGTTGATATCGCGCTTTTGCCGCGTGTCCGTGACGCATTGGCGCTGGCCAAGGGCAACCCGCAATTGATCATTTATGATGATGCCGAATTTGACGGGCAAAGATCGGGCTATGACGAGACCGAATATGAAACATTCATCGCGTCGGGTGATGCCGATTTTGCGTGGAAAATGCCGAATGATGAATGGGATGCAATTTCGATCAATTACACATCAGGCACAACGGGCGATCCAAAAGGCGTGGTTTATCATCACCGCGGCGCCTATTTGCTGGCACAAGGAAATGCGCTAACCGCATCAATGAAAAAACAGGCAGTCTATCTTTGGACTTTGCCGATGTTTCATTGCAATGGCTGGTGTTTCCCTTGGACGATCTCGGCGATTTCGGGAACGCATGTCTGTCTTCGCGATGTTCGCGCCGAAGATATCTGGAATGCAATCCTGGAACATCGGGTCAGCCATATGTGCGGCGCGCCAATTGTCATGTCGCTTGTGGTGGCTGGCAAACCGGCAAGCGCCAAACTGGATTATGATGTCGAATTCTTTACCGCTGCCGCGCCGCCACCCGAAGCCGTGCTTGCCGCCATGAAAGATGCCGGTTTTAACGTCACGCATCTCTATGGCCTGACCGAAACCTATGGGCCATCAGTGGTCAATGATTGGGATCCGGAATGGGATCTTTTGGATAATGTCAAACAGGCCGCATTGAAGGCGCGTCAGGGAGTTCGTTATCTGGCGCTTGAAGGGCTTGATGTTGTTGATCCTGACAGCATGGTGCCGGTGCCGCGTGATGGCGCAACGATTGGCGAGGTTGTGATGCGCGGCAATGTTGTCATGAAAGGCTATTTCAAAAATGCGCCATCGACCGAACGCGCCTTTGCTGGCGGCTGGTTCCATTCGGGTGATTTGGGGGTTGTTCACCCCGATGGCTATGTTCAGTTAAAAGACAGGTCAAAAGATATTATCATATCTGGCGGCGAGAATATCTCGTCAATCGAAGTTGAGGATGTTCTATATAAACATCCCGCAGTGGCCAATGTTGCCGTCGTTGCGATGCCGCATGAAAAATGGGGCGAGACCCCTTGCGCCTTTATCGAAATCATTGATGGCAAAGGCGCCAGCAGTGATGAGCTGCGCGATTGGTGCCGTCAAAATCTTGCTGGTTTTAAAGTGCCAAGTGAATTTCGTTTTGAATCAATTCCCAAAACATCGACCGGAAAGATTCAAAAATATGCGCTTCGTCAACGCATTGCCACCGGTGGCGACCCTGACTAAAGCATTGTAACAATTGCGATTGTGTAAAAGCCCGGTCAATCAATCACCCATATTATCATGGAGACGTAAAGATGCGCCTTGTTCGTTATGGCAATAGTGGTCAGGAAAAACCCGGTCTTATTGATGCGGATGGCAGATTGCGTGATTTATCAGATTATATTGCCGATATTGACGCCAATTCGATTGATGATGCCAGCCTTGATCGGTTGCGGGCGCTTAATCCGGCAAGCCTTGACAGAGTGGCTGGATCGCCGCGCATTGGCCCTTGCATTGCTAATGTTGGCAAATTCATTTGTATTGGTCTGAATTTCCATGATCATGCGCGTGAAACCGGTTTACCCATCCCAGCGCATCCGATTGTGTTTATGAAGGCGACATCGTCAATCAATGGCCCAGATGACGATATCATCATGCCACGCGGTTCAACACAAAGTGATTGGGAAATTGAACTGGCGGTTGTGATTGGCACGCGCGCCAAATATGTAGCCGTCGAATCCGCGCTTGATCATGTTGCTGGCTATTGCATCGTGAATGACGTGTCTGAACGCCATATGCAGATGAACCTGACCGGCCAATGGACCAAAGGCAAATCATGTGATCATTTTGGGCCTGTTGGGCCGTGGCTGGTGACGCGTGATGCGGTTCCCGATCCGCAGAAATTGGCCATGCGATTGGCGGTGAATGGCAAGTTGATGCAGGATGGTAGCTCGGCCGATATGATTTTTTCGATTGCCGAAATCATCGCGCATTTATCCGAATTGATGACATTGCATCCGGGCGATATCATTGCCACCGGCACGCCAGCTGGGGTTGGGATGGGGCAAAAGCCTGATCCGGTCTATCTGCAAGATGGCGATGTGATGACGCTGGAAATTGATGGGCTTGGCCGCCAAAAGCAAACCATTCTCGCCGATCATGGCTAGCTGATCCCATAATGGCCTGATGGTATGCGCCTTGTTTTTCCGCTTTGTGACGCCTATATCGCCTAGAGTGATTTCAGATATGTTAAATTGTAAGGTTTCAAGGTGGCGATGTCAGATTCGGTTCATATTCATTGGTTTCGTCAGGATCTAAGACTTTCCGACAATCCAGCATTATCTGCGGCCGCGGCCAATGGCGCGGTTCTTCCGGTTTATATTCTTGATGATGCCAATGCTGGTGATCACCGTATGGGCGGCGCCAGCCGCTGGTGGCTTCATCATTCCTTGACGGCGCTTAATCAGGCGCTTGGTGGTAAATTAATTGTGCTATCAGGCAATCCAGCCGAAATTCTGGCCAAGCTGGCCGATGCTGTTGCGGCGGCAGGGCTTTATTGGAATCGCGCTTACGAGCCATGGCGAATTACCCGCGACGCCGCCATTAAGGCGCAATGCGCCGCGCGCGGCCTTGCAGTTGAAAGCCGTAATGGTTCCCTTCTTTGGGAACCTTGGGATGTGCTGAAAAATGATGGTACCCCCTATAAGGTCTTTACGCCCTATTACCGGCGCGGCTGTCTTGCCGCCGCGGCACCCCGCCGTCCCTTGCCAGTGCCACCAAATTTAGCAATTGCTGATGGCGACGGATTTGCCACTGGTCAAAGCGCAATCGATGCGCTTGGTCTTTTGCCGGAACGCGATTGGAAAGACGGGCTGGCGGCGATTTGGGATATTGGCGAGGCGGCAGCGCATGACCGGCTTTATGCCTTTCTTGACGATGGTCTTGACGGTTATAAGGACGGCCGTAATTTCCCCGCAAAGCGCAATGTATCGCGGCTATCAGCCTATCTGCATTGGGGCGAGATTTCGCCAAATGCCGTGTGGTACGCCGCCAAAGACAGAATGGATGCAGGCATTGGGCAGGATCGTGATTGCGACCACTTCTTGTCCGAACTTGGCTGGCGTGAATTTTCCCATTCGCTGCTCTATCATTTCCCCGAATTGCCGCGTAAAAATCTACAGCCGCGCTTTGATGGCTTTAACTGGCGTGATGATCCGGCCATGCTGAAAAGTTGGCAAAAAGGATTGACCGGCTATCCTGTTGTTGATGCTGGCATGCGCGAATTATGGCAAACTGGCTATATGCATAATCGGGTGCGGATGATTGTCGGGTCATTTCTGGTGAAAAATCTGCGGCTCCATTGGCACCATGGCGAGGCGTGGTTTTGGGATTGTCTGGTTGATGCTGATCTTGCCAATAACAGCGCCGGATGGCAGTGGATTGCCGGTTGTGGCGCTGATGCAGCGCCTTATTTCCGCATTTTCAATCCAATCACCCAAGGGGTGAAATTCGATTCTGATGGTGATTATATCCGGCGTTATCTCCCCGAACTTGCCAATCTTCCCGATGCGTATCTTTGCAACCCATGGGAAGCACCTGCCGAAGTTCTTGCTGGTGCTGGTGTCCGGCTTGGCGAAACCTATCCAAAGCCGATCGTTGATGTCAAAGCATCACGCGAGGCAGCCTTGGCGGCCTTTTCGGCACTGCGCGAAACAACATGAAAACGCTTCGGCTTGTTCTTGGTGATCAGCTAAGCCGCGCTTTGCCAAGCCTGACAGATCTGGATTTGGACAAAGATTTGGTGTTGATGGCCGAAGTGATGGCCGAGGTCACCTATGTCAAACATCATAAGCGGAAAATAGCCTACCTGTTTTCAGCGATGCGCCATTTCGCCAAATCTCTTGGCGATGACGGCATTGCGGTTCGCTATCGCCGCCTTGATGATCCTGACAATACGGGCTCACTTGCTGGCGAAGTTGCCAATGCGATTGCCGTCTTTGGCCCTGATCGGATTGTCATCACCGCACCAGGGGAATATCGACTTGCCGATGAAATGGCAGGTTGGCAGGCGCATTTTGGCCTTCCTGTCGAGATTCGTGACGATACAAGATTTCTATGCAGTCTTGATGATTTTGCCGAATGGGCTGAAGGACGAAAATCACTTCGCATGGAATTTTTCTATCGCGATTTGCGACGGCGTTATCAGGTGCTGATGGAAGGCGATGAGCCAATTGGCGGCAAATGGAATTATGATGCCGATAATCGCCAGCCGCCAAAAGCCGGATTGGCTGTTCCACCGCCAAGCAGCTTTGCACCAGATGCGATCACAGCCGAAGTTCTGGCTCTTGTCGAGATGCGTTGCGCCGATCATTTTGGTCAATTGGCCGGATTTGATTTTGCCGTTACCCGCGATCAGGCCTTGGATGTTCTTGATCAATTTATCGCTGAGCGTCTACCCCTTTTTGGCACTTATCAAGATGCGATGATTGAGGGCGAGCCATGGATGTATCACAGCCATATCGGTCTTTATCTGAATGCCGGATTATTATCGCCGATCGAAGTCATCAGGGCAGCCGAGGCAGCCTATCATAGAGGCGATGCGCCGCTAAATGCGGTTGAGGGCTTTAACCGCCAGATTCTGGGCTGGCGCGAATTTGTGCGCGGGCTTTACTGGCTGAAAATGCCAGCCTATGCCGCGGCGAATTTTCTGCAAGCAACGCGCCCGCTTCCCGATTTTTTCTGGACTGGCAATACCGACATGAATTGCCTTGCCCAGTCAATTCAGCAAACCGATGCCCTGTCTTATGCGCATCATATCCAGCGTTTGATGGTTCTTGGTAATTTTGCGCTTCTTGCCGGTTTATCGCCGCAGGCGGTGAATGAATGGTTTCTGATTGTCTATGTTGACGCCTATGAATGGGTGGTGATGCCGAATGTATCGGGAATGGCGCTTTTTGCCGATGGTGGCTATCTTGCCAGCAAACCCTATGCGGCTGGTGGTGCCTATATCAACCGAATGTCAAATTACTGCAAAAACTGCCGTTATAAGGTGACGGAAAAATCAGGCGAAGATGCATGCCCATTTAATTATCTCTATTGGGATTTTCTGGATCGGCATCGTGAAAAGCTTGGCAATAATCCGCGGCTTGGCATGATCTATCGCACATTTGACAAAATGGCGCCGGAAAAACAGGCTGGCGTCACTGCTGATGCTAGCCGGTTTTTGGCTGGTCTTGATAAGGCCGGATAGGGGTGGTGGCGTTCATTGTTGGCGTGCCAAACCGAATTTATCAGCAAGATTTGCATTAGTTTGCTAGGCTGGCATTGAAATCTAATGAAGCGCAATGGGGAGGGTGATATGGCACGACAAAAACGAAGCATGGCTAGGTTGATATTTGGCGGATTAGTGCGCCTGTTTCTGACAGCCGGGTTATTGGTTGGTGCCTTTGCGGCTTTATCGGCCTGTGCGCGAAAAGATGTAACGCATCTATCGGAACGCCGCCCCTCGCTCGTGCTTGAAGAGTTTTTTGCCGGTGACACAATCGCTTTGGGTATTTTTGAAGACCGGTTTGGCAATTTGCGGCGTCAATTTCGGGTAAATCTGCAAGGGACAATCACTGGCAATCAGTTGGTGCTTGATGAAACCTTCTTATATGAAGATGGCGAAAAAGCCTCGCGCATCTGGACTATTGATAACCTTGGCCGAGCCGAAGATGGCAGTTTCCGCTATCAGGGGCGGGCGGATGATGTCGAAGGTCAGGCCGAAGGCCGTATTTCCGGCAATGGCCTGAATTGGCAATATGATGTGACCCTTGATATGGCTGGCAGCAAAATGGATGTGCATTTTGATGACTGGATTTACCGGCAAAGCGAAGATATTGCGATAAACCGCGCCTATGTCAGCAAATTCGGGATTGAAATCGGATCAGTTACGATTGTGTTTTTGCGCGGCAAAGCGGCGGCGGCGGTTGGCCCGCTTGACGTCGAAAAATGGATTGCGCGTTAGGCGGGTTGAGGGGCTGATGGCATCCTATCCGCCAATGAAGCTGGTGTCGTTCTTTCTGGAAATTTTGCCGCTTGCCGGATTTTTTCTTGGCTATGAATTTCTTGGGCTTTTTGCTGCCGCGGTTATTTCGGTTGGGCTTGGGGCGCTGGTCATGGCCGCAAATTGGTTGCAGACCAGACGCCTTGCAAGATTTGCGCTATTTTCACTATTGATGTCAGGCGGAATGACGCTTGCTGCGCTCTATTTTAACGCCGCCATTTTTATCAAAATCCAGCCGACCATTTTCAATGGCCTTTTTGCAATTGTCCTTCTTGGCGGGCTTTTTTTCAGGCGGGCGATGATGCGTGAATTTTTCGGCACACAATTTCACCTGACGACACCAACATGGTTTTTGCTTAGCCGCAGATGGGGGCTTTTCTTTTTATGTTTTGCCATTGCCAATGAATTGGTCTGGCGCAATGCCAGTGATGCCGATTGGGTGGCTTTTAAAACCTTTATTGCCGCGCCTGCCAGCCTTTTATTCATGATGGCGCAATTGCCGCTGACGCTTCGCGGGCGGATTGCCGATGGCGCGCCGGAGCGTGATCAATAGGGAATTGATTTGCCATCATAGGCAAAGAACCCGCCGCTATCTTCTGGCGATAGATGATCGAGGACCGCCCACAGATTTGCCGCGCTTTGCGCCGGCGTTTGCAATTGACCCTTGGCAAGATGTCCGCGAAAGGGCTGGGATAGATTTGTATCAACAGTGCCCGGATGAAGCGTTGCGATTGTGGCATCGGGGTTATAGCGGGCAAGCTCGATTGCAAGGGTACGCATATATTGATTTAACGCGGCCTTGCTGGCCCGATAGCTGTACCAGCCGCCAAGCCGGTTATCTGAAATTGAGCCGACACGCGCCGATATGCTGGCGGCGACAAGCGGATGAGCCCGGCGCAATTCAGGCCATAGTGATTTGAAAAATAGGATCGGCCCCATTGCATTGATCTGGTATAGCTGCAGCATCGCATCAGGCGTCAATGCACCAAGCCGCTTTTCGGGTTGCAAATCACCATCATGAAGCAAGCCAGCGGTGGTAATGATCCGGTCAAGATGTGGTGCCGTGGCAAGGATTGCCTCGCCTGTATTGGCAATGCTGTCAGGATCCAGAAAATCCATCGCAAACCAGTGAATTTTGGATGATGGTGGCAGTTGCGCATAGCCCGCGCTTTGTTCGGGATTGCGGGTGGTGAGATAAAGATCGGTTGCGCCAGCGGCGAGGGCATGATGGGCAAGGGCAAGCCCAATGCCGCGGCCAGCGCCTTGAATCGTAATATGCATTCGCTTTTACCTCTGTTCCTGACCATGGATATTTGCTTCGCCATGCCGCATTTGCAATATTAGAGATAAGTTGTCATCCTGACTTAAGCAACCATTCGCGATGAGATTGGATAAAAGATGTGTTTTCGCCGTTATTATTTGGCAGGGGTGTCCAGCCTGATGGCCGGTCTGTTTTCCGTTGTCGCCTTTGCTGATAATTTGGTGCGGCCAGACCCGTCAATTGCGCCTGCCGAGGTGGTGGCGATCCAGCTTATGAGCCTCAAGAATAATGATCTTGTCGAAGCCGATTTTGGCATCCGCCAGACATGGAGCTTTGCGCATCCGCAAAACCGCAAGATTACCGGCCCGTTTCCGCGCTTTGCCATGATGCTGAAAGGGCCCGGCTATGACGTTTTGTTGAACCATAAATCCCATAGCATAAAAACCGGATCAAACACGGCGTCAGGCCAAACCAATGATGGCGAGATGTGGCAGCAATTTGACGTCCTGATGGAAACGCGCCGCGGTGAAATTCTGTATTTTTCATGGGTTGTGCAAAAAGTCACCTCAGGCCAGTTCAAGGATTGCTGGATGACGGTTGCGGTTTCGTCGCCGCGTCCGGCAGGCCAGTCAGGCTAGTGGCTTTTGACCTTGCGTTCGCGCTGCAGGGCAAACAGGCCTGAACTAACAATGATGCTGCTGCCAACAATCAACATGGGATCAAGTGAGTCGGCAAAAACCAGAATGCCAATGCTTGAGGCAAAGACCAGTTGCAAATAGGCAAAGGGCTGAATCGTTGATGCCTTGGTTGCATCAAACGCTTTGATCAGCAGGTAATGCCCGCCGGTTCCGGTTAGGCATAATAATCCCATCCATCCCCAATCACTACCAACCGGTGGTAACCAGAAAAACGGGCCAACACAAAGCATGGCAATGCCGCCAGCCATTGCGGTCCAGAAAAAGCTGGTCTCGGCCGCATCGCGCCGTGCGGCATAGCGGGTTAAAATGCCATAGACCGCCATCATGAAGGCGGCCAAAACCGGCAGGATACTGGCGCTGCTAAACATCGCTGTCCCCGGCCTTAGAATTAACAACACGCCGCAAAAGCCGACACAAACAGCCAGCCAGCGTCGCCAACCAACTGTTTCGCCAAGAATAGGCACTGAAAGTGCCATGACCATCAGCGGGTAACTTGCAAAAACGGCATGAAAATTAACCAGCCCAACGGTGCTAAAGCTCAAGATCGCAATGCATATCTGCGCCACAAGGAGCAAGCCCCGCCCAATCTGTAATGGCAATTGGCCACTGCTGGCCACATGCCGAATACCGCCTTTTTGGCGGCTGCTATAGACCAGTACAAAACACATGAAAAACAAATAGCGGATCGTCACAACGGTGATGACGTTATAATTTTCGGCAAGATATCGCGAAATACCATCTTGAACCGCAAAGACAACCGTTGTGGCAATCATCAGCGCAATGCCTAGGCGCGGGTTATCTTGCATCGGATCGGCTGGCCCCATCATCAAATATAGGTCATCAAAT
>DFSK01000174.1:18591-25125 GCA_002378605.1 Alphaproteobacteria bacterium UBA3439
ATATAGGTCATCAAATATCGATCACCAATATTTGTCATTACATATTCTTTTGGTTTTGTGCGGAAATAGTTATTTTAAAAAGCAGTCGATAATCGGCAAAACCGGTAAAGCGGCTATGTTGGTTTTAGTTTATAGATAATTGTCATGTTTGACTTGAAAAAAACAACCAGCACCAGCGTTGTTATCTGGGCAATCTATAGCCGCCAGTCAATTGGCGTGATTGAGTGGCTGGCAAGATAATCATTGGTTTTTGAAAATGGTTTGCTGTCCCAAAACCCATTATGTGCTGACAAAGGTGATGGATGTGCTGATTCAATGACCAAATGGCGTTGCCGGTCAATCTGTTTGCCTTTCTGCTGGGCCTTGCGCCCCCAAAGCACAAAAACCAGATGATCGCGATCGGCGTTCAAGGCGGCGATGGCAGCATCGGTAAATATCTCCCACCCTTTACCGGCATGCGCTGCGGCCTTGCCATCTTCAACCGTCAAACAGCTATTCAGCAAAAGCACGCCTTGGTTTGCCCAAGAGTCAAGATTGCCATGACCCGGATGGGGCAGGCCAAGATCATTTGCCAATTCTTTATAGATATTCTGCAAAGATGGAGGCGGGGCGATACCGTGGCGTACGGAAAAGCTAAGGCCTTGTGCCTGACCTGCCCCATGATAGGGGTCTTGACCAAGGATCACGACTTTCACCTTATCAAATGGGGTCATGTCAAAGGCCGCAAAAATTTCGCTTCCAGCCGGATATATATGTTTCCCAGCGGCTTTTTCGGCGCGAAGAAACTGGCTTAACGCACCCATATAATCGGCGGCAAATTCGCTCGCCAACCGATTTTTCCAACTTGCTTCGATGTTAACCTCGCGCATGATCTGCCCCTGATTTACAGGCGACGCGCCACGAAAAGCGGCGGCATGGGCTTAGCATATCTGGCTAGCGACAGCGCCGCAAGGTACCTATTCGGCAGCGGCGGACAGGTTGCGCCGTGCCACGGTTTGACAGATCGCATCAATCCGGTCATTGGCGGTGCGAAGGATATTTTGCTTGTTATTGGCAAGACCAGTTGCATCGACCATATCAATATCGGTGCAGCCGATAAATTTTAGGATAAACTGCATGAATCCTGTTGCAAATTCGTCATCAGCACCGGCAAGCGTATGGTTTGATGTTAGAACCACGATGGCGTGTTTGTAATGCTTGGGGTCGGTTTTGCCGATTGCGGTGGCACCATCAACATTGTCACGGCACACCATATCGACCCAAGCCTTGAGCGCGGCAGGAATACTGAAATTATAAATGGGAACAGCAAGCACCATGATGTCAGCGCGCTCGACTTCGGCTTTCAGTGCGTCTGACTGTGCCAGAAGGGCGCGTTCCTCGGCTGATCGCGCGGCGGCGGTGCCAAGGCTGGCGTCACGCCATGCGCTATTCACATGGCCTACCCCTGATTTTAGATCACGCCACACAATTTCAGAATCAGCGAGTTCAGCGCGTAATTTGGCGACGGTCACTTCAGCCAGGTCGCGGCTGACCGATCCATGCTGTCGCATGCTCGAATCAATGCGTAGGATAGAAACGGTTTCGGCGGCCATGGCTTTACTTCCATTGTTTGACGCTCGGGCATTAGGCCAAGCCCCAGAGAGGAGAAAGCCATGAGAGGGGGGAGGTCTCCCATGGCTGAATAACTTATAATTCTTTCCCGCCTGACAAATAAAGGGGGCAAAACGAAAAATATATTTCTAATAAACAGAAAAATAAATTATATTATCGATATGAGCCAAATTGAAGAACTTCGTGCCTTTGTCCTGATTGTGGAAACAGGCAGCTTAACGCAAGCCGCAGACCGGATGGGGATTGCCGTCTCGGCCGTTAGCCGCAGGCTTCGTGATCTTGAGCTTCGACTTGGTACAGCCTTGATCCAGCGCTCAACAAGGCGATTATTTCTGAATGAAACCGGACAGCTGTTTTATCAGCGGGCGAAAACGGTTTTATCGACTCTCGAAGATGCTGAACAGGAAGTGCAAAATGCCGGAGGTGCGTTGAGCGGCGTTTTGCGGATCAGTGTTCCGTTGTCATTTGGGATTGCGCATATGTCGACAGCAATTGCGCAATTCATGCATGCGCATCCTGAGATTCATATTGAAATGGATTTAAGTGATAAGCGGGTGGATATGATTGCCGAGGGATTCGATGCGGCGATCCGCATTGGCAATCTTACCGATTCCAGCCTGATTGCCAAAAAGATTTCATCGGTCAGTGTTTTGCCAGTTGCCGCGCCAAGCCTGATCTCACAATGGCCCCAGCTAACCCATCCAAACGATTTGGCGAAAATGCCAGCACTTGCCTATGCCAATGATCGAAGCCCGCATGATTGGCATTATGTTGGGCCGGATGGTAAGGCTGGCAGCCTGAATATCACGCCGCGCATGTCGGCCAATAATGGTGATGTGCTTCGCGATCTTGCCATTGCGGGTCTTGGCATGGTGTCATTGCCAACCTTTTTGCATTATGAGGCGATCAACAAAGGCCTTTTGCAGCCGCTATTCCCAGATTATGACTGGAGCGGTTTTGATATTTTCGTGGTCTATCCGAAAACAACGATCTTGCCAAAACGCACGCGTGTTTTTGTTGATTTCATATCGGGCCTATATGGAAGGTCGCCTTATTGGGAAGTGATTGACCGGACGGCACTCGCCGGTTGATCTTTTTTTGCGATATGACGCTGCATGTCATTGACAAATGACCGGCAGCAAGGCACCAGTCTGACCCATGCTAAAAATTCAAAATCTATCTTTTTCCATTGAGGGAAAACCGCTGTTTGAAAATGCGTCCGCGGTGATTCCGACCGGCCATAAGGTGGGCATCGTCGGACGCAACGGTACGGGCAAAACATCGCTTTTCCGGTTGATCCGCGGCGAATGGGCCCTTGATTCAGGCCAGATCGAATATCCCCAGCAATTTCGCATTGGCGGTGTCGATCAAGAAGCCCCTGCAAGTGATATCAGCCTTCTTGATACGGTTTTGGCAGCAGATGGCGAACGCGCCCAGCTTTTTGCCGAAGCTGAAACGGCAACCGATCCGAACCGTATTGCCGATATCTACACACGCCTTTCCGATATTGACGCCTATTCTGCCGAAGCGCGCGCAGCCTCAATTCTATCAGGACTTGGCTTTGATACTGAAGCGCAGGCGCGTCCATGCCATGAATTTTCGGGTGGTTGGCGAATGCGGGTGGCGCTGGCGGCGGTGCTGTTTTCGCAGCCTGATTTGCTGCTTCTTGACGAGCCAACGAACTATCTTGATCTCGAAGGCGCGGTCTGGCTTGAGGCGTTTTTGGCGAAATACCGGCATACGGTTTTGGTGATTTCGCATGACCGGCAATTGCTAAACCGGTCGGTTACCGGCATTTTGCATCTGACCGACCGCAAGCTTGGCTATTATACTGGCAGTTATGACCAGTTTGATACCGAACGCCGAATGAAGCTTGAACAGCAGCAATCGATGGCGCGCAAACAGGACGCTCAGCGACAGCATATCCAATCATTTGTCGACCGGTTTCGCTATAAGGCGTCAAAGGCACGTCAGGCGCAATCACGCCTCAAACAGCTTGAAAAAATGCAGCCAATCATGGCGTTGTCTGAACAGGCGGTATCGCCATTCCGCTTTCCAACGCCCGAAGAATTGCCGCCGCCTTTGCTGGTGCTTGAAGATGTGGCAGTTGGCTATGATCAAAAGCCGGTTTTGCGCAAGCTAGATCTGCGCCTTGATGCCGATGACCGCATTGCACTTCTTGGGGCAAATGGTGAGGGTAAATCAACCTTGTCAAAGCTGTTTGCCGGACGATTGCAGCCATTATCAGGATCGGTCAAGAAATCAGGGAAATTAAGAATCGGATTTTTTGCCCAGCATCAGCTTGACGAGCTTGTCGCGGGGGAAAGCCCCTATCAGCATATGCAACGATTGCGACCAAAAGAACTGCCAACCAAATTACGCGCACGGCTTGGCGGTGCTGGCTTTAACGCTGATATCGTCGATAATCCGGTTGAACGTTTATCAGGTGGGCAAAAGGCACGTTTGCTGATGGCGATGGCGGCGATTGACGCGCCGCATATTCTGATTCTTGATGAGCCAACAAATCATCTGGATATTGAAAGCCGCGAAGCGCTTGTCCATGCGTTAAATGCCTATGAAGGAACGGTGATTCTGGTAAGCCATGATTCGCATCTTGTCGAGATGATTGCTGATCAATTATGGATTGTTCAAGATGGCAAAGTCGCATCATTTGATGGCGATATGGCCGATTACCAGCGTCAATTGCTGGCGCGTCGCGGTGCGGGCGGCGCCCGCGCCCAGCGTGATGGTGATGATCAAACAGCCGCATCAAATGATCAGGTACAGCCGCGATCAGGTGACAAATCAGGCGGCAAATCGCAATCACCCGGCCGCGCTCGCCGCCAGAATACCAGCCAGCTTCGCGCCAATGTCAAACAATGCGAAAAACTGATGATGACGCTTGCCGCCGAAAAAGAAGGCATTGCGGTAGAAATGGCAAAGCCCGGTTTCTATGACAGTGACAATGCTGATGCGATTGCCCGCTTATCCAGCCAGCTTGCCAAAATTGATAAATCATTGGCTGAAGCTGAACAGGCTTGGCTTGCGGCCGAGGAGTCGCTTGCAGCAGCCGAGACCAATGGCTAGCTATCGGGTGCTGCGGCCATACCGCCGATGATATTATTGATGGCGTTTAATATTTGGAATTTTGCCCGAATTCGTGTTTGATCATGGGGGTAACATTACCTTTTGCGTAAACTCACCAAACGCATCATTCCAGATGGGGCCTGCAGCGACAATTTTGCTAATGCCATGATGATCAAGGCCAAAATCGGGAATGAAAGGCGTGTCGAATAGGGCATTGATTCTGATATGCGGGAAACACGAATGCCGATGATCGGCCATATTCGGCTTGGGCTGTTATGTGTGGCATGGATGGCGGCGCTGATACAGGTGACAACTGGCACCGATTTGATTGAATTGGTCAATCTAGGTGTTATCGCCTTCATTGCCTTTGTGATTTTGACATTATCGCGCCTTCGGCATGATTCGGTTCTGATCTTGCTATTGCTTGTTGTTGTTGGGTGGGCGCTTCTTGATCATTTCCCCGATGGCGACGAGTGGGCCACCGGCGGCCGATATGTTTTGATATTTACGGCGCTTTTGCCAACGATGGCATTGGTGCGTGCGACCGCTTCAATGATGCCATCGGTTCACCGGACGCAGGACGCGCTGGCGCAATTACCAGCCTCGGCCTCGTCGGGTGGGTTGCATCTAGCGGCCAATATTTTTGGCGGCATCATCAATACCGGCGCGTTGGCGATTCTGTCGGCAGCCATTCCCAAAGATGCTGACGATCAGCGTCGCCAGCTTGCTGCTGAGGCGGCGCTTCGCGGAATGGTGACAGCGGCGGCTTGGTCGCCCTTTTTCGTGGCTTTTGCGATTGGGCAGGGCTTTGTTGGCAAGGCCAATTCTTGGATCGCAATTGGCATCGGTGGGGTGACCGCCATTTTATTTGCGGCGATTTCATTGCCGCTATTGAACCGGTCATTTTCAGGCGGGCAATTACGGCTTGCGCTGATCTGTCTCAAACCTGTTTTGATGCGGCTTTTGCTGGTGCTTGGGGCGGTTCTTGGGTCGGCGTTGCTATTTGATTTCACCGCTTTATCGGCGGTGGTTGTGGTGATGCCGGTGCTGGTATTGGTGCAATTCATCCGTTATCCGGCGCAGATCAAACCCATCATCGAAGATACATCAGGCAGCATGCGAAATATCGCTGACGATATTTTGATTATCAGTATGGCCATGTTAATCGGCTATTTTGCAACACGAACCGGCGCGTTTACCGCTCTTGTTACCAGCCTTTATGATGGCGTTATTCCGGGCTGGTTTGCGCTGATCATGACGCCGCTTGGTATGATGCTGGCCTCGGTTGTCGGGGTCCATCCGGTGATCAGCAGCACGGCATTTCTGGCGGTGTTTAGCGGTGGTCATGCCGATGTGCATCCGGCATTATTGATGCAGGCGCATCTAATCGGATGGGGCGCGGGAACGATGAGTTCGGTTGCGTCACTTTCGGTGATTACCGGTGCCAATCTGTTTCGAGTGCGATCGCGTGATTTGGTTCTTGGGCCGAATTTATGGACAGCTTTGGCCTATGCGGTCGTTGGCGGGGTGGCATTATGTTTGGTAAATATGGTGATCTAGCCAATCATAAAGTGATGATTGTAAAACAGCACGAAACGGATTTTGCGGAGCGTCGGGGATGAAGAAATCAATAATTGTGATTGGCGGCGGCATTGTTGGCGTTGCGGCGGCTTTACAGCTTCAGCTTGATGGGCATCAGGTACGCTTGATCGACCGGCGACAGCCGGGCCGCGAAACCTCATATGGCAATGCTGGCGTATTGTCGGATTCGTCGGTTGTCGTGCTGAACAATCCGGGGCTTATCAAGGCATTGCCAAAATTGCTTTTGAACCGGTC
>DFSK01000154.1 GCA_002378605.1 Alphaproteobacteria bacterium UBA3439
TTGTTCTTTATGTTGCGGCAAAAAGTTTTTATCGCTTCTTCTGGCTCGGGAATAAGAATTCGGGCATTTATTTTACTGCCATGATGGCCATTCTGACGACATTGGGACATGATGCCGCCTATCGGTTTGGCCTGATATCCGACGGTATTATTTTGGTACATGCTGGCACGGTTGCCGTAATCTTTTGTGTTGGTACTTTATATATCAGCGTGGTTGCACGATCACGAAGCCAGCTTGCCGCCAATAATTTGCTTTTGGAAAAAGAACGGGCGCAATCGCAAGCCATGCTGCAAGTTCACTCAGAGCTGCATGATGGTGTTTTGAATTATCTGTCGATTGTAAATATTCTGTCGCAGGAAAAGCCGAAAACCGCGCTTGCAGATATTAACAAGCTTAGCCGCTTTGCCATTAATGAAGTCCGAATCATTCTTGGTCAGCGCGAACAATCGGAAGAAGATTTATTTACCGCGCTTGGAACGTTACGACAGCAGGTTGTCGATCATATTCCACATTCGAGGGTGGCGATTGACTGGTCACTTCTCGTCTTGATGGATTATCCAAAAATTAGGTCAGCGACTGTTCTTGAAATAACGCGCATAATCCAAGAGGCACTTCACAATGCGATTGTGCGTGCAGATTGTAAAACCTTGGTTGTTTCGGCCACAAAAACCACCGAAAACCAATTCACCATCACCATCGAAAACAGTGGCGGCAAAAGCTTTGAGGGCGAACGCGAAGGCGGGTTTGGGATCAGCAACATGATGATGCGCGCCAGAAAAATAAACGCCAAAATTGACCTCGCACCGATTGCTGGCGGGGCAATTCTGACCGTTGATTTACCATAATCAATCGCTTTGCTGTGCATTCAGCTACCGGCTCCAGGGCCTGAATTTACCGGATAATCATTTTAAAAGGGGAACGGACGCGGTTTTTGGTTTGGTGACAGGTCTTTAAATTGAGTGACCGCCGCTATAATTGCGCGAAACCGCGCCGTTAAACATTGCCATGAAAGCTATTTTATGTACAACGCTATGCCTGTTCATGGCGAGCGTAATGGTGCCAATCCAAACCCTTGCTGCGGTAGCCGAAAAAGGTCTTGTCTGCGCCGATCAAGGCGAACTTTTATCGAGCTGGACAGCCAAGGATGAGCCTTTATCATCGGTAGTCGCGCATTGGTTTGACGATAAACGAGTTTCAACGATTATTTGGCAGCGAACAAATGATGATATTGACATGCAGGCAACGCGCCGCGGCATTCCCTATGAGACCAACATGTTGTCGATCAGCTGGAAATTGACCACCGACAATAGTGAACGCAATATTTCAATTGACCGCGAGACGGGCCGAAGATCAGTTATGCAAGATGGCCAGGCCCTTATCACCGTTGATTGTGAGATGTTTGACACAGAAAAGGCATTTCAGGAAAAACTGGAAAACATCACGGAAAACCTTCAATCAAATTATGATTTGGCGATCGCAAATCATAAATTATAAGGCCGCGACGAACGCCGGTAATTTGTCACGCTCATCGCAACTTTACCATGTCAATAGGGCGACAAAGATGGCCCTATGCCTTTTCCAGATTCAGCTTCGTCTTACGATGTAATGGACAAGGTTACTCAGCACAGCAATCGCCATTATTCGAATTGTGATGACGATAATGGTGGCATGGGAAAGGTCGGTTGCTCCCAACGCCAACCGAGATGAAAAATCTTCGATCAGACTGAAAAGTGAAATGACGAAAACGGAAAAAGCGGCGAGCGTGAAAAAGAAATTGAAAAAGCCAGCCAACAGAACGATGAGCGTTAGAATGCTTGCTTGGAGCAGTCTTTTATAGACTTCCACTTTGGCGGCTGCCAAATCAAAGGCGCTTAGATTGCCACTCGCATCGACAAAGAGATCGACGTTAAGAGACACATATCCGCAAAGCCCCAAAGACAACAAAACAAATGCCCCAAGCGTCAAAAATATGCGCGATCTCACCTTGGATGACGGCATGTCCAAATCAACATTGGCTAAGGCGTCGATTTCCTGCTCGGTGAGTTTGGATAGAGTATCACTCTTCGTCATTGCCGTTCATCTTGTCTATATTCCATTGAACGCACTCGGTGATATTTATTGATCGCCTATATAGATTTTTCCATGATTATCCAGCCTATAATCAAGGCAATGCTTAAAAAAAACATGAATAACCGTACCGCCAAACGGCGCCGTTTGCGCAGGCTTTTGGTCGGGCTGACGATCAAAATATGGGCAAGCGGCAGATTTGGCATAGCTGATTTTTCCACGCAATTCATCCGAAAATAGTAATTGGATTGGGTACGCACATATCGGCCATGTCTCAATACCAGAAACATAGTAGCCCAAGAACCAGGCGAAATCTGGCGTGCAAAATATTTGCTGATCAGGCGTTCACATTCGCATATCGGCCAAGATCTGCGTGAAATGGGGACATATTGACAGTCGCCAAGCTAATCACATAACCTCCAAGTTGCAGCATTGACGTTTGTCGTGTTCGGCTCCGTTAATGTTTTCCGCCAAGATGTGCTGCTGACCCACCATAGTAGGAGGCAGCCGTGACCAGCATTGCAAATCAATTATGCGAAGCTATAAATCTAAGGAAATGCGTGAATCTTCATTATGATGGGCACAACAGAACTGTTGAGGTTCATGCAGTTGGAGTCAACGCGAATACAAGCAACACGTTACTTAGATGTTTTCAAGTGACAGGTGGCTCAAATAGCGGTCAACCTGTAGCGTGGAAACTTATGGTCGTAGGTAAAATTTCAAGTTATTCAATCTCAGATTTAGATTCAAACGCACCAAGACCACAATATAACGCCAATGACGAAGCGATGACTGGTGGCATTATTTGTTGTGTCTAAGCTATTCCTGAAAAAACTTACCGTTTATGGCATAAGGCTAGTCAGTAGTAGGTCTAACAGGCCATTCAACCGCTTATGGACGCGTATTTGCGATCCTGCCGTCAGAAGGCCGCCACTTGCCTCAATGACACAAACACCCCACGCGCACCGCCCGATGGTGATGCGCTGGCATTGCTCAAAAATATCAAAAAGAGAGAAAATGGTGCGGCCGAGAAGGGTTGGCACCACTGCGATAGCCCAATACCTCCAGAGATTCTGCCACCTACTGACTCGCGCGGCAAGTCGAATGTACGACCATTTGTACGACC
>DFSK01000083.1:0-6457 GCA_002378605.1 Alphaproteobacteria bacterium UBA3439
GAAATTGATATCTGGATTACCGATCCCTATGCCATTTATGCCAAGAAAATTCTGCGGCTAAAACCGCTTGATGATATTGACCGCAGCGCTGATGCGGCGCTTCGCGGTATTTTGTTTCATGATGCGCTTGCCGATTTCAGCAAGGCAAATGCCACTGGTCAATTGGGGCCAGACGCATTGGAACAATTGCTGGATTTCGGCAAAACACATTTTGCCAGCCAGATTGGTCAACCCTCAATTCGCTATTTCTGGTGGACAAGATTTGAGGCGATGGCCGCATGGTTTATCGAGAATGAACATCGCCGCCGTGACGATTTGCAATCAATTTATGCCGAAATTAATGGGATGATTTTTTTGCAGGCGGATCAGGGGCCGGTAAAGCTAACCGCGCGGGCGGATCGACTGGAATATGATAAAGAAGGGGAATGGACGATTGTCGATTATAAAACGGGCACTGTGCCAAGCGGAAGCTTGATCAAAAAAGGCGTTCGCAACCAATTGGCAGTTGAAGGGCTGATTGCTTTTGATGGCGGGTTTGAGTCACTTCCTGCAGGCGAGATAAGATCATTGGAATATTGGCAGTTAAGTGGCAAAAAATCGGCGCCGGGTGAAATTAAAACACCTTTTGCCGATTTATTTGACATTGATGAAATTAGGGATCGTCTTGAAAGGTTGGCCAATTATTTTGATCGGGCCGACACCCCCTATCCAAGCGAACTTGACCCAAGCAATGTTCCGCCATTTAAGCCCTATCAGCATTTAAGCCGAAGCCGTGAATGGCTTTATGGAGACAATGCCGATGAATAAGATGATTGCCCGCGCCAGTGCAGATCAGGCCAAAGCTTCCGATCCGGCGGCTTCGGTCTTTGTCTCGGCAAATGCGGGAACGGGTAAAACCAAATTGCTAACCGATCGCGTGCTACGCTTGCTGTTATCAGGCGCGCCAGCCGATGCTATTCTATGCGTGACCTATACACGCGCCGCGGCGGCTGAAATGCGTAACCGTATTTTCAAACGTCTTGCCGATTGGGCAATTATTCCGGCCAAGGCGCTTGGCGAAGATCTGGAAAATATGGGCATTCATACGCCAAGTCAGGATATGCGCCGTCGGGCAAGAAGCCTATTTGCCGAAATTTTGGATAATGATGATGGGCCGCGTGTCGAGACCGTGCATTCTTTTTGCCAGTCAATTTTGCGGCGGTTTCCGATTGAGGCTGGTGTTGCGCCGCATGTTCAGCTTGCTGATGATGATGAACAGAGCCGCTTAAAGGCCATGGCACGCGCCAATATTTTATATCACCCAAGCCCTGAACTTGCCGCATCGGTGTTGTTGATTGCCGAAGCCGTAAGCGAGGGACGTGCTGATGAAATTGTAAATGATTTTATCAACCGCGCTGTGGGGCTTGATTCACCTGATTGCCTTGCGCAAATCGAATCTCATTTCCGTGATGATCTTGGCGTTGTTTCTGCTGACACTGAACGCGATATGCTGATGGCAAGGCTGGATTTGATTCAGGTGGAAAAGCTGCGGGCAGTATCGGTGGCCTTGCAGACATCTAAATCCAAAATCCAGATTGATCGCGGCGCCAAAATGGCTGTTTGGTTGGCGCAAACTGGCGAAGGCAGAATCGAGAAATTATCATTTCTTGTCGATGCGCTATTTAGCGCTGGGAAGCCACGAAAGCAATTATCAAATGCCGATATTCGCAAAACATCACCACAAATTGATGCGATCCAAAAACAGGCGATTGAGACGATTAAGCCGCTATTGCCTGATCGGGCAGCGCAGATATGTCGTGATCGGACAATGGCGCTTTACCGATTTGGTATGGCCTTCAATCAGGAATATAGCCGCCTGAAAACCCAACGCGGTTTGCTTGATTATAATGACCTGATTACCCGCACCAATAACCTGCTGGCGGCAAGCGAAGCCGCGCAATGGGTGGCATGGAAATTAGATAATGGTATCCAACATCTCTTGATTGATGAGGCACAGGATACCAGTCCGGCGCAATGGAAATTGCTTCGACGGCTTGTTGATGAATTTTTTGATGGCGAGGGGGCAAGTCCACATAGGGCATCTACCGCGACAAGCTTGCCGCGAACAATGTTTGCCGTTGGTGATTTCAAGCAATCGATCTATTCCTTTCAGGGCGCAGACCCGCTGGTCATGAATCAGAATCGAAGTGAGCTGTCGGGCCGCGCCAAAGCCATTCAAGCCGATTTCCGCGATGTGCCTTTATCAGTGTCGTTCCGGTCGGCAAGCCCTATTCTGGATTTGGTCAATAAAACGATTCCCGATCTTGGCGGGATTGATGATTTCACCACGCATGAAATGGCCCGAAGCGGGGCAGGCGGCTTTGTTGAATTATGGCCGGTGGTCAAGGGTAATGATGATTTTGGCGCTGAAATGCTTGCTGCCACCCAATTGGCGCGACGCGTCAAAAGCTGGATTGGCAAACGTCATTTGCCGTCGGGTGATCTTGTCGGGGCTGGTGACATTTTGATTCTTCTTCGCAAACGCGGCCGATTTTTCGAGCTGTTATTATCGGCATTACAAATTGCCAATGTTCAGGTGGCTGGTGCTGACCGGATGCAGCTTGCCGAACAGATTGAGATTCAGGATCTTTTGGCGCTTGGCGATGTGATGCATCTTGCCGATGATGATCTGCAACTGGCCGCCGTTTTGAAGTCGCCTTTATTCGGGATGAGCGAAGACCAGCTTTATGACCTTGCATATAACCGCGGAAAGGCCAGCTTGATGTCACGGCTGATGGCGCATCGCGGCGCCGATGGTGCATTGGGCAAGATGGCCGACCAATTGGCACGGTGGCAAAGCCGCGCTGAATATGAGTCTGTTTTCGGCTTTTTCAGCTTTGTTCTTGTCGATGGTGGCCGCCAGAAATTCCGTGACCGGCTTGGCCGTGCGGTTGATGAATCGCTCGATCATTTCTTGAATCTGGCGCAGAATTTTGCCCTTGGTGGCGGCGTGTCATTGCTCGAATTCCTGACCGCAATCCGCAGCAGCGGCGGCGAGGTCAAACGGGATATGGACGCATCAGGTACGGATGAGGTGCGGATCATGACCATTCATGGCGCAAAGGGGCTTGAAGCGCCAATTGTGATTTTGCCCGATATGCTTGCTAGTCGGGGAAAATCTGAACCGGTTTTACCTGCCGCTGATGGGTCTGTTCACTATTGGTTGCCGCCATCTGATTTGGCGCGACCTGCCTTTGTCGACGAGGCGCGTCAGGCGGCAACGACGCTTCGTACCGAAGAAGACAACCGGCTTTTATATGTCGCTATGACGCGTGCGCGTGATGGTTTGGTGATTGGCGGCTGGGAAAAGCCAAATGGCGTTCGCCGCCTAGATGGAAGTGATTACGCCCTGTTAAGTGCGGCGATCAAAGCAACTAAAACCGCCATTGAAAATGAAGATGGCACGGTTTCAATCACCGCTGAACAAACCGCCAAAATTGATGACAAGCGTGAAAAAGAACCAAAGCTGCCCCCTAAAAAACCGGTTGATGATACGGCTGATTGGTTATTTCGTCCCGCGCCGATGGATGATAAATCAGGCCGCCCCATTCGGCCATCGCAGCCCGGTCTTGATCATGATCCGCAATCGCTTGCGGCTGGC
The DNA here is from genome assembly GCA_002378605.1 of Alphaproteobacteria bacterium UBA3439. Lineage (GTDB taxonomy): Bacteria > Pseudomonadota > Alphaproteobacteria > Puniceispirillales > Puniceispirillaceae > UBA3439. The sequence goes on from DFSK01000083.1 coordinate 3,641, forward strand.
GTTGCAAAACAAAATGCGCAAAGCCGTCAAATTGGCCTTGCCTATGGCAAGCTTGCGCACCGGCTACTTGAACAGCTTCCCGCCACTGATGCCGCCGTGCGGCGTGATCGGGCCGTGCAGATCGCCGGCCAAAGCCGTGATGTGCCGGACGCGATGGCGGCAAGCCTTATCGACAAGCTGTTGACGCTTATTGATTTGCCTGCATTTGCCCCGCTTTTTAGCAAGGATGCGTTGGTCGAGGTGCCGATTAACGGGCGCTTAAATGGCATTGGTATCGCTGGCCAGATCGACCGGCTATTTATTGATGATAAGCGCATTATTTTGGCTGATTTCAAAACCGGCCAGCCGCGCGAAAATGCGATACCGCGAAGCTATCTTCATCAAATGGCGCTTTATGATGGTCTTCTTCAGAAAATCTATCCTGGGCGGGACATTGAATGCTGGCTTGTCTGGGTTGATACGCTTGATTATCAGCCCATTGGCCATGACGCCAGAGAACAGGCATTGGCTGACATTTTTGCAGCTCATGACCCTTTGCGCCCGTCATAATAGATAAATATTCGTGACGCCAAGCTTGACGCGGCAGCACCCAATCCATAAATTTAAACCCGCGAAGGCAGCGGCACATACGCCGCAGATTTTTACGATGAAATGGAATCACAATGGCAACGTCAAAAACCACAGATAGCGATTTTTCCGCAGATGTTCTGCAATCAGACAAACCTGTATTGGTTGATTTCTGGGCTGAATGGTGCGGCCCGTGCAAGGCGATTGGCCCTGCACTTGAAGAAATTGCTGGTGAAAAGAAAGACAGCCTGTCAATCGTCAAGCTGAATATCGACGAAAACCCGCTGACACCGCAGAAATACAATGTTCGCGGTATTCCAACATTGCTGATTTTCAAAAATGGCGAAGTTGTCGCTGAAAAAATGGGCGCGCTGCCAAAATCCCAATTGGAAAGCTGGATTGATCAATCAATCTAAGGCCAATATGAATGAAAATGATGTGGAACGCTGTCCTAATCGGGCAGCGTTTTATTTTGCACAAGAACCTGACCGGCAAGATAAAGCGATCCGCAAATAATAACCGGATAGGCGGGGTCTAGCTGGTCAAATGCGGTTATGATGCTTGTTGCTGGTGCGGCGTCTAACCCTTGCGCCACTGCAGCATCGGTCATTTCGGCAGCGCTCAGGCTGGCTGGCTGGTCAGCGATGGCAAGACAGCGAACCGATCCGGCAAGGGCGGCAAGCGGCGCCAGAAATTCAGCCGGATCGCGCGTATTTAATGCGCCGCAAATGATATTCCATTTTCCACCATCAATTTGACCAAGTGTTTTGGCCAAAGCCCGCGCTCCATGGGCATTATGCGCGCCATCAAGCCAGATTGGGCGATGCGGCCATAATTTTGCCAATAGGCCATCATTCAATGGGTGCACCCGCCCTGGCCATATGGCCGATTTAATGCCGGCGCCAACCGCGTTTGGCGTTTGGGTCTGACCGTGTGATGGCAATATGTTCTTTGCTGCAAGATCAAAAAGACATGCCGCCGCAAGTCCAGCATTTTCAAGCTGATGTGGGCCGCGAAGTCCCGGTGCAGGAAGAAAGAAATCTTCACCCGCGCATGACAGGTGAATGCCGCCATCATCGGTTTCTGCCACGTGAAAATCACGGCCTGCCACCTGCAGTGATGTGCCGATATTTTCGGCATGCGCTAGCAGAACCTGCATGGCTTCGGCCTGTTGATCGGCGCTATAGCAGGGTGTTTTCGCCCGCATGATGCCGGCTTTTTGACTGGCGATCTGGCCCAAGTCAGTGCCAAGAAAATGCTCGTGATCTTGGGCAATCGGGGTGATGATCGTGGCAAGGGGGGCTTTTAGTACATTGGTCGAATCAAGCGCGCCACCAAGGCCGGTTTCCAAAAGCAATAGATCGGCTGGCACCCGCGCGAATGCCAGCATCGCGGCAGCTGTGGTGACTTCGAAAAACGTCACTGCCATTTCGCCATTGGCGGTTTCGACTTCTTCCAATAAATCGGCAAGCCCACCATCGTCAATCAGTGAACCGGCAAGCCGGATGCGCTCATTAAAACGGCATAGATGCGGCGAACTATAGACATGAACCGTGAGGCCAGCTTCTTCGGCCATTGCTCTTAGAAAGGCGATTGTCGAGCCTTTGCCATTGGTGCCAGCGACATGGATTGTTGGTGGTAAATGATGATGTGGATTGCCAAGCTTTTCAAGCAAGGCAAAGCTGCGATCAAGGCCAAGATCGATTAATTTTGGATGAAGTCGTGCCAGCCGGTCAAGCGCCGCTGCGGCGCGGTCTGCTGCGGCCAGTGCTGCCGATGATGATGATGGCATTAGGCGCGCTTTCTGCTGTCTTTCGACCCCATCATGAAATCAAGAAGCCGGCCAATATATTCAGGCTGTTCAGCGCGTGGCACAACAGCATCGACCATGCCATGATCCATCAGATATTCGGCTGTCTGAAAATCTTCAGGCAGTTTTTCACGAACCGTTTCTTCGATCACGCGGCGACCGGCAAAGCCAATGATGGCACCGGGTTCGGCAATCTGAATATCGCCAAGCATGGCAAATGATGCGGTGACACCGCCGGTTGTCGGATGCGCTAATAAAACAAAATAAGGAAGGCCTGCATCACGAACCTGCTCAACCGCGGCGATGGTGCGCGGCAATTGCATGAGTGATAAAACGCCTTCTTGCATCCGTGCGCCACCAGTTGATGGCACGGTGATTAGCGCTCCCCTGCGGGCAACCGCTTCTTTGGCAGCGCGAACGATGCCATTGCCAACCATGCG
>DFSK01000083.1:6754-7837 GCA_002378605.1 Alphaproteobacteria bacterium UBA3439
CCCATTGATCCGCCCATAAAGCGGAAGTCAAACGCGGCAATAACACAAGGATATCCATTGATAAGTCCTGCCGCGACGGCAATCGCGTCATGCAGGCCGGTTTTGTTACGCGTGTCGCGAAGCCGGTCAGTATATTTCTTGCTGTCGCGAAATTTCAAAGGATCATCGTCGATAGGCGACAGCGTGATCACATCATATTTGCCATCGTCAAATAACATGGCAAACCGGTGTTCGGGTGGAAGCGGGGCATGGTGACCGCATGTGGCGCAGCAGTTAAAAGCCTGTTCATATTCGCGATGAAAAATCATCTGGCTACAGGCGCTGCATTTGATCCACAGATTATCCGGCACATCGTCGGCTTGAACCCATGCCTTGATTTTGGGAAGGACAGAATTTGTAATCCAATTCATCGCAATCTCCCTATGCGCGTATAGCAGCGCTAAGTTCGCCGACAAATGCGGCAACTTTACGGACAATCGCCGCACGGTTTTCAGCGGCATCCGAACTTGTTGGATTTGCCACGCCATCAGCAATGATATCGACCACGGCAGACCCGACAACCGCGCCGTCACTCAAGCTTGCTGATTCGGCGGCCTGCTCGGGGGTGCGGATGCCAAATCCGGTCACAATCGGAAGGTTGGTCTGTTTGCGGATGCGCTGATAGGCATCGGCAATGCTGGTCGCAGCGGCGCTTGCCATGCCGGTAATACCGGTAACTGAGACATAATACACAAACCCGCTGGCTTGCGCCAAAATAGCAGGCAAACGCTGATCGTTGCTTGTTGGGGTGATAAGCCGAACAACATTCAAGCCAGCATGGCGTGCCGGAATACAAAGTTCTGAATCTTCTTCTGGCGGTAAATCAACGATGATCAGCCCATCAACACCCGCCGCCACCGAATCGGCAATGAACCGGTCATTGCCATAGATATAGATCGGATTGTAATAGCCCATCAGGACAAGTGGCATATCAGGGTGGCGTTGGCGGAAATTACGCGCAATTTCAAGCGTTGCGGTCAAGGTCATACCGCCTTTTAACGCCCGAAGTGATGCGGCCTGAATGGCGGGGCCATCGGCCATTGG
>DFSK01000083.1:8149-11219 GCA_002378605.1 Alphaproteobacteria bacterium UBA3439
CCCGTCAAGCAAGGCTTCGGTGGTGGCGGCGTCAGGGTCACCAGCGGTGATAAAGACGCCCAAACTGCCGCGATTTTCGGCTTTGGCCTTTGCAAATGCGGTATCGATGCGACCTGCCATAATTATCTCTTTTCCAATCTAAATGGGCTTTGGCTTACATCCGGCCTAGTTTTTCAAGAACTGGAAGCACCGCGCCCAAATCCTTGTCGCCACGGCCACACATGTTCAAGATGACAATATCATCAGCATTCATGTCGCCAATCACGGTGCTGAGATAGGCCAGCGCATGTGATGGTTCGAGCGCCGGAATAATGCCCTCAAGCCGCGCACAAAGCTGAAAGGCGACAAGCGCTTCTTCATCGGTGGCACTCACATAATTAACGCGGCCAATATCATGGAGCCATGAATGTTCAGGCCCGATACCCGGATAATCCAGACCAGCCGAAATCGAATGGGCATCAGTGATCTGCCCATCATCATTTTGCAAAAGATAGGTGCGGTTGCCGTGCAGGATGCCGGGTGTCCCACCGGTAAGTGACGCTGCATGAAGGCCGCTACCCAGTCCTTTACCAGCCGCTTCGACACCATAGATGGCCACATCAGTATCATCAAGGAACGGATAGAAAAGCCCAATCGCATTTGACCCGCCACCAATACAGGCGACAAGCGCATTTGGAAGGCGGCCTTCAGCTTCGAGAATCTGTTCGCGTGCCTCGGTGCCGATAACCGATTGGAAATCACGCACCATTTGCGGATAGGGGTGTGGGCCTGCGGCGGTGCCGATAATGTAAAAATGCGTTTCGGCATTGGTCACCCAATAGCGAAGCGCCTCATTCATCGCGTCTTTTAGCGTGCCGGTACCTGAGGTAACGGGATGGATTTTTGCGCCAAGAAGACGCATCCGGTCGACATTCGGCTTTTGCCGCTCGACATCTTCGGCGCCCATAAAGACTTCGCATTCCATATTGAAAAGCGCACAGGCTGTTGCTGTGGCAACGCCATGCTGACCTGCACCGGTTTCGGCAATGATTTTGGTTTTGCCCATGCGCTTGGCAAGAAGCGCCTGACCCAAAACATTGTTGATCTTGTGCGCGCCAGTATGGTTCAGCTCATCCCGTTTTAGATAAAGCTTGGCGCCACCAAAATGCGCGGTCATGCGTTCGGCAAAATAGAGCGGGCTTGGGCGGCCAATATAATGCTTTTGGTAATAGAGCATTTCACGCTGAAATGACTTATCGGCAGTGGCTTCTTTGTAGGCTTTTTCGACATTCAAAATCAGCGGCATCAGCGTTTCAGCGACAAAGCGGCCACCGTGAATGCCAAAGCGGCCAGCCTCGTCGGGCTGGTTGCGGAATGTGTTAACGTTCGTTTTGCTCATAAAAAGCTCTCATCCTGTAAAGTCGGCGATATCGACGCGGCCCCCACCATTGTTTTAAACCAATTGGGCCGCCCGAATAAAGGCATGAATCTGTTCTGCGTCCTTTTTTCCAGGAGAAGATTCGACACCTGATGACACATCGACTGCCTTTGCCGCGCTGATTTTGATGGCACTTGCTACATTCTGGCGGTCAAGCCCGCCTGCAAGCATCCATGGTAACCGCCCGCGATAATTGGCCAAGATCGTCCAGTCAAACTGGTGTCCGGTGCCGCCTGGCTGAAATCCAGCTTTGACTTTGGCGTCAAACAGCAACCAATCAGCAAGATCATCCCATTTGGCGCATTGGTCAAGATCAGCCGCCGTTTCAATGGCAATCGCCTTGATCACCGGCAAGCCGGTGCGGGCTTTGATATCGGCAACATCCTGATAGGTTTCTTTGCCATGAAGTTGGAGCATATCTGGCCGTGCCGCCTCGATGATCGGCATAAGTTTTTCTCCAACGATATCAACGCTTAGCAGTACGCGTTCAGGCGCATCAGGGCCAGCAAAATCGGCGCAATCCGCCAATGCTGCGAGGCTGGCCAGATCAAGATGCCGCGACGATCCAGGATAATAGACCATGCCTGTCCAGCGCGCACCGGCATCGCGGCAGATGATATAATCATTTGCCGTTGATATGCCGCAGATTTTAACCTGAGATGCCATGGATGATCCTTTTGCTTTTTGAGCCTTATATTAGGAATGACAATCGGAATCCGGTGGTTGCTTAGCGAAGGTGGCGATCGGCGGTCAATTGGTTCGGGGCGCCAAATTCACCCTGCTGGTCGTGGCTATGCTTATATTCATCATCTTTCCGGGTGATTGATTCGGCGGCCAATTTATCGGTTTTCGCCTGCAATTTATTGAAACGTCCTTGAAGACGCCATAGCTTTGCCCGAATCGCCAGCCACTGCCCCCAAATCAATATAGCACTCAGCAATCCGCCAATGACAAAGCTGGACAGAATCAACAGCCATGTTGGCGCGGTTAGCGCGCTGTCAAATGGCCAGAGATAAACTGTGGTTAGGGTTTTGTTCGAAGTGGCAAACAGGATGGTAAACATAACCAACAAAAAGGTGATGCTCAGCCATAAAAGGCGGCCTAATGTTCGCATAATTCGATCCGTCTAGCGGTTTAACCGCTCACGCATGCCCTTGCCCATTTTGAAAAAAGGCACTTTCTTTTCAGACACTTCTACGCTTGAGCCGGTTCTTGGATTGCGTCCAAGGCGGGCTTTGCGCTCGCGTACTGAAAAGGCACCAAACCCACGAAGCTCGACCCTGTCACCACGTTCAAGCGCACCGCCGATTTCATCAAGGATTGTTCCAACCAACCGCTCAATATCACGGTGGTAAAGTGCTGGATTCTTAGCCGCTAATTTCGCGATAAGTTCTGACCGTGTCACAGAGTCCGCTCCCTTAAATCTAACGTGCTTAATAACTGACGTAAGGATGCCTGTTTGCAAATGGCGGGTCAACTTAGAATTGGTTTCTAACGTTAATAAGAATGATAAAATTCATTAACATAGCCAAGCCCAATCATAGAAAAAGCCAGCCGATGGCTGCATCGGCTGGCTTGAAGATAAATAGATTGGCTGATGTGCCTGTCTTATTTTTCGTCAGTTGTTTCTTTCTTGGCAAGAGCCGCACCAAG
>DFSK01000005.1 GCA_002378605.1 Alphaproteobacteria bacterium UBA3439
AGCCCTTCGGTGATATGGCAAGCCGCCATCACTTCGGTCATGTGCTTTTGAGCCAGCTTTGAGCCAGCAACAAGGGCGGCTACCTTTTGTTCTTCGACGACTTTCCAATCAACATAGGCTTCAATATCTGGATGATCGACATCAACGGTTACCATTTTGGCCGCGCGGCGGGTTGTGCCGCCTGACTTGATGGCGCCAGCTGCACGGTCACCAATGCGCAAAAAGCTCATCAGGCCAGATGATTTGCCGCCACCTGACAGGCTTTCGCCCTCACCGCGAAGGCGGCTGAAGTTTGAGCCGGTGCCTGAACCATATTTGAACAGGCGCGCTTCACGAACCCACAAATCCATAATGCCGCCTTCATTCACCAAATCATCGCTGACTGATTGAATGAAACAGGCATGTGGCTGCGGATGCTCATAGGCACCTGTCGAGCGGGTTAGCTTGCCAGATTTATAATCGACATAAAAATGGCCTTGGCTTGGCCCGTCAATTCCATAGGCCCAATGCATGCCGGTGTTAAACCATTGTGGCGAATTTGGTGCGGCCATCTGCGTTGCCAGCATGTGACGCATTTCGTCAAAATAGGTTTTGGCGTCTTCTTCAGTGGTAAAATAGCCGCCTTTCCAGCCCCAATAGGTCCATGTGCCGGCAAGCCGGTCAAAAACCTGCTTGGCTGACATTTCGCCAGAATAGCGCTGGTTTTCAGGAAGCTTGGCAAGCGCGGCCGAATCGGCCTCGCTGCGCCATAGCCATGATGGGATTGATGTTTCTTCGATCCGCTTTAGGGCTGCAGGAACACCGGCTTTGCGAAAGTATTTCTGCGCCAGAATATCGGTTGCAACCTGTGAAAACTGGGCTGGGACTTCAATATTTTCAGCCTGAAATACGATTGTACCATCTGGGTTGCGAATCTCACTTGTCGCTGACCTAAATTCAATATTTGCGTAGGCGTCTTGACCAGATGTCGTGAACCGTCTTTCAAAATGCATTTATCTTTTCCTTTATTACGTTTTATATCACAACTCATGAAGCTGGGAATTTTGTTTAATTTCTTCATCTTACCGATGTTTGATATGGATTTAGTCACAACATGTAGCGTGCGCCTGCGTATTAAACTACATTATCTAGCAGGATATGGACAATAGCCAAAATGCGCAAAAGCGCAAAAAATTGCCATAAAAAAGCCCTGATGTAGGCTCTTACTCTTGCCGATCAAGTGTCACTTCTGAGAGTAAGCCTCTGATGGAAAGTTGTTTTTGCACGTAACATAATATGGAAATTTGACCAAAGAATATGGCAAAAAAAATGTGTTTTTCAAGCGATGGTAAAACAGACTGCCTGACACGGGGGCTGATAATGTTAATTGCCTTGGTGGGCGAAAATATTTTAGGTCATCAGCTGGTTGATGGCTGGACGCGCTGGGTTGCTTGCGCCTATAGTGGGGCAGGCGAAAGACAAACCCAAAACAGCAAAGCATAGAGGGCAGGCGTTCAATGGATTTTGTAACTTTGATGACGCTAAAGCTAACTGCGAACGAGATTGGCACTGACCAATTTGGTAACCGCTATTATGAAGAACGCCGCGCCCGCGCAGGCAAGCCGCCGCGCCGCTATGTCCGTTATAACGGGATTGCCGAAGCGTCAAAGGTGCCTGCCGATTGGCATGGCTGGCTGCATCATACCGAATCAACGCCGCCGCCGGTTGGGGGCTATGACAAGCATGTGTGGCAACAAGAACATCAACCAAATGTGACTGGCACCAGCCATGCCTATCGCCCTGAGGGCCATATGCTAAAGGGCGGAAAACGAAAGCCAGCGACTGGTGACTATGAGCCTTGGAACCCAGCCTGAATCATGTGATCATTCTGCGGTGACATATTTGCATCACCGCATCATGCCTTTAGGATCAAGTAACTAGGAGATAACAGCCATGCATCGCAATACTTTGGAAACCGTTATGGGCGCCATCGTTTTGTTGGCTGCGGCCGGCTTTGTCATGCTTGCCTATGAAGCGGCAGATGTAAAAGGCAATGGTGGCTATGAGATTGCCGCTGAATTTGGCAGCACTGGGGGCCTGTCGGTTGGTGATGATGTTCGCATTTCCGGCATTAAGGTTGGCCAGATCACCGCGCAACAGCTTGATCCCATCACCTATGTCGCCAAAGTGTCGATGGCGATTGAACCAACGATTAAAATTCCAAGCGATAGCAGCGCGCGAATCACCGCAGCATCGCTTCTTGGTGGAAATTATCTTGAATTGATGCCAGGTGCCGCCACTGATACGCTTGGCGCGGGCGGGGTGATTTATGATACCCGCGATCCGATCAGCCTTAGTGATCTTCTTGGCAAGGCCGTGTTCTCACCCAATAATCCGGCGAATTAACATGCGTAAAGTGATGCGCCAACCAGAACTTACCTGGTCTGCCATTCACGCAAAATTCGGGCATATTAGCGCGTGGCGGCGGCGTGCCGTCTTTGTGACAATTACCTGCCTTGGCTCTTTGTTGGCAGGCTCTGCTGGTGCGGCGACATGGATTGACGGCGATAAGGCGCGATTGCAAGCGCTTGATAAGATTACCGCCCGTATTTCAACCGTTGAAGCGCCTGTTGGCGCGGCGCGCTTTTATGGCACGCTCGAAATCACCATCAATCGTTGTGCCTTTCATCCGCCCGAAGAACCGCCGGAAAATGCCGCTTTTATTACGGTTCGTGATCGTGGATATGATGGGCTTGCCCCAAAGCAGGTTTTCTCAGGCTGGATTTTTTCCTCCAGCCCTGCGGTATCGGCGCTTGAACATCCGGTTTATGATCTGACGCTTCTTGCCTGTTTTGCCGATTAGGTGTGGCGATTTGCCTGTTTATCGAGATAGGGCATGACCAAGGCCGAGCTTGGCTTGTCAAAATGCAGATCAGCATCACTAGCAAGCGCCTCGGCAAGGCGGCCTTGAAAATCTGACCGGTCGATCTCGGTTACGCCAAATTGTTGTAAATGATCATTGGTGAATTGCGCATCAAGCAATAGGAAATTGCCATAGCTAAGCCGCGCCATTAAATGAACAAGCGCAATTTTTGAGGCATCGCTTTTGCGCGAAAACATCGACTCGCCAAAAAAGGCCGCTCGCAACGCCACGCCGTACAGCCCGCCAACAAGCGCGCCATCTGACCAAACCTCAATCGAATGGGCAAAGCCCATCTTGTGAAGCGCGATATAAAGCTGGCGGATATCTTTATTGATCCATGTATCGGTGCGTTGATCACTTGGTGCCGCGCAGGCGTCAATGACCGCGGTGAAATCCCGATCCAACGTCACCTCATAGGGCGCTTGGCGCACACGGCGTTGCAGCCGCCGCGGAATATGAACGCCGCGACCAAGCGAATTATCAATCGGGATCAGCGCCCGCCGGTCAGGATCATAGAATTTTATGTCCAGACTGTCATGGCTATCGGCCATCGGAAACAGCCCAAGCGAATAGGCTTTGATAATTGTCTCGGGCGAATAGATATAGTGATCAGCCATGCAATGCCTCTAAATACAGAGCCGCACGCTTAGTCTTCGTTCAAAAACACTTCTTCAAGCCAGCGGATATTATAGCTGCCATCTTTGATGGCATCGGCATCGACAAGACGTTTATGAAGCGTCAGCGTTGTTGGGATAGGCTCAACAATAAATTCCTGCAACGCGCGCCGCAACCGTGCCAGACAATGGTCACGATCATCGCCATGAACGATCAGCTTGGCAATCAGGCTGTCATAATAGGGCGGTACCGAATAGCCTGAATAAAGGCAGGATTCAACGCGAACGCCCGGCCCACCAGCAGCGTGAAAGGCGGTCACTTTTCCCGGTGTTGGCATAAAGGTTTCAGGATGTTCGGCATTAATACGGCATTCAATTGCATGGCCGGTAAAGGTCACATCTTCTTGCGTGAATGACAGCGGCATACCAGCTGCAATGCGAATTTGCTCGCGTACCAAATCAATGCCAGTGATTTCTTCGGTAATTGGGTGCTCGACCTGAAGGCGGGTATTCATCTCGATAAAGAAGAATTCGCCATCCTCGTAAAGGAATTCCATCGTGCCGACGCCAAGATATCCCATCTGGCGGGTGGCTTCGGCGGCGATACCACCAATACGCGCGCGCTGTTCGGCGGAAAGGGCTGGCGATGGCGCTTCTTCGAATAATTTCTGGTGACGGCGCTGAACCGAACATTCGCGTTCGCCAAGATGCACAACATTACCATGCGAGTCGGCAATTACCTGCACCTCGATATGGCGCGGCTGGCCAAGATAGCGCTCTAGATAAACCGTATCATCACCAAAGGCGGCTTTGGCTTCGGCGCGTGCAGCCGAAAAGGCTTCGCCAAGTCGATCAGCGGTTTCGGCCACTTTCATGCCGCGTCCCCCGCCACCCGAAGCCGCCTTAACCAAAAGTGGATAACCAACTTCTGCGCCAATGCGCTGGGCCTCGGCAAGGGTGTGAACGGCGCCGGGTGAGCCCGGAACGAGTGGCAAGCCTGCAGCGGCAGCGGTGATCTTGGCTTCGACCTTGTCACCCATTGCGCGAATATGGCGCGGCTCGGGGCCGATAAATGTCAATCCATGTGCCGCAACAATCTCGGCAAAATCGGCATTTTCTGATAGGAAACCAACGCCCGGATGCACCGCATCGGCGCCAGTGATGGCAACCGCAGATAAAATAGCCGGAATATTCAGATAGGATTCGGCACTGCTTGGCGGGCCAATACAAACCGATTCATCGGCAAGGCGAACCGGCATTGAATCGGCATCAGCGGTCGA
>DFSK01000035.1:0-431 GCA_002378605.1 Alphaproteobacteria bacterium UBA3439
GAGGTGGCAGCCTCGCTTGACGCATCGCAAACCAAAGATGGCTGGAAAGACCAAGCCGCCTATAATATGGAACGTATGACAACCCACGGCATTCGGCGCGCCGCCGAAATGCGTGAAGTGGCGATCACCCTTGCCGATCTGAATATCGCTGGCAGAATGACCGCTGGCACGATTGAGTGGCAGGATCAGCTTGGCAATCTTGGCCTGTCATTGCTTGACACTGAAGGTCTTGAACCGCGCCTAAGCGCCATTCGTTCGGCACTCGACGCCAAAACCGGCCATTAAGCGGCGCGCCTTCTTCGTCTTTATGCCGGCTTTGCCGATTTTACCGCTTTGCCTTCATAAAAGCCGATGAACACACCAGTTGCCAGAATGGCAGCAACCCCTATCCATTGCATTGGGGCCAATGTTTCGCCAAGCCAGAAAGCTGC
>DFSK01000035.1:716-2844 GCA_002378605.1 Alphaproteobacteria bacterium UBA3439
GAAACCGCCGCCACCAAAGCCTCGGACAGCATCAAAATACCCACAAGGCCAGGCGAAACATATTGCATGATGCGGAAAATCAGCAAGACCGACGGCAAAAACACCACCGCCGAAGCCAGAAAGGCTGGCGGAATGGCCTGCAGTAACACCGCTAGCTGCGGTATTGGATCGCCGAGATAAATGGCTGCAATCAGCGCCATGATCCCGCCAAATAGATATTGTAAGAAGCTGACATGGACGAAATTCAACCCATCATAGCGGCGGATCATAACCGATCCCAACGCCCAAAAAAGTCCCGATAAAAGCCCCAATAAATCAGCCGGATCAAATCGCAACTCGTCACGATTGACCCCTGTCACAAGGGCGCAACCCACAAGCGCGGCAGCAATGGCAAGCCAACGCCCCCACCCAGCGCGTTCGCGAAGCACAAAATAGGCGATGACCGTTGACCAAATTGGCGTCATATAAAACAAAATGACCGTTTTGGTGACCGACGCCACAACAAGTCCGAGCGCATAAAGCGCAAAGCCTGCCCCCATCAAGGCACCGGCAAAAGCGGCCCGCCCCCAATCACGGCGTGATGATTGCGCAGCTTTGACAATCAACGGCAACATCGCCACGGCGGGCAGGAAATGAAATAGCACCACAACCCAAAGGCCAGATAGTCCCATCGCTTCGATATGGCGCATCGGCACCCATAAGACGCCCCAAAAAGACGAAGCAAGGAAAATGATCAACAATGCCTGACGTTGTTCATATTCCCGCGTAAATAGCGATAGAAACCAAATCATAAGTTACCTTTCGGGACGGCCTACATGAATTTAGCATGAACAGCATGCCCCCTTAACCAGTCTATTGCAGATCTGAAAAGGCGTTTTTAAGCCGCTCTGCCGCCTCGATCACAAGGTCACGCCGACAGGCAATATTGAACCGTAAAAAACTGTCACCACCGACGCCGAAACTGTTGCCGTGATTGACCGCAATCTGCGCCTGCTGTTCAACGCGGCGGGTAAATTCGGCGCAATCCATGCCGGTATCGGCAAAATCAACCCAGCAAAGATACGTCGCCTCGATCGGCATTGAGCGCACCCCCGGAATCAAAGCCATCGCCGCATCAAAAATACGTCTGTTTTCTGCGAGATAATCAAGCAGCGCATCAAGCCAGTCATCGCCATGTTCCCATGCGGCGGTACACATCAACATGCCAATCCGGTTAAAAGACATTCCTGCAGCGGCAAAGGCCACCCGCGCCAAACGCGAACGCAAGGCATCATCGGCGACAACCATGCTGCCAATCATACAGCCAGCAAGATTAAAGGTCTTGGTTGTCGCCACAAGCGTGACAAGCCGGTGCCTTATTGATGGCACTGCCTTTGCGAGGACATGATGCTGATTACCCTTGTAAACAAGGTCATTATGCACCTCATCACTGATCAGCGTCAGGTCATGCGTTTCGCAGAAATCAGCAAGCTGTTGCAATTCCTCAGGCGACCAAACTCTGCCGCCCGGATTATGCGGCGAGCAAAATAGAATGATTTTTTCATCGCCGGTCAGACTGGCCGCAAGCGCGTCCAGATCCATATGATAGCGACCATCACGCTGAACCAATGGCGATTCAACAAGGCGGCGATCAGTGCCTTTGATAATACGGGCAAACGCATGATAAACCGGCGCAAAGACGATCACCCCATCACCAGGCGCGCTATAGGCATTCAGGCAAAGGCTGATGGCATTGCCAAGACCATGCGCATTGATGATCCAGTCAGGTTCAACATTCCAGTGATGGCGCCGCTTCATCCAGCCGATCAAGGCCGCACGATAGTCACTATCATCACCAAAATAACCATGAACGCCGTGATCGAGGGCAGCAGCCAAAGCCGATTGAACCGCAGGCGGGGCGCGAAAATCCATATCGGCAACCCACATCGGAATGCCGGTTTCGGGCGAAACGCCATATTTTGATTCGACCGTGTCCCATTTTGATGAATGAGTCCCGACGCGGTCAATGATCTCGTCAAAATCAAAAGACATTATGCGGCCTCCCCTGCCAATTCTATTCGCGTGAACCTGCCAAACAGGCTTTATCTATAGGGTGAGTTTTGGATATTTGCCAAGCCTAATCATTTGC
>DFSK01000158.1:0-959 GCA_002378605.1 Alphaproteobacteria bacterium UBA3439
CCGATGAACGCCAGTGATACCGCAAAAGTCCAACGCTTTTTACGCCAGCGTTTTGGCAATCATAAATTGACGCTTGCGCGTCGTGAAAATAAGGATGATTCCGCCGAATTGATGCTGGAAGATGAATTTATCGGTGTGGTGTTTCAAGATAATGAAGATGGCGAGACCTGTTACCATGTTCAGATTTCCATCCTTGAAGAAGATCTGGATGATTAGTCTTGAAATGGGGCGGCAAGAACCGTCCCGTTAGACCCAGCCGCCAGCACGCAACATGGCCAGCGCCAGCACAAACATAATGAGCGCAATAGCTGAATTTAGCAGCCGCCAAGATTGTGGGCGCCGCATGAAGCCCGACAGCAAATAACCGCAATAGCCAAGAACGACGAAGAACACCAGACTGGCCGTCATTGCACCAGCGGCAAAAGCCATTTTTGCCATACCGTCAAATTGCAATGACACAGTGCCAATCAACACCACCGTATCAAGATAGACATGCGGATTGCCAAAGGTCAAAATGGCGGCCATAGCAAGGCTTGCGGCAAGGCTGCCAACAGGCTGGTCATCAGCGGTCAGCGCCTGATTGCCAAGCGCATCACGCAGACGCAAAACACCATATCCGGCAAGCCAGATCGCCGCGCCGCCAAATAGCCATGGCGCCAGCTGATCAACAAAATCAGCAATTAAAAGCGATAACCCGCCAACGCCAACCATAATCAACAGCGCATCTGAGACCGCACAGAACAGGACAATGGCCCCAATATGCTGACGAAGAATAGCCTGACGCAAAACAAAGGCATTTTGCGACCCAATGGCCAGAATCAATGAAAAACTTAGGGCAAAACCTGTTAAATAGGCAAAAAGCATCATCACCTCTGATCCCCGCAATAATTTTCATCATCTGACAAATCATGCGGTAATCACTCAAATTATCAGACTGGCATCAACAGTCAGGGGCATCA
>DFSK01000158.1:1272-6167 GCA_002378605.1 Alphaproteobacteria bacterium UBA3439
AGTCAGGGGCATCAACAGTCAGGTCGGTGCCGCTGTCACTAGATGCTTTTCCATAAACAAGCTCAACGGATCATGAAGATAGATGCCAAATGGTTGGATATGATAATAGCCCAAAGATTCATAAAGGCCAATCGCCGCCTTTTGTAAAACCCCCGTTTCAAGCCGTACCATATTAATGCCTCGAGCAAGGATAAGATGTTCAATTTCAGCCATTAGCTGGCTGGCAATTGCCTTGCCGCGATAGGCTGGATCAACATAAAGCCGTTTGATCTCACCGTAAGACGGGCTGCCTTTAAAAAACTGAACACCAACACAACCCGCGCAAACATCATCAATAAAGGCACCGATAAAACGCCCCCCTTCGCCTTGCAGGGCGTCAGGGTCGACAAGATGGTTACTTTCAGTCGGATAGAGCGAAGCCATATAATCATCAGACTGCCGCAATAAATCGCCGGCTTCATCGCCGGCAACAGGTTTGATGATCACTCTTTTCATCATGGCCGTTGTTTCCTCTGCCCATATCTTTGATGCCCCTTACAGCGAATAAAGCCAGAAATAACGCGCAATACCAAAGCCATAGACCAGTAAAAATACGATATTGATCCATTTCAATTGTGGCTCAGACCGCAGCCATCCGCAATAAATCCAGATCAGGCAAAAGGGAAAGGATAAAAACATTGTTAGAGGATAAAGGTCAAACACGACCGCAATCGCGCCAAGGATACCCAGAATAAGGGCCAAGTTTTTCAATCGTTTTTCGGTATCTTCAGACACCATAAATCTGTCTCTAGATTTGGGTTTCAATGTCTCTCCATTTTGGTGATAGAGCCGATATTCCGCCCTTTTGTCGCATCCGAAGGGGCAACCAATTGCGATCTTAAGCAGGTTTAAAAAATTGAAACAAGAACGGATATAATAACGTCGTGATCGGTAAAGACGCATCCAGCCACAAGGCAGACATGATATAATTGGTTCACCGAAGGTCGGTTATTCCTTGGCCGGTTATTCACATGACCTTGTTTGCCAGCGATTTGCCAGCCAATCATGCCCTATAGCAATAACATCATGCTTGCAGGCACTGCTGCAGGGCTTGGCGCAAAATGACTGGCTGCAATCGCCAGATAATTTTCTGGGCTGCGGCATGACCTTTGCGCTTGCGGACAGAATTGACAAAGCAAGGATCAAATCATCTGCCTATGCGGCGCCAATGAAAAGCAAAAGAACCGTTGGATGAGACGTAAAAACGTCCCAATCGCTTAAAAATGTCCCAATTGTCCGGTGTTTGGGACTCAACCAAACTCTTTGTTATCCAGCTTATATAATATTGGTTTTGTAAGGTCAGAGAGCGATCGTTTGGGTTTTTGCTCAATGTCAAAATTATCGTCTGAAAGATAAATTTCATAACTCTCTTTAAGAGCATTCCATTCTTTATCAATTGCCGCAAACCAGGCTGTATTTCTGTTTTTGCCTTTGTTGATCGCCATTTGCCTGAAAACACCTTCGTAGGAAAAGCCCAACCTTTGCGCGGCATATCGGCTCTTCGCGTTTAAAGCATTGCATTTCCATTCATAACGCCTGTACCCGCTTTCAAATACCCATTTCATCATCAGATACATCGCTTCTGTGCCTTCGCGTGTCTTTTGTAGCAATGGAGAATAATTTATATGCCCGACTTCGATTGAGCCATCAGTGGGATTTATTCTTAGAAAGCTTGCGATGCCGACTGCCTTATGATCGGAAAGCCTTATGATAGCAAAAAACGAAGGATCATCGCTCTTCGCTTTTTCTTGCAACCAATTTGCATAATCTTCTATTTTTTCAAACGGGCCATAGGGCAAGTATTTCCAATTCATGCCTTCACGATCGAATGAATTTGATTGAAACAGATCTTCAGCATGTTTCAGCGCATCCAATGGTTCTAGCCGAACGGTTCTTCCGTTCAATTGAATGTTTTTTGGGTGCGGTGGCGGTGTAAAATTTTCAATAATGAAATCTTTTTCCATTCAATGTTCCCACTAACAAACATTGAACTGAACCAGACTGATTTTTCAAATGTCAGTTCAATTCAGCTTATCGCTTAATCACAAAATAATAGAATTAATTTCCTATTCCCACTCAATCGTTCCCGGGGGTTTTGATGTCACATCATAGACCACACGGTTCACACCGCGCACTTCGTTGACAATGCGGGTTGCCGCGCGGCTTAAAAACTCATGGCTAAAAGCATAGCTGTCGGCGGTCATCCCATCGCTGGAGGTCACCGCCCGAAGGGCGCAAGCATATTCATATGAACGCGCATCGCCCATCACGCCAACGGTTTTAACTGGCAACAAAACGGCAAAGGCCTGCCAGATTTCGTCATAAAGACCGGCTTTACGAATTTCATCAAGATAAACCGCATCAGCCGCCCGCAAAATATCCAGCTTTTCAACCGTGATATCACCCGGAATGCGAATGGCAAGCCCAGGCCCCGGAAACGGGTGGCGCCCAACAAGGCTTTCGGGAAGACCGAGTTCGCGGCCCAGTTCGCGCACCTCATCCTTAAATAGCTCGCGAAGTGGTTCGACAAGATCAAGCGCCATATCATCAGGCAACCCGCCAACATTATGATGCGATTTAATCGTTACCGCGCTGCCTCCGGCGGCTGAAATGCTTTCGATCACATCTGGATAAAGCGTGCCTTGGGCCAAAAACCGCACATTCTTGATCTTGCTGGCTTCGCCGTCAAAGACTTCGATAAAGCTGGCGCCAATGATTTTGCGCTTTTCCTCTGGATCGCTGACCCCTTGCAAACGGCCCAAGAATAAATCGGACGCGTCTTTATGAATAAGCGGAATATTGTAATGATCGCCAAACAGGCGAACCACCTCTTCGGCTTCACCCGCACGAAGCAAGCCATGATCGACAAAAACACAGGTCAATTGCGCGCCAATCGCCTCATGGATCAACACCGCCGCAACCGATGAATCAACCCCGCCAGACAGGCCACAAATCACCTGCGCGTCGCCAACCTGCTGCTGGATCGCAGCAATGGCGCGACTGCGATAGGCCGCCATTGACCAGCTGCCAGTACAGCCACAAATGCCAAGGGCAAATCGTGCCAATAAATCGGCGCCATTTTGGGTATGCACGACCTCGGGATGAAACTGCACGCCGTAATAGTGACGCGATTCATCCGCCACCGCGGCAAAAGGCGCTCCTGCCGATGTTGCAACAACAGAAAATCCATCGGGCAATTTGGCAACATGGTCGCCATGGCTCATCCAGACCGTATGCTGGCCACCAACCTGCCAAAACCCTTCAAACAGTGAACAAGGCGCGGCAATCTCAAGCGCTGCCCTTCCAAATTCGCGGCTTGTTCCAGGTTCAACCCGACCACCAAGCTGCGCGCACATGGTTTGCTGTCCATAGCAAATGCCGAGAACCGGAACGCCAAGATCAAAAACAATTTGCGGCGCCCGCGGTGTATCGGCAAGCGCAACCGAATTTGGCCCACCCGATAGAATGATACCATTTGGTGCGGCGGCACTGATCTTTTCAACATCGGTGGTACAGGGCAGAATTTCGGTATAGACACCAGCTTCACGAAGGCGGCGGGCAATCAATTGCGTAACCTGCGAGCCAAAATCAATAATGAGAATTGAATCGGACATATTTTATTCCTTTACCACCAGCCGCATGATGCGGCCCTATTCGATCATTATAATAGATTGCCGTTAACGCAACCTTGCCTGAAGAACGGCAATGAAAAACCCGTCTGTACCATCACGTCCGGGCAAAAGCTGCAACAGCCCGTCATCGGTTGGCGGGCAAGCCCCGCCACCAATCTTGCCAATCGTATCACCCCAGATATCGGCAATATCGGCAAGTTCAATTTCTGGTGCATTGGCCAGAAATTGTTTAATCAGATCAGCGCCTTCACTGGCAAGAACCGAACAGGTTATATAGATAATGCGTCCACCTGGAACGACCATCGCCCGCGCCTTTTCCAGCAAAATTGCCTGTGTATCTCTAATCTTGTCCAGCTTTTCAGGGGTAAGCTGCCATCTGGCATCAACCTGACGGCGCCATGTGCCTGACCCCGAACAAGGTGCATCAACGACAACACGGTCAAATTTACCGCGCCATGTGCGGTTTGACCATTTTTCGGCAACGAGCTTACGCTCGACATTATGAATGGCGGCGCGGCGCAGTCTCTCGCCACTTTTCTCCAGCCGTTCAGCATCCGGATCAAGCGCCAGAATACGGCCCTTATTTTCCATTTTTGCGGCCATAACAAGTGATTTACCACCAGCACCTGCGCAGATATCGGCAACCTGCATCCCCGGCCGCGCATCGCAAAGCAGCGCCGCAAGCTGTGAGCCTTCATCTTGAACATCAAAAAGGCCGGCTTTCCATTCTTGCAGATCTTCAAGCCTTGTGCGCTTTTCCAGCCGGACACCGAGCGGCGATAGGCGCGTTGGATGCCCTTTGATACCACGACCGGCAAGCTGGTCACGAAGGCGGCGTCGATCGGGTTGTTTTAGCGGGTTAATCCGTACATCAGTTGGCGCCTCGGTAATCAATGCCGCCAATTCACGCGCCAACCCGTCACCAAGGCCAGCCTTGGCATCAGCCATCAACCATTCAGGCCATTCAAGCGCAATATGGTCAGGCATTGCAGGATCGGTAAAATCGCGCGTCTCAAGCGTGGTAACCAGCGCCTGTTCGCCGTCATCAAGCGGCGCTGGCGCATGCGCGATTTCGGCAGAAAATAATTGGGGCAGAATGGCTGATTTCTGTTCCATTAACACTAGGGCCGCAAGCGTGATATTGCGCGGATTTGCTGGCGCATCAATCGCCGCCAAATGCCACCCAAGCCGCGCCCGTCCACGTTGAATTTTCCAGAACAGATC
>DFSK01000158.1:6561-10569 GCA_002378605.1 Alphaproteobacteria bacterium UBA3439
GCTGGCGTCATGATGAATTTTTCCACATCTGGCCCATTGCAGGCCGCAAACAAGATAACAAAACAAAACAGCCAGCCCGACAAGGCCGGACTGCATTGCGCCTACATGCCAGGTCGGTAATTCGGCGCCTCACGCGTGATCGTGACATCATGCACATGCGATTCCGCCAATCCGGCACCGGTAATACGCAAGAATTTGGCATTGGCCTGTAATTTGGCAATTGATTCATTACCGGTATAGCCCATTGCCGCCCGCAAACCGCCAAGCAATTGATGCAAAACATTTTCAACTGGCCCCTTATACGGAACCTGGCCTTCGATACCTTCGGGAACAAGTTTTAGCGGCTGCGAAATTTCAGCCTGAAAATAGCGGTCAGCCGACCCGCGTGCCATTGCACCGGTTGATCCCATGCCGCGATAGGCCTTATAGGAACGTCCCTGATAAAGATACACCTCACCCGGCGTTTCATCAGTTCCGGCAAGCAATGATCCGATCATCGCTACGTCACCACCGGCGGCAATCGCCTTGGCAAGGTCACCCGAATATTTGATGCCGCCGTCGGCAATCACTGGAATATTTTGTTTGTGACATACATCAGCCGCGTCCATGATCGCGGTCAATTGCGGCACACCAACACCAGCAACCATGCGCGTGGTGCAGATTGATCCAGGCCCAATCCCCACTTTGACGGCATCAGCGCCAGAATCGATCAATGCCTTGGCGCCATCAGCCGTGGCAACATTGCCGCCAATGATCTGCACATGATTGGCAAGCTTCCGCACCGCGGTGACTGATTCTAAAACACCTTCGGAATGACCATGCGCCGTGTCAACGACAATCACATCAGCGCCAGCCGCGATCAAAGCTTCGGCGCGGCGAATGCCGTCCGGCCCTGCTCCCGTTGCCGCCGCTACCAAAAGCCGCCCGCGATCATCTTTTGATGCCAGCGGGTGATTCTGGGCCTTTTCCATATCCTTGACTGTAATCAACCCGATACAGGCACCAGTATCATCGACAACAACCAGCTTTTCAATGCGATGTTCATGCAGCAAACGCCGCGCTTCATCAGGGGCTGTACCATCGCGAACCGTTACAACATTGCGGGTCATCAGATCGGCAACACTTTGGCCCGGATCAGTGGCAAAACGCACATCGCGATTGGTTAGAATACCGACAAGCCGCTGATTACCTTCAACCACCGGAATGCCGCTAATGCGGTTCTGTTCCATCATTTCCAGCGCTTCGCGAAGCGGCTGATTCGGCGCGATGGTTAGCGGATTAACAACCATACCGGCTTCAAATTTTTTCACCATGGCAATTTCAAGCGCCTGTTCTTCGATGGTGAAATTCTTATGGACAACGCCAATACCGCCAGCCTGCGCCATCGCAATGGCCAAACCATGCTCAGTAACCGTATCCATTGCCGCCGACATAAGCGGAACACGAAGATTGATTTTCTGGGTTAGGCGCGTGCTGATATCAGTATTGGCTGGCAATACGGCCGAGCGCGCTGGCTCTAAAAGCACATCGTCAAAGGTAAAAGCGTCGCGAATTTTCATAGGGTGCCTTCCGTTCATCCGGTGGCACGGGACTATACGCAAAGCGACCGCATATTGATAGTGCAAAACCGCACATCTTTACATGATTAATGCACCGTCAGCATCACGTCTTCCTGCTGCGATATCGGCCGCAATATCTTCGGCGCGTCCATTGCCGTGAAAGCCGGTGGCAAGAACATAGCTTTCGACCGATTCAGCGCGGCTGGCGGCTGGCTTGACATGCCGAACCGTCTTGAAATTACGCTGCATCACATCAAGCAAGGTTTTTTCGGCGCCACCACGAAAACATTTCGCCAGAAAAAACCCGTCTTTATTCAAAACATCAATGGCAAAATCCAATGCCGCCTCAAGCAAGGCCGTTGTTCGCAAATGATCAGTCGCACGATGACCGGTTGTATCTGCCGCCATATCACTCAAAACGCCATCTGCCGCCCCGCCAGTGGCAAGCCGCACCGTTTCCAGCATTTCGGGATCGGTCATATCGCCGGTGAAAATATCGGCACCAACAACGCCTTCGGTATCCAGCAGGTCAATCCCGACAAGCCGCGCTTTGCCATGGCCAAGCTTGGTGCGGATTGATGACACCTGCAACCAGCCGCCAGGCGCACAACCCAGATCAACAATGGCCATGCCCGGCTGCAACAGATGATAGCGATCATCCATCTGCTCCAGCTTTAACGCTGCACGCGATCGAAAACCACGCGATTTGGCCTCGGCCACAAAAGGATCATTGAGCTGACGCGTCAACCAGCGCTGCGACGAAACTTTGCGTCCGCGCATCTTTTTTGGTTGGCGCGTCAACCCTGTCGCATTGCGATAGCTGCGCCCCGATGGGCCTTTTTTGCCCGCTTTACCGTTACCTGATTGATCTGCCATGTCTGCTTATCGCCAAACTTGCCGGATTTTACAACCGCCAATTCACAAGCCTCAGTTTCTGTCCCTTTCGACATTGGTCAAACCCCCGCCAATCTGGCACTGCAAAAGGGCCAGTTTTGCCGCGATAATTTGGGCTAGCAGTGCTGACCATTTCGGATAGACTACCCCTTATGACAAACCCGATCTATTTTGACCAAATCTGCCCGAATTTGCCAATCGCTGATCCAGCCAATCAGGCTGTTCGCGATGATTTTGCGGCGATATTCACACAGAAATGGCCGGAAAACACACTTTCCCAAAGCGGCTATGAGCCAGATGATCTGGCGGCAATGCTGGTGACAAGCCAATATCTTCAAAGGCTTGCTTTGCGCCATGGCGACGATGTCGGCCCTTGCCTGAACGGCCAAGCAGCAAGCCGGATTGATATTGCAAGAACCCATTTTATCACGTCAATGCAATCGGCTGGTGACGAGAAAGCCGCTTTACAGGCAATCCGTATCTGGCGTGAAAGAACCGCGCTTGCGGTGGCCCTATCCGATCTTGCCGGACGCAAAGACATGCCACAACAAATGCAATGGCTAAGCGAGGCAGCGCAAACCGTCTTGTCGCAAACGATCCAATATCTGTTCCGCCAAGCTGCACAACGCGGCAAGATAAAGGGTTTTGATTCGGATTTATCAGGATGCGGCTGGACCGTTCTTGCGCTTGGCAAATTAGGTGCTGGTGAACTCAATTTTTCATCCGATATTGATTTAATCATGCTTCATGACACGCAAAACGCGCCGTTTGACAATCGAGATGCTGTTCAGCCTTTTTTTGTCGCCATGACGCGGGATCTGATCCGTCTTCTTGGCAGCGCCACAAGTGACGGCATTGGCTGGCGTGTGGATTTGCGTCTTCGGCCCGACCCGGGCGCAACCGCGGTTAGCATCGATCTGACCGCAGCGATCAGCTATTATGAATCAATTGCCCGCACATGGGAACGCGCCGCCTTTATTCGCGCGCAGCCGGTGGCAGGCGATCTTGCGCTTGGCGCCAGCTTTCTTGAGCAAATACAGCCCTTTATATGGCGAAAAACGCTTGATTACACGGTGATGGAAGACATGAAGACCATGCTTCGCCGTCCACCGCAGGGTAATGGCTGGCGCGGCTATAACCTAAAGACCGGCAAAAATGGCATTCGGCAAATCGAGTTTTTCACGCATGTGCTGCAACTTGTTGCTGGCGGACGGGATGAAAAGCTGCGGCATCGCAACAGCCTTGCCGCGCTTGATGCGCTTGCCGCCGCCAAATGGATTACAAATGAACAAGCGGCCGCGCTTGGCACCGCCTATCACCAGCTGCGCCGCATCGAACACAGACTGCAAATGATTGCCGATAACCAGACCCATAGCCTGCCGCGTGGCGACGAAGATTTGGAAAAATTCGCCCATTTCATGGGGCATCCAACCACCATTGATTTCTGCAATCGATTAGACAGTTTGCTTGATCAGGTTGGCGCGAACGCAAAGCATGATTTGCTAAACCCCGCCGATAGCGGCATGACCACGACAGATGGCATGACCACAACAGA
>DFSK01000165.1:0-149 GCA_002378605.1 Alphaproteobacteria bacterium UBA3439
GCGGCACGCTGGTCATCTGGCTGGTGAAAATGCAGCTCAATCTGGTGAATCACCCCATTCACGGGCTTATGTTTCGGGCCGGCCACCACGACCGAAGTGATGATATCGTCATCAGGATTACCATCGGTGCCGCTATCTGCGGTCACATA
>DFSK01000165.1:429-846 GCA_002378605.1 Alphaproteobacteria bacterium UBA3439
GAAATGGTGCCTTGAAGGATGCGCGATAAAAGCCCCTTAATATCATGGATCCAGCCGTCATAAGCACCTCCTTGTTTAAACCATAATTTATCGGTGCCAATATCAAAATTCAGGATTTTTTGAGCACCGTCAGAAGGCTGCCAGCCATTTCGAATCTTGCCAACACCGACCGAATAGATAATGTGATCAACCCCTTGGCCAAGCGTTGCAATCTGGGGATTCTTTGCCCATCCACCAGTACCTAAATACACAACATCACCATGCGACGATGCGATTGATGGCGGATCAAGATGAGCCGTGCCGAGGATAACCTGCGGCGTCGTTGCGCCGCTATGATCACTAGGCCCAACGATTGGGTTTTGGTTTTGGGCGGTTAATGCAGACGGAGAACGCACATCATTTTTAGCCCCGTCATCA
>DFSK01000165.1:1141-4052 GCA_002378605.1 Alphaproteobacteria bacterium UBA3439
AGCCCCGTCATCATCAGCAATGACATCCTCAACAGCAGCCGCGCCAAACCGTTTTGCCTCTGGTTTTTGCTCATCTTCAGCAGGCGTGTCTAGATCATCTGCCTTTAGATTATCATTTGCATCAATCTCTGATTGCAGATTTTCATCGACTGGCTTTTCTGGCTCCACAAAACCGATGTCATTCACCTCTTTTTCATAAGCTATTTTGCGTTTATCGGGTTTTGGAATGACCGGCGGCGTTTTTACATTAGGTTCCGCAGGCTTGCCCGTGACAACGCCGTCAAGGGGGCCCTCATCTCCTAGTTTTTGATCTTGAGGCAGCCTTTCTTTTTCATCGGCCACCTTCGGATCACCTGACGGCATTTCGGGATTAGCTACTATTTGTATTGCGGTTTGGATGGTTGGCGCAGGCTCATTTTTGGTTGGCACGGGGTCTTTGGGCGGTGTCGCGCGCTCGATTATCTGCGGCCGCGGCGTGGCTGGCGCATCAGGCGGTAAAGGCGGTGACGGCTTTTGCCGCATCGGCACCTGTTCAGGCAGTGATGATGGTGGCGGCATAATCGGCATCGGTGAGAGGCTGGGCGTGATAAACACCAAAGCTGGCCGAGATGCGCCTACCAATAGGATATCATCTGTATCCTGTTCGCCAACACGCAGATTTTCGGGACAATCGTTTTCGCCATGTGATGGGTGAATAGGCACCCGCCCCATCGTTTCTGCTATTTCAACGACTGCCAGCGCCTTTGGCTCGCGATTTTCGCAAGCGTCCTCGTCAATTAAAGTTGGGGTTTTCTTCAAGGCTAATTCGCCGCGATCTCTGGAACAACCAACCAAGCCAATTAGCAGCAAAACCGAAACCAACGGCGATAATGGTGACTGCGGCCGAACAGATATCCCTTTGATCTGCCACCGTTGTTGCCAAATGGGCCTAAAAAACGGGTCATGTAGCGACGCTGCCTTGACACGGGTGGTGACGCCCAGCCACCTTTCGTCAAAATTGTGAACGCTAAAAGAGAGCTTACCATAAGTTCCTACAAGGACGCCATAAACCGCTTTATGAGTGGTTTTTGCTACAGAACCCATAGCTACCATTGATAACCCTCCTAAAACATAACCTCAAAACGAGATTGGCAAATCCGGAAACAACCGGCACGAAACAAAAACCTAAAACTTTACGGGACTTAAAAAACATCCCTTTGCCAGCCTCTCTAGGCAGGTCAGCTTTACGAGTTCACAATTTGACGTTAGGTAGGGTTTGGTTAAATTTGTATTAACAAAATAATCTGCTCGATTATTTGATCAAATGGGTAGGCAGTAACGATAACGGCAATCAAATGGCAGAAACTAAACAAGGCTTGTTGAGAAAAATAATAAAATTTTATTAATGCTCAATCGAACAAGATAAGTTTTCGCTTTAAAATGCTTTTCGCAGGACTATCAGAGTCGCAATTTTTTAGAAGAATCGGCCCATTTGCTTTGATTCGCAACAAGGCAGAGGCAAAATCAATACGGTTTCGCCAAGATCATGTAATCATTTTTACCAAATTAGCCATCTTGGTGTAGTTTGGTGATCCGAATGCCCGACCCAACTGGATAGATTGGCGTGATAAAGCGATTTCGTTTCGGCAATGCGG
This sequence comes from Alphaproteobacteria bacterium UBA3439, assembly GCA_002378605.1. Classification (GTDB taxonomy): domain Bacteria; phylum Pseudomonadota; class Alphaproteobacteria; order Puniceispirillales; family Puniceispirillaceae; genus UBA3439. The sequence goes on from DFSK01000165.1 coordinate 2,776, forward strand.
TCGCGCTAACCGCGAAGAACAGCACCACAATTTTTGCCAGCAGCAGCGATAACCGCATCACTAATCGCTTCGATTTCAGCTTCACTCAATGTCGCTTTTTGCGGCGTCAGAGTGATAGTAACGGCAAGCGACTTTTGACCATCACCAATATTTTTGCCCTGATAAACATCAAATAGCTGAATATCAGTTACCAATGGCCCAGCTGCCGATTTTACCGCGCGAAGAAGCTGACTTGCCGGCACATCATCATTAAGAATAAATGCAAAATCACGACTGACCGGCTGGAATGGTGACGTTTTCAAATAGGAACGTGCAGGCCCCCGCGATTTTGCCAATGGTACATCTTCCAAAAACAGCTCAAAGCCAACAAGCGCATTTCGCAGTCCGAAATGCGCGGCCACCTGCGGGTGTAATTCACCAAATTGCGCCAGCAATGTACGGCCCTGTAGCAACCTGCCACAACGCCCCGGATGAAAATAATCAGGCCCTCCCGATTCGATTTGCAAACTGCCACGCCGCACCCCAAGAACCGCAAGCGCGGCTTCGGCATCAGCCTTGGCATCAAACACATCAACGGGGCGACGGCTACCATGCCATTCGCGTGGCGCCATTGCGCCATGCCGGATTGCCGCCGCAGCGGTACGTTGCTGATCAGGTTCATCACCAAGAAAGACCGGCCCAACCTCAAACATCGCAATATCAGCTTCACCACGATCTTGATTGCGGGCGGCAGCTGACAAAAGATTTGGCAAGGCTGATGGGCGCATGATTGATAGGTCAGCGCTAATTGGATTGACCAGGCGCAGACTGGCATCACCGCCCCCAAACATCACCGCTTCTTTTTCGGCAAGGAACGAGAATGTTACCGCTTCGGTCAAGCCACGTTCGGCCATAGCCCGACGCAGCCGCAATGGACGCGCCTGTGCCACATTTACTGCTGGTTGGGCAACAACATGCTCACGCGGCAAATGCACCATCGGCAAATGATCAAATCCATAGACGCGACTGATCTCTTCAACAAGATCGGCAGCGCCGTCAATATCACCACGCCACGGTGGTGGGCTAACCTGCCAGCCAGCCACATCCTCGCGAATGGTAAAGCCAAGACTTTCCAGAATCTCGGCCTGGCGTCCCTTTGGCACGATCATGCCGGTCAGCCGTTCAACCTTATCGTTTGCAAGAAAAACCTCACGCTTCCATTTGGCACCGTCACCAGCGACCACCATATGGCTTGCCTGTCCTCCGCAAATATCCATCACCAATCGCGCCACATAGCC
>DFSK01000165.1:4424-10207 GCA_002378605.1 Alphaproteobacteria bacterium UBA3439
TCAAAAATCGCAATTTCCAGAAACATCTTATCGGTGGCATCACTCACGCCAGACCGCTCACCACCCATGATACCGGCAAGATCATCGGGGCCATTCGCATCGCCAATCACCAGCATATCTTCGTCAAGATCATAGGTTTTTTCATTAAGTGCCGTCATGGTTTGGCCGGCTTTTGCCCGACCAATGATCAATTTACCACCGTCGATTTTATCAATGTCATAGGCATGAAGCGGGCGGCCAAGATCGACCATCACATAATTGGTGATATCAACCAAGGCGCTGATTGGTCGTTGGCCAATGGCTGTTAGGCGGTTTGCCATCCATGCCGGGCTGCTGCCATTTTTCAATCCGGTAAAGGCGCGGCCTGATACCAACGGGCATAGATGGGCCTCATCCGGCGCCAGATTCAGATCCCACGATATAGGGCTGTCAAAACTGCCCTCAAGCGGGCTTGTATCAATCGGTTTTAAATGGCCATAACCCGCCGCGGCCAGATCACGCGCAACACCGCGAACGCCAAGACAATCGGCCCGATTGGGCGTAATTGCAATTTCGATAATCGGGTCATCAAGCCCCGCATAGGCTGCAAATGACGCGCCAATAGGCGCATCTGCCGCCAGATCAATAATGCCGTCATGTTCATCAGATAGCTGCATTTCGCGTTCTGAACATAGCATGCCATTTGACAGCTCGCCGCGAATCTCACCGGTTTTCAGCGTCAGATCTATCCCCGGAACATAGGCACCAACCGGCGCAAAAACACCTTTCATGCCAGCGCGTGCATTTGGCGCGCCACATACCACCTGAACAGGATCGCCAGTACCAATATTGACCATACAGACGCGCAATTTATCAGCATTGGGATGCTGTTCTGCCGAAATCACTTCGGCAATCACAAATGGTGCCAAGGCAGCCGCACGATCGACAACTGATTCAACCTCAAGCCCAAGCATGGGCAGAATGTCCAAGATATCAGCCAGCGGCCGATCGGTTTCAAGATGGCTAAAAAGCCAGTCGCGGGTGAATTTCATCAAACAGCCCCCCCAGCAAGACCGGCATGAATTGACGGCGCATCAAATGGCAAAAAGCCGTAATGGCGCATCCAGCGCAAATCGCTATCGTAAAATGTACGAAGATCAGGGATGCCATATTTCAGCATCGCAATTCGCTCGATGCCCATACCAAAGGCAAATCCTTGATATTTTTCGGGATCATAACCGCAATTTTCGAGAACGCGTGGATTGACCATGCCCGACCCGAGGATTTCCAGCCAATCATCACCAGCGCCAATTTTCAGCGCACCATTATCGCGGGTACAGCCAATGTCGACCTCGGCTGATGGCTCGGTAAACGGAAAATAGCTTGGCCGGAACCGCACCGGCAAATCATCAACGCCAAAAAAGGCACGACAGAAATCAATCAGGCACCCTTTAAGATGCCCCATATGAATGCCGTCTCCAATGACCAGCCCTTCACATTGATGAAACATCGGTGAATGTGTGGCGTCATGGTCAGAACGATAGGTACGCCCGGGAACAATGATGCGGATTGGCGGCTCTTTGGCCTCCATTGTCCGAATCTGCACCGGCGATGTATGCGTACGAAGAACCTTGCGTTTGCCATTAGCATCGGCTGGCAGATAAAAGGTATCATGTTCCTGACGTGCGGGATGTTCGGGCGGAATATTCAGCGCGGTAAAATTATAATAGTCAGATTCGATATCCGGGCCTTCGGCAACCTGAAACCCCATTTCGGCAAAAATGGCGATCACCTCTTCAATGGTGCGTGACAATGGGTGAAGCCGTGCATCGGTTTCGGGCCTGCTTGGCAAGGTTACATCCAACCGTTCGGCAGATAATCTTGCATTGAGCGCCGCTGATGCCAGCATCGTCTGTTTGGCGTCAATTGCCGCGGCGATTTCGTCCTTGACCTTGTTCAGCGCCTGACCTGCCTGTTTACGCGCTTCGGCATCCATGCCACCAAGATCGCGCATCATCAACGAAATACGGCCTTTTTTGCCAAGCGAGTCAATGCGGATTGCCTCAAGCGCGTCAAGGCTATCTACGGCACCAATGGCGTCAATAATTTCTGAAGATACGGCATCAAGGCTTTGCATTATGTTTCACCATCGGTCGTCATATGATTCAAAAAGAAGTCGGCTTAAAAAAACGAACCGCCGTGATCGCAGTGGCCAGATCAATCATGGTCAAAACCAATCATTTTTTCTGGCACCGGTCAACACAACGGCTCGTCTGTCGTCTCGAATTTTGGGATGATCCCTAGCTTGCCGCTTTTGACCGCTCTACCAGGGCCTCAAATGCGCGTGGCTCATTCACCGCCAGATCAGCAAGCATTTTGCGATCGACTTCGATTCCCGCTTTGATAAGGCCGCCCATCATCTGTGAATAGGTTACACCATATAGGCGTGCAGCAGCATTGATCCGCTGGATCCATAAAGCGCGAAACTCCCGCTTACGCACACGCCGGTCACGATAGGCATACTGACGTGCCTTATCGACGGCTTGGGTAGCGGTTCTGAATGTGTTTTTACGACGTCCGTAATAGCCTTTTGCCGCCTTGATTACCTTGGCGTGCCGGGCGTGAGTCGTGGTACCTCTTTTAACGCGTGCCATTTACCAGCCTCCGTTAAGCGTATGGAAGGAAACGTTTAACGATGCGCGCATCCGCATCGCACAAGATCATGGTGCCACGAGCTTGACGTTTCATTTTCTGGGAACGGCGACGTAGGTTATGGCTTAGGAAGGCAGCAGAGCCGCGAACCTTGCCATTTGCGGTCAAGCGAAATCTCTTTTTCGCACCGCTTTTGGTCTTCATCTTGGGCATTTTGACCTCTTTCTTCGTAAAAGGAAGCTTTTCCGCGTTAAACCCGAAGATTCAGGCGGAAAAGCGATAAACCGGCCGGGCATGCCCTGATTTTTCAGGCCCGGACGCGATATCGAACGCTAAGTGAGCGGGTTATATAGGCAAAGACTTGTGGAATCAAGCCCTGATCCTAATGATCGTCAAATTCTCAACAGCCAAAAATTCTGGCTTCAGCCCTATTTTGGCGCCAAAACCATGATCATCTGGCGACCTTCCATTTTTGGCATCGCCTCGACCTTGGCAAATTCATCGGTTTCATTGCGCACCCGTGTCAAAACGATTGCACCAAGATCCTGATGCGCCATTTCGCGGCCACGGAAACGAAGCGTTACCTTCACCTTATCGCCGCCACTCAGGAATTTCTGCACACTGCGCATTTTGACCTGATAATCATGCTCGTCAATATTCGGGCGAAGCTTGATTTCTTTGACCTCGATAATCTTTTGCTTTTTACGCGCTTCATTGGCGCGTTTCTGCGCTTCATATTTATATTTGCCATAATCAAGAATCTTGCAAACAGGCGGGTCAACATTGGGCTGTACCTCAACCAGATCAAGGCCAAATTCTTCGGCCTGACGTATTGCTTCTGATGTATCTAGAACCCCAAGCTGGGCACCTTCTGGATCAATGCAGCGTACTTTTGGCGCACGGATGGCGCCATTCACGCGCGGGCCGTCCAAAACGGGCGGCGTATTACTATGTGGACGTGCTATTTAACTCTCCTATAGCGGTCAAAAACATTCAAATGTGATCAAACCAACATCGACACGGCTTGATCAGGTTATTTATTACCAAAAACAGCGGATTAATACCAGTTTTTTCGATTTATCCAATGGGCAACCATCATATATGCGTTTTTTCAGCGCCAGCCTCGGACTTTGCGACCATATCGGGGGCAAGACTCTCGCTTTTCAAAGTCGCCAGAGCTTCGGCCATATCAATAACCTGCTGCTCATTCGATCCAAGGCGGCGCAGGGCAATTGTTCCGGCTTCGGCTTCACGCCCGCCAACCGCCAAAATGAATGGCACCTTCATCACGCTATGTTCACGCACCTTATAGCTGATCTTTTCATTGCGAAGATCGGTTTCCACACGCAAGCCAAGGGCGGCGGCGGCATCGGCAACCTCGCGGGCATAATCATTGGCCTGATCGGTAATCGACGCCACCACAATCTGCACCGGCGCCAACCATGCGGGCATGCGACCAGCATATTGTTCAATCAAAATGCCAATCCAGCGTTCCATTGACCCCAAAATCGCACGATGCAACATCACCGGACGATGCCGATTACCATCTTCGCCAACATATTCGGCATCTAGACGGTCAGGCAGAACAAAATCGACCTGCAAAGTACCGCATTGCCAATCACGACCAATCGCATCACGAAGCACAAATTCAAGCTTTGGCCCGTAAAAAGCGCCCTCACCCGGATTTAAAATCGTATCCAGCTTTGCCGCCTTTGTCGCATCGGTCAGGGCCGCTTCGGCGCGATCCCATGTGGCATCATCACCAGCGCGCACATCCGGCCGGTCAGAAAATTTCACCCGAACGTCACTAAAGCCGAAATCAGCATAGATTGATTGCAACAGCGAACAGAATTTCACCGATTCAGCGGTAATCTGGTCTTCGGTACAAAAGATATGCGCATCATCCTGCGTAAAGGCACGCACCCGCATGATGCCATGCAAAGCGCCAGATGGTTCATTGCGATGGCATGATCCAAATTCGGCCATACGCAATGGCAGGTCACGATAGGATTTAATGCCTTGACGGAAAATCTGCACATGGCAGGGGCAATTCATCGGCTTGAGCGCCAAAGTGCGTTCATCTTCGGATTGCGCGGTGAACATATTCTCACCAAATTTTTCCCAATGGCCCGATGCTTCCCACAGGCTTCGATCAACAAGCTGCGGGGTTTTCACCTCGCTATAGCCAGCCGCATCAAGACGACGGCGAACATAGGCTTCAATTTCACGATAAAGCACCCATCCCTTGGCATGCCAGAAAACCGAACCGGCCGCTTCTTCTTGCAAATGAAATAGACCAAGCTGGCGCCCTAATTTGCGATGATCGCGTTTTTCGGCTTCTTCCAGCATATGAAGATAGGCCGCCAAATCTTTTTCAGTGACCCATGCCGTGCCATAAATCCGTTGCAGCATTGGACGGGTCGAATCCCCACGCCAATAAGCACCGGCAACTTTCATCAATTTGAAAGCATGACCCAGCTTGCCGGTTGATGGTAAATGCGGGCCACGGCAAAGATCAATAAAATCACCCTGCTGGTAGAAAGTGACGGTCTGATCGGCAGGAATCGCCTCGACCAGCTCTATCTTGAAAGGCTCATTATTCTTTTTATAGAACGCAACCGCTTCATCGCGCGTCCAGACATTGCGAATGATGGGCTCGTCACGGTCAACAATGTCATGCATCCGCTTTTCAATGGCGGCAAGATCATCTTCGCTGAAGGCCGTTTCACGGTGGAAATCATAATAGAAACCATTCTCGATTGCCGGCCCGATCGTGACCTGCGTTTCAGGATATAACTCCAAAACCGCTTCGGCCATGACATGCGCGCAATCATGGCGCAATAAAGCCAAGGCCTGCTCGTCTTTGGCGGTGACCAATGACAGCCTTGCATCATTTTCGATTGGGCGCGTCAAATCCCATTCAGCGTCATCAACAACGGCAAGCAACGCAGCCTTGGCAAGACCTGGCCCGATATCGGCAGCGATCGTTGCTGGTGTTACCGGCTGGTCATATGATCGCTGCGATCCATCTGGAAGCGTGATATTTGGCATTATTGTTAAAAACCTCTTATTATCAATGGGGCCAGCGGTCAGTTGGCCGCATCGCCACAAACTTGGCAGACCATAGCTGTACCCTTGCCGAAACTCAAGTA
>DFSK01000160.1 GCA_002378605.1 Alphaproteobacteria bacterium UBA3439
GGAAGCTTTTTGATGCTTGGCCCGACGGGTGTTGGCAAAACCGAACTTGCCAAGGCGCTTGCCGAATTTCTGTTTGATGATGATTCGGCCATATTGCGGATTGATATGTCCGAATATATGGAAAAACATGCCGTTGCACGGCTGATCGGTGCACCTCCAGGTTATGTTGGCTATGAAGAAGGCGGCGCGTTAACCGAGGCTGTGCGGCGCAGGCCTTATCAAATTGTGCTGTTTGACGAAATTGAAAAGGCGCATCCCGATTTATTCAACATCCTGCTTCAGGTGCTTGATGAAGGCCGGTTGACCGATGGCAAGGGGCGGCATGTCGATTTCCGCAACACGATGATTTTACTGACCTCAAATATCGGTGCGGATCATCTTTTGGCACTTGATGATGACGCGCCTGCCGAGGCCGCCCGCGATGATATCATGGCTGAAATGCACCAGATGTTCCGGCCTGAATTTTTAAACCGGCTCGACGAAACCTTGCTGTTTCGGCGGTTGTCACGAAATGATATGGGAGCCATTGTCACCATCCAGATGGCGCGGTTGCAATCACGGCTTGCCGAACGTGGCATCAGCCTGAGCCTTGATGAAGCGGCGCAAAACTGGTTGGCAGCGCAAGGCTATGATCCGCAATTCGGGGCGCGACCATTGCAACGGGTAATCCAGAATAAGGTGCAAAACCCGCTTGCCGAAGCCCTGCTTGATGGTCGTTTTCAAGAAGGCGATGCGATTGCCGTCGGACTGGATCAGGCGTCTGATCGGCTGACTTTCAACGTAATTGCGCCGCTTGCTGATGCCGGATAATCAACTGTCGCCACTATAAATAAGCGGGAAATAAGCGGGGCAAAAATAGGCTGCCACATTTTCCTGAGTTGACAGCTGGGCCTTTGCGGATAAATGGTGAGGCAAACCTTTAGTTGTGATGCCGATTTTTTTTTCGAGACTGCGGTGCGGGTGTCATTTTTTCATATGATTGAAAGTGTTTATGATGAAACGTCTTGTATCGGGCCTATTGATTTCGTCAATCTCTTTGCTGCCATTATCCGCCATGGCCGATCATCCGCCAAAACGGCTTTTGAAAAATTTCATGGCTTTTAGCGCGCTTGGCACAACCGGAAAGCTGGCTGATTTTGACGTGAATGTCGCGGTTTATGGCGCGTTGCCAAATGGGAAAACCACAACAAAAGACAATCCGGCGCTTGATAAAATATTTGCTGATAAATTTAATTTGGCCGCCATTGTGATGAAGGGCGATGAGATTGTTTATGAGCGATATAACAGCCAAAAAGGTATCGATAGCCACTTTCCACTGCTTGGCATGTCGATGAGCAAGACTGCCGCTGGCGCTGCGGTTGGCACCTTGTTATGCGACGGCAGGTTGAAATCCCTCGATGATAAGGCTGGCGACTATTCTAGCTTTTTGAGAACAACGCCCTATCGCGATGTTTCGGTTAGAAATATTCTTCAAATGAATAGCGGTGTTAGCCCGATTGGCCGGTCGGATGAAAAGCGGTTTAATCGAAAATCGCGTGGCGTTGCCAATTTTTCTGGCGCAGCTGATGTGCGTGGCGCTTTGAAATTCTATAAAATGGCTGCCCGCAAACAGGGCGAGACGATGAATTATCATTCGTCGGATACGCTGGCGCTTTCGGTTCTTGTTGAAGACATTGCCGGCAAGCCGCTGAGCGATGTTTTTCACCAACATGTTTTCCAAAAATTTAGTGGCGACCGCTATATGCATTGGACAGCTGATAAATCGGGAACGACCGTAACCTATTCAGATTTGGTAATGACAGCAAAAGACTGGGCGCGTTTCGGGCGGTTTATCATGACCGAACGGCGCAAAGGCAGCTGTCTTGGTGCATTTTTTAACGAAGGCGTGAAAAATGCGGTGGCAAGTCCGAACCCAAGCAAACAATATGGCTTTCAATCATGGGTCTATCAGGTCAATGGCCAGCCAACTTTTGCATTTCAGGGGCATGGCGGGCAATTTCTTGTGCTTGATGACAGCAAAGACACGGTTCTTCTGACGCTGTCATTTAACGAATCATATGCCGCTGGCAATCTGTTTAAAAATATCGCCAAATTTGCCGAAAAGCTTGATTGATGAAGCGCCATTTCTTCGATGTTAAAATGCCTAAAAGATTTATAATAATTGCTTTTTTTGTTTCATATCTGCGGTTGGTTTTTTTATGTATGTCGCTGTCACGGCGCTAAAAGCCAAAGGGTTCTTGTCGGCAATCCGTTTTTGGTTATTGGCTGTTCCTACATTCAAACAAGCCACGTTTTCTGACGGCGTTCTTTTCTGTGAGGTTAAATCTGTTGATGGGTTTCATCACACATTGACCGCATGGGAAACAAAACAGGACATGAAGAAATTTGTGTTTTCACCGATACATCGAAAGGCAATGAGAGTCTTTCCCAAGATTGCCACAGGTTCCACTATTCGATATGAAACTGATAAAATGCCAAGCTGGGACGAAGCGGTTGAGATCTGGCGTAAGACAGCAGTCAATTACAGTTGATTTTTGACAATTACCAAAATTTTGTCCAAGCTCACTCTCTCGCCAGCGATTTTCCTCAGGTCAGCAATAATCTGCCAATAAATCGGTTATGCCCGACAGAATATTGAACGGCCCTGAGCTTGCCACAATTCGCGTGAAATAAGAACTCATACCCCGCATAGAAAGATGGCGGTCAATTGAAGGTTATCAAATGCATAAAATATTTTTAGCAATCGCACTCCTGTCTCTTGGCGGGTGCAATGCCGCTTATAATGAAGCGGTGAACAGGCAGATGGCAGACGGCTATCGATGGGTCAAAATACCCTGCCGCCCGGCCAGTCCTGATGTGCCTTCGATCACCATTGATACCGCTGATGGACAGAAGCTGGTTTGCAACGTTCTTCGAAAATAGGCAAGCCTGCTGACGATCCGATATGTGAAGGCAAACCACACAGATAATTTCGCCTCCAAAGAAACGCCATTACCGGCGGTCTTGCAAGATGATCGCGGTATCGCCTATTGACGGATTCCAAAGCCCCTCTATCATGCAGCGATTACTTGGGGTCAGTAATGGCTGGTGCTTGAGGGAATGTGTCTATTGCTCGCTGGCCAAATGACTCTTTCTTATATAGGGCAAGCCATCCTATTGATCCTGAAAAGGTCTTTTGAATTGCTGTAGGGGTGGGTAGGACAATGCCAACAATAGACGCATCCATTGAATTAAACGCTGATTTCACGCAGCGAGTTGTTGTCAAACCCAATGAATATGCTTGGGAAGCGTCACCAATGCCCGGTGTTGAGCGCATGAAGCTTGACCGTATAGGCGATGAAGTTGCACGCGCTACCTCGCTGGTGCGCTACGCACCCAACAGCAGCTTTTCACCACATGAACATACCGGCGGCGAAGAAATATTTGTCCTTGATGGTGTGTTTGGTGATGAACATGGGAAATACCCTGCCGGCACCTATATTCGCAATCCCATTGGAACCAGACATCAGCCAGTCATAGGCGCCGAAGGGGCAATAATTTTTGTGAAGCTTCACCAGTTTAGCGAGCAAGACCAAAGTCAGTTTGCGACCGACACCAATGTTCGGCCGTGGCATCCAGGATTGGTCGATGGCCTGAAAGTCATGCCTCTGCATCAGCATGAAGGCGAGACAATTGCGCTTGTGAAATGGGCGCCTAACACACAGTTTAATGCGCATAAGCATTGGGGTGGCGAGGAGATATTTGTCCTTGAAGGCACCTTCTATGACGAACATGACAGCTATCCTGCGGGAAGCTGGCTACGAAGTCCGCATCTCAGCGAACATTGCCCCTATACCAAAGATGATGGCGCGCTTATTTATGTCAAAGTCGGGCATCTGCACGCGCATGAAATCAGGACAGCAAATTAGGCTATTAAATTAAGGAACAACCAGCATGATTGAACGCATACATATCAACGAACGCTCTTCCAAGATTGTGAAACATAATGGCGTTGTCTATCTGACAGGCCAGGTGGCCGAAGGCGAAACCATCCAAGATCAGGTGCGCATTTGCTTGCAAAAGATTGAAACGCTTCTTGAAGAGGCGGGGTCTTCCAAAGAACAGATGTTACGAGTGACAATCTGGCTTGCTGATATGGGTGATTTTAAGGGATTGAATGAAGTCTGGAATATGTGGGTGCCAGAGGGGCACGCACCCGCACGGGCCTGCGGTCAGGCAAAGCTGGCCAGAGACGCGTTGAAAGTCGAATTTATCGTCGATGCCGCCTATGAGTAGGCATGGCAAGTGGCGGCCAATTTCATTAAGGCATGAAGCCGCCATCGGGCCGGCCGTGGCTGTTCATGCTTTTGATTTGCTATAAAACGGGAAAAATGGTGCTGCCAGCGAGTAGGATATACACCC
>DFSK01000001.1:0-2144 GCA_002378605.1 Alphaproteobacteria bacterium UBA3439
CTCAATCTTAACGATAACCAGTAGTCATGCAGCCTTTGTAGGATGGAATCACACATCCTCTTTGCACGGCTAACTGACTTGGTTTTGAGGCAAATAACTATCCTGTCACGCTTATAATGCTGTCTGACATCACATGGAACCTGCTTACTAAAATAGTAAACATTACGCTTTTGATAGAGATAAGAGGCACAAGATTTGTCTACCATATTGTCTACCCACATTGACTGCTGCAAATAAAATGCTTGCAAATCAATTGAGTAGTTCAATTGGAACACTAAAGATGGTGCGGGCGGGGAGACTCGAACTCCCACGGCCTAGGGCCCACGGATTTTAAGTCCGTTATGTCTACCATTCCATCACGCCCGCATGACTGGTCTGTCTCAGGTGATAGCCCAGCTAATCCGATGATGCAAAAGGAAAGCGGGGTTTTCTACTTAAAAAAATCAAGCTGTCTGATTTAGTCACGAAATGGCGGTGATCCGGTGATGGCGTGCAAAAAGCTGGTTGCCGAAGATCGGGCTGATAACAGCCAGAAACAAGGTTCACCATCATCGCCATCGGGGCGGCGGGTGATGATGGCGCCAAGATGTTCCATGATTGTGCGTGCAGTGGTACCAACGGGCATGGCTGATGCGCTGCAATCAATGGGGCAAATCCGCTCCAATGTCTGCCTGCTTTGCGGGCCGGACAGTGCCAGAACAACCCATGAATCGGATTGATCGGTCATTGCAATTTGTTTCGACAGGCTTTTGCCAAGCAACGCCTTTGCCGCGTCAACCGGATTGGCACCATCATCATCAAAACATAAAAACCATTGGTTCTGCGCGGTCGGCATCAATATGCAGAGCCGCTTGCCAGACCCGTCAAGTGCTACAGTTGCACTTGGTTTCGGGCTGTCGGTCTTGCCGGTCTTGAATAATTTGGCGATGGCAGTTTGAAAAGCTGTTTGGCTGCCGGCAAGCGGGGCAACCGACACCATTGACAGGCGAGTGACTTCCATAAGGCTAGTGCCATTCACGGCCGCATTATAGCCACCAAGCGGGCTTTGCGCGGTCAAGCTTGGCGGCGTTTTCGAAGCAGGTGCAGATTTAGCCATGAAGCCGCGTTCCTTCTGGATCAATAAAATGCGGGCTGCATAATTCGACCTTGATATCCTGACCGCCAAGCAGATTAACCGCCCTTACAATATCGCCATGACGGCTGTTTCCGCGCCGGATATAGCCAAGCCCGATGGCGCTTTTTAAATGCGGCGAATAGGCAATTGAGGTTACCCAGCCTTCGTCATTTTCCGCAACGGGGCTGGCGCCAATAGCGATAAAATGCGAACCGGCAATCAAGGGCTGATCGGAATTTACCGGTTTTAGGCCAATCAATTCATAATCATCATCACGAACCAATTCAGGGCGGCGGCTCAGTACAAGGCCAATTGAATCTTTACTTTGTGAAACCATCCGGCCAAGCCCCATCTGGCGTGCCGTTGTCTGGCCGTTTAATTCATTGCCAGCAACATGGCCCTTTTCAATCCGCATAACGCCAAGCGCCTCGGTGCCATAGGGCGTTGCGCCAAATTCCTCGCCAGCCGCCATAAGTGCGCGGATCATTGCATCGCCATAACGTGATGGAACGGCAATTTCAAAAGCAAGCTCGCCAGAAAAGGAAATGCGGAAAAGCCGCGCTTTAACACCGCTGCAAATGCTGATCTCGCCGCAAGCCATAAAGGGAAAGGCTTCGTTCGAGATATCTTCACCTGAATCAATCAGCTTTTCCAAAAGGCGGCGGGAATTCGGGCCAGCAACCGCATATTGGGCATATTGTTCGGTTACCGAAATCAATTGAACATCAAGTTCAGGCCATAAGCATTGGCGGCAGAATTCAAGATGCCTGAACACGCCAACCGCATTCGCTGTTGTTGTGGTCATTATATAATGTGTCTCGCCAAGCCGTGCGGTGGTGCCGTCATCCATCACCATGCCATCTTCGCGCAGCATTAGGCCGTAGCGGGTTTTACCAACAGGCAGCTTGGCAAATCCATTGGCATAGACGTGATTTAGAAACGCCGCCGCATCACGGCCCTGAATATCAATCTTGCCAAGGGTGGTGACGTCGCAAATGCCAACCGATGCGCGCGTGGCCAAAACTTCGCG
>DFSK01000001.1:2182-2885 GCA_002378605.1 Alphaproteobacteria bacterium UBA3439
GGCAGAATTCAAGATGCCTGAACACGCCAACCGCATTTGCCGTTGTTGTGGTCATGACATAATGCGTCTCGCCAAGCCGTGCGGTGGTGCCGTCATCCATCACCATGCCATCTTCACGAAGCATCAGGCCATAACGGGTTTTACCAATCGGCAGTTTGGCAAATCCATTGGCATAGACATGATTTAAAAACGCTGCCGCATCACGACCCTGAATATCGATTTTACCAAGCGTGGTGACATCGCAAATGCCAACCGATGCCCGCGTTGCCAAAACTTCGCGGTCAACTGATTGACGCCATTCAGTTTCGCCTGTTTTGGGGTACCATTGTGCGCGAAGCCATGCACCTGTTTCAACAAAAACAGCACCCTTAGCGCTGGCCCATTTATGCGATGGGGTTAGGCGGGTAGGGCGGAAATTCTTGCCGCGGCTGCGTCCGGCAAAGGCGGCAATTGGCACTGGCGTATAGGGTGGGCGAAAAATTGTTGTTCCTGTTTCGGCGATGGTTTTGCCCGAAATATCGGCAAGAATGGCCAATCCGGGGATATTGGCAATTTTGCCCTGATCGGTTGCCATGCCAAGTGTGGTGTAGCGTTTTAGATGTTCAACCGACCGAAAGCCTTCGCGGTGCGATTGCTTGATATCTTTAACCCCAACATCATTCTGGAAATCAACAAAGGCCTTTTTATCACTGCCTTTGACATG
>DFSK01000073.1 GCA_002378605.1 Alphaproteobacteria bacterium UBA3439
GACGAGGATTAAATGTTAAATCAGTTTTCTGAATGGGTTAAGGGGTTTTCGGATGGCGGTACGTCTGTGCCATGTGAGGACGAGGCCTTTGTAACCACCATTACCGCACTTCTTGTCGAGGCGGCTATGGCAGATGGCGACCTTGATGATGCCGAACGATCTGGCATTCTGCATTTATTGACCGAACAGCTTGAGCTGGAAGATGACAAGGCAAAGAGCCTCCTTGATGAGGCGATTTCGGCGCATGATTCGCGCATTGAAATTCACAGCCTTGTTCGCCAGATCCGCACCGAAACCGAAATGGATGACCGGGTTATCATTCTGGAAATGATTTGGATGGTGGTGCTTGCCGACAAACAGCTTGATTCGCATGAATCGCAATTGATGCGGCGGCTTGCCGGATTGTTGTATATTGACGATGTGCAATCGGGAATGGCGGCAAAACGCGCGCAAAACCGTCTTGGTCTTGCCGATTAGCTGCATCTACGATAGACAGATAAAAAAGCGGGAATGAACAGGCTTCGTTTTGGCTTTTTCACAAAATTATTTTAGAGGAGCTAGGCCGCGAATGACCTATATCGTCAATGATAACTGTATCAACTGCAAATATACTGATTGTGTTGAGGTATGCCCCGTCGATTGTTTCTATGAGGGCGAGAATATGCTGGTTATCCATCCCGATGAGTGCATTGATTGCGGCGTGTGCGAGCCAGAATGCCCGCCTGAAGCAATTTTGCCTGACTCAGAGCCTGAAGCCGAAAAATGGCTTGAGCTAAATCGCGAAATGTCGGAAATCTGGCCGAATATCGGGCAAAAGATCGATGCCATGCCCGAAGCTGAAAAAATGCAGGATGAGACTGGCAAATTCGACAAATATTTCAGCAAGGCACCAGGCAAGGGCGCCTAAATTTTGACGGCAAGCCACGGCCCGATCATGGTTATGGCCAGATGATTGATTTTGCCGCAAAAATAGGCTATAGTCTTTTCAGAAATCAGAGATGAAGATTGTTTCGCAGCGCCGTTTCGGCCTGCGTTGCGATGCTGTTGTTTATTGATACAGGCTTTGGCCAACGCATCATCTTTGTCATGGATCGTTTTTTAAAGGCTGGTGGCAAGCAAGCATGTTTTGTTGGCTGCGGCGCTGAGGGAAAATATGGCACGAAAAAGTGAGAGTTCGTTCGAAGAGGGCGATTTTGTTGTTTACCCAACACATGGTGTTGGCCGGATTTTGGGTACTGAAGAACGTGAAGTTGCCGGTATGAAGCTGGAAATGCTGGTTGTGCGCTTTGAGCATGATCGCATGACTTTGCGGGTGCCAATGGAAAAAGCGCGTAGCCTTGGTTTGCGGACTTTGAGTTCGAAAAAGCAAATGGAACAGGCCATCACCACATTGCAGGGCAAAGCCAAAGTGCGTCGCACCATGTGGTCGCGCCGTGCGCAAGAATATGAAACAAAAATCAAATCAGGCGATCCGGTATCAATTGCCGAGGTTGTACGCGATCTTCACCGCCGCACCAACCAATCAGAGCAATCCTATTCCGAGCGGCAGATGTATCAGGCCGCGCTTGAGCGCTTGGCGCGCGAATTTGCGGCTATTGAAAAGATTGATCAGGATGCGGCGGCGCTTCGTCTTGAGGATCTTATGGACGCTGCCTAGCATCTCGAACCGGCATGAAGTCGCTTATGCCAATCGGGTTTTGCCGATCGGTCAATTTTGCATACGGGCAGCTTGGCTGCCCGTTTTGCCGCGTCGGGTTATGGTTGCTTTGAATGAGGTCCTGTCATGGTAAATGCGTTTATTCAGGAACGTGAATTATTTCCCCCGGCAATGCCGTTCCGAAGCGGCTTTTTGCAGTGTGACCAGCATGAAATCTATTATGAGCAATGCGGCAATCTAGATGGCCAGCCTTTGTTGTTCTTGCATGGTGGCCCAGGCGCAGGAATCGCACCAGCGCATCGGCGTCTGTTTGATCCAAAGCGGTTTCATGTGGTGCTGTTTGATCAAAGGGGCTGTGGGCAATCGCGTCCACATGCCAGTCTTGACGATAATCAAACCGATGCGCTGATTGGTGATATCGAGGCGCTTCGCAAATCGCTAAATATCGACAAATTCGTTTTATTTGGCGGCTCATGGGGAAGCACCCTGGCGCTTGCTTATGCGATTGCCTATCCTGAGCATGTCACGGGGCTTATTCTGCGTGGTATCTTTCTTGGTACGCGCGCCGAAGTTGATTGGTTCTTGAATGATATGGGGCGTTTTTTCCCCGAAGCCCATGACCGGTTTACGGGTCATCTTAATGCGGCTGAACGTGGTGATTTGCTGACAAATTATTTCAAACGCTTGATTGATCCTGATCCGGCTATTCACCAAAAGGCAGCTGAATTTTGGGCCTCTTATGAAACCTCCTGTTCAACTTTGCGTGCCGGAAACCGTCATATGGGCGGAACGGGTGCATTGACGATGGCGCGGATCGAGGCACATTATTTTGTCAATGACTGCTTTATGCCCAACAACCATATTATGGATAATATTGGACGGATTGCGCATTTGCCAGCAACCATTGTTCAAGGGCGCCATGATGTCATTTGCCCCCCTATTACGGCAAGCCGTCTAGCGGCAAAATGGGGCCGCAAAGCCAAATTGGAAATCAT
>DFSK01000142.1:0-294 GCA_002378605.1 Alphaproteobacteria bacterium UBA3439
CCCGAACCAATAACCGCAATACGCATAAAATCCATCCTGACTATTCAATGTCACTATAGTCAGATTTGCTTGGCATTCCATTGCCTTTTTGGCTAGTCATAGAGAAAATAGAGGCAAAATCACGAATTTGAACCTTTTGCCGTTCAGCAATCGAATTTAGAGGATATCTATGCGCTATAATCAGCTTGGCCGGACCGACATAAAGGTCAGCGCCCTTTGCCTTGGATCAATGACATGGGGCAGCCAAAATACCGCCCCTGAGGCGCATGCGCAAATTGATATGGCGCTTGATCG
>DFSK01000142.1:551-3546 GCA_002378605.1 Alphaproteobacteria bacterium UBA3439
CAAATTGATATGGCGCTTGATCGCGGTGTCAATTTCATCGATACGGCTGAAATGTATCCGGTCAACCCGCTTGCCAAGGAAACACAGGGAAACACCGAACGTATTCTTGGTGAATGGATTGGCGCATCAGGACGACGGCAGGATATCATTTTGGCCACCAAAGTATCGGGCAAAGGCTATATGAATGTCCGTGACGGTGCGCCGATAACGCCTGCCAGCATTGACCTCGCGCTTGACGCCTCGCTTCGCGCGCTAAAAACCGACTATATTGACCTTTATCAGCTGCATTGGCCTAATCGTGGGTCTTATATGTTTCGGCAAAACTGGACATATGATGCCAGCGGCCAAGATAGCGACGAGGTGCTTGATCATATGATCGAGGTTCTTCAGCATCTTGAAAAATGCCGTGATGACGGCAAAATCCGCCATGTTGGCCTATCGAATGAAAGTGCATGGGGAACAATGCGGTGGCTGTCGATTGCGGCCGCCCAAGGCCTGCCCCGCATGGTTAGCGTGCAGAATGAATATAGCCTGCTTTGCCGTCATTTTGACCTTGATATGGCTGAAGTGGCGCATCACGAAAAAGTAGGCTTACTGGCATTTTCCCCACTTGCAGCCGGATTATTATCAGGAAAATACCAAGGCGACACCACGCCAAAAGGGTCGCGGCGAAGCCATGTTGCCAATCTTGGCGGGCGCATTTGCGACACGATGTGGCCAGCGCTTGATGCCTATATGGAAATTGCAGCAAAACATGATCTAAACCCCGCCCAGATGGCGCTGGCATGGGCCATGACACGCCCCTTTATGACCTCGGCGATTTTTGGCGCAACCAATCTTGACCAGCTTGATGTCGCATTGGGTGCGGCTGATATAACGCTTGGCTCGCAAATCATGGAAGAAATCGCCCTTGCCTACCGACAATTCCCGATGCCCTTTTGACGTCAAAGCCAGTCAATTCGGGAAAAACATCTTGTAGACTGGCCGGTAAACGACCATTCTAGTTACGCATTTCAAGCCATTCATTGGCATAACTCACTAAAATGGAAACAATCATGGCGAAGAACAGATTAAATATTGCAGTTATCCCCGGTGACGGGATTGGTAAGGAGGTCATTCCCGAAGGCCTGCGCGTCTTACAGGCCGCAATGGAACGATTCGATATTAATCTGAATTTCGATCATTTCGATTTTGCCAGCTATGATTACTATGCCAAACATGGGCAAATGATGCCTGATGATTGGAAAGCGCAAATTGGCAATCATGATGCAATCTATTTTGGCGCAGTTGGATGGCCTGACGGCATTCCCGACCATGTTTCTTTGTGGGGATCGTTAATCCTATTCCGGCGCGAATTTGATCAATATGTCAATTTGCGGCCGGTCAAGCTATTGCCTGGCGTGCCGTCACCTTTGGCCAATCGTGGCCCTGGTGATGTTGATATGATGATTGTCCGCGAAAACACCGAGGGCGAATATTCATCGGTTGGTGGGCGCATGTTCCCCGGTACCGAGCGTGAATTTGTAACCCAACAAAGCGTTATGACCCGTATTGGTGTTGATCGCGTGCTGAAATTTGCTTTTGATCTGGCGCAAAGCCGCCCCCGCAAGCATCTGACATCAGCAACCAAATCAAATGGCATTTCAATTACAATGCCCTATTGGGATGAGCGCGTTGAAGAAGTTGCAAAATCTTATGGCGATGTTAGCTGGGATAAATATCATATCGACATTTTGACTGCCAATTTCGTGCTTCACCCCGATTGGTTTGACGTCGTGGTAGCATCTAACCTGTTTGGCGATATCTTGTCAGATCTCGGCCCTGCCTGTACCGGAACCATTGGTGTTGCCCCATCAGGCAATATTAACCCCGAACGGCTATTTCCGTCATTATTTGAGCCGGTTCACGGCTCGGCGCCTGATATTGCGGGCAAGGGCATTGCCAATCCGGTTGGACAAATCTGGGCTGGTGCCATGATGCTTGAACATCTTGGCTTTGCCGAGGCCGCAAAATGTATCACTGATGCCATCGACACCGCCCTTTCAACACCAGAATTACGCACCGGCGATCTTGGCGGCAAAGCTGATACCGTCACTTGCGGCACTGGCATCGCCAAGATTGTTGCTGGATAAGCCGACCAAATGGGTTTCACTTTGCACCCCACCCTTGCCAAAGACACCGTTCTGGCTGCACGGGTGGGGCCATTGCAGGTCAGGCTGGTTGATGATGCGCGCTTTTTCTGGCTGGTGATCGTGCCGGAAACCACCGCAACCGAACTTCATGATCTTGATGAAAAAACCGCCCAATCCTTATGGGCATTGGTGCGGCGTCTTGGTCAGGCGCTAAAGGCGCATTGCGATGCTGACAAGATTAATAGCGCGGCCATTGGCAATATGGTGCCGCAATTGCATTTTCACATCATTGCGCGGCATGTCGGTGACGCTGCCTGGCCAAAACCGGTCTGGGGACATGGCAAGGCCGAACCGCTGGGGGCTCCAACCAGGGCCGCCCGTCTCGAATCGATTCAAAGCTGGCTTGGCAATTGATGAAGACCGTCATTGCCAAGGGGCAATGGCTTAACCGACCGAACCGCCGATAAGGGCAAATCGGCGTAAAGATGCGGAAACAAATCACCGCTTCTGGCTGGCTCCCATCGAATATCCAGAACGCTGGCATCGACGGTAATCAGGCGCAACCCCTTGCGTCCGGCAAAATGCAACCGCAAGGTTTCGGCCAATTGATCAGCGGTAGAAAAATGGATAAAGCCGTCTTTCAAATCAATTTCCGCGCCAGTAAACCGGCCTGATTTTTCCGCCGAATCCCACAAATCAGCATCACAAATTTTATAAATATTGCTCATTTCATTCCTCAAAATTTCAAAGCAAACCTGTTTGTTAGGCTGCCTATCAAGGCCTAAAGGTCAATCTAGCAAAAAGCAATCCTCTCGCTAATGCCATGCCTCATCTTGACGAAGCGGCTCAATATCACCATCTTC
>DFSK01000088.1:0-792 GCA_002378605.1 Alphaproteobacteria bacterium UBA3439
AAGCGCGTCAAGATGTTCGGTCAGACCAGCCGCATCAAGATAGGCCGACACAACCTGACTTCCCGGTGCAAGCGATGTTTTAACCCACGGCTTGACGGTTAGACCCTTTTCATGCGCAGCCTTGGCAACAAGACCAGCCGCCACCAGAACCGATGGATTTGATGTATTGGTGCATGATGTAATTGCGGCAATCATCACATCGCCATCAGCGATTTCATAATTGGCATCTGCAACCGCAACTGATTTCGGCGCTGACCGGCCAGTGCTGTCGGCCAATGTGCTGGCAAATGAGGCGGCAACATCAGGCAAAGCCACACGGTCTTGTGGGCGCTTTGGCCCAGCAAGTGATGGCACAACAGTGCCAAGATCAAGTGACAATGTATCGGTAAATTGCGGATCAGCTGCGTTTGATTCGCGCCACATGCCTTGTGCTTTCGCATAGGCTTCAACAAGCGCAACACGATCATCATCACGGCCTGTCAAGCGTAGATAATTGATCGCCTCTTCATCAATCGGGAAAAAGCCACAAGTCGCGCCATATTCAGGTGCCATATTGGCGATTGTGGCGCGATCAGCCAAAGATAGTTGGTCAAGACCCGGACCAAAAAACTCAACAAATTTGCCAACAACACCGCGTTTGCGAAGTGATTCGACAATCATCAAAACCAGATCGGTGGCCGTTGCCCCTTCAGGCAGTTTGCCGTCAAGACGGAAGCCAATGACATCTGGCACCAGCATCGAGATTGGCTGGCCAAGCATCGCTGCTTCGGCTTCAATACCGCCAACACCCCA
>DFSK01000088.1:1156-1609 GCA_002378605.1 Alphaproteobacteria bacterium UBA3439
AAAAATTCAAGATTAACCTGATGGCAAATGCCGGTTCCAGGTGGCACAACGCGAAAATTATCAAACGCGCCTGCCCCCCAACGCAAAAACTCATAACGTTCTTTATTGCGCGAAAATTCCAGCGCAACATTTTTTGCCGCAGCGTCTTTGCCGCCGGCATGGTCAACCATGACCGAATGGTCAATCACCAGATCAACCGGTGATAATGGATTGATCTTTTCAGGGTTACCGCCAATTGTCTGCATTGCATCACGCATCGCCGCCAAATCAACAACAGCAGGAACGCCGGTGAAATCTTGCAGAAGAATACGCGATGGACGAAAAGCAATCTCGCCCTTCTGGCCGTTATCAGCCCAATTTGCCAATGCTTCAATATCGGCCTTGGTGACCGAACCACCATCTTCATTGCGCAACAGGTTTTCCAGCAGAACTTTCAACGAATAAGGCAGCTTT
>DFSK01000088.1:1892-4793 GCA_002378605.1 Alphaproteobacteria bacterium UBA3439
AGGCTGGCACGGCATGCATCGCGCAATGTCTCTGACATGGCGTTCTCCTTTTCAAGGTCGAACCCTACAATAAAATGAAACGGCCAACTCGAGGGGTGCCTCAAAGTGGTCAATGATTGTTATAGCCAAAATAACGACAGATTTCCAGAGGGTATTTGCGGCTTTTGACAAGGCAAAAATGACATTGCGACACCAAAGACCCTAGACCCAAAGGGGCAAGCGCGGCTAGATAATGATTATGACAGAAAATGACCATCAAAAAACGGCACATAAAACGGTGCCAAGCGCGGCAGATAATAGCCTGCATATTAACCAGCTAAGCGTGCTTCGCGGTATGGTTTTGGTCATCAGCAATTTATCACACCGGCAAAGCGCTGGCGATATTTGCTGTTTAACCGGCCCGAACGGTGCTGGAAAATCAACCTTGCTTCGCACGATCGCTGGCCGTCTTCCTGCTGCGGCTGGCGATATTACCTGTGCGGTGCCAATCACTTATGTCGGTCATACCGATGGTTTGTCAGGCGCCATTAGCGGGCGTGAAAATCTGGCTGGCTGGGCTAAAATAAACGGCTTTCCGGCAACCGAAAATGCCATTGATGCGGCGCTATCCAGTTTTGCCACCAACCGATTTGCCGATCTGCCAGCAAGGGTTTTGTCGCGCGGCCAGCGCCGCCGGTTAGCCCTTGCGCGATTGGCGCTAACCCCGGCCAGCAGCCTTTGGCTTTTGGACGAACCCAATGCCGGTCTTGATCAGGAATCAAGCCGTATTCTTGACGAATTTGTGCAAAAACATGCAACAGCTGGCGGCATGGTGCTGGCGGCGACGCATCTTGATTTTGCCGCAGCGGCACAGCCGCGATCATTGCATTTGCCAGGGCTAGTGACATGAAACCGTTTTTTGCACAAATCGAACGCGACCTTTTGATCGCGTGGCAGAACCGGCAAGATCTTGGGGTGATGCTGGTGTTTTTTGTTATCATCATTGCGCTTTTCCCCTTGGCAATCGGCGCCAATGCCACGGTTCTTGATCCGCTTGGCGTGCCGGTAATTTGGATTGCCGCCCTGCTTGCCATTCTTGCCGGATTTGACCGGCTATTTGCCCAAGATGTTCGTGATGGCTGGCTTGATCAAATCGCCCTTAGCAAGTTGGATCTAGGCTGGTACGCGCTTGCCAAGGCCATTTCGCATTGGCTAACCGCCGGATTACCGCTTTTGATCATGACCCCGCTAATGGCGATGATGCTGAATATTCCGCCGCAGCAATGGCCACCCCTTTTGATCGCCTTATTGATCGGCAGCATGGGATTGACCCTTCTTGGCGTGATTGGCGCAGCCCTTGCCGAAGGGGCGCGACGTGGCACTGCATTGATGGCGCTATTAATTCTGCCGCTAGCCGTGCCATTACTGATTTTCGGCACACTTGCCTCGCAAAATGAGCGTGGCATCATCAGCCCGCATCTGATGCTTTTGGGCGCTGTTTTTGTGCTGCTTTTGGCCTTGGCGCCGCTAGTTGCGGCTAGCGCCTTGGAAATTGGCGAAACAGAAACCGGTCTTTGAAACATAATGAGCGCAATAATTCAGCAATCGGGCATCTTTTCACCAACGGAAAAACAGGATATATCTCGCCATTATGTTTGATTATTTTGCCAATCCGTCGCGGTTTATGCGCATCGCCAACCGGTTGCTTCTGCCGCTTGTGGCCCTTAGCGTTATCACCGGTACAATCGGGTTATATCTTGGCCTATTTGTTGCGCCTGCCGATTATCAACAAGGCGATACAGTTCGTATCATCTATATTCATGTTCCATCGGCATGGTTGGCCTTATTCGGGTATGTTGGGCTTGGGCTATGCGGCCTTTTTTATGTTGTATGGCGGCACCCGCTTGCCGATATTGCCGCGCGGGCGATTGCGCCCGTTGGAGCGGTTTTTGCCTTTTTGACGCTGGTTACAGGCGCGTTGTGGGGAAAGCCAATGTGGGGCGCATGGTGGGTTTGGGATGCCCGTTTGACCTCGATGCTGATCCTGTTCTTTTTCTATCTTGGCTTTATCGCCTTGGCCAACGGATTTGACCGCGCCGAACGCGGCAGCCGCCCAGCAGCCTTATTGGCGCTTGTTGGCATGATCAATGTTCCGATTGTGAAATTCTCGGTTGATTGGTGGAATACGCTTCACCAACCGGCAAGCCTGCTTCGTAGTGGTGGGCCGGCGATTGATTCATCAATGCTGACACCGCTGGTTCTCATGCTTATTGCCGCACATGCTTATTTTGCCATTCTGGTAATTTTGCGGATGCGCGCGCTTTTAACCGAACGCCGCCTTGCCGCGCTGATGTTGCGCCCCGGGGGTGACTAATGGCTGAATTTTTTAATATGGGCGGATTTGGAACCTATATCTGGACAAGTTACGGCTTTGCCGTCATTTGCCTTGGCTGGCTGAATTATGCCAGCTGGCGCAAGGCCAAAAACACCGCAAAACAGTTGGCCATATTACAAGCTGCCACACCCTCAAGCCCGAAAAGCGCGGGCTAGAAAAACCGGCCAGCAAAAAACCGATTAGAAAAATACCTAGCGCCGTCGCCCGCCGCGACGCCTGCCACCAGCCAGCGCCGGTGCATCTTCATCGGTTAAAATCCGCACCGGCAAATCAACTGCCGCTGCCAGATTGGCATAGGGATCACTTTTATGCGGAATCGCCATTGCCTTGACGAAATGGTCTTGAAATGACGCTTCGACCGCTGTTTCAATTTTTTCAATCTGTCTAACAACCGCTTCGATGTCGCGGCGTGCTGCTTGATTCAACAAGGCCATCCGCGCGCCGGCACCAGCTGAATTGCCTGCGGCCCTTACATTGGCAAGCAAACAATCAGGAATCATGCCCAAAACCATCGCATATTTTGGATC
>DFSK01000088.1:5154-17114 GCA_002378605.1 Alphaproteobacteria bacterium UBA3439
GCAAGCTGGATTGCGCGAACGTCATTCTGCGTCACACTAACCGTATCGGTGATGCGATAGGAAAAGGTGCGGTCATCGGCTTCGATCCGGCTATTTTGCGCGGCCTTGCTGCCATCAATCACCCCATCCATCGTGATGATTTCGGCAAGATACATCTCGCCAAGCACCTCGATGATGCCCGACCCGCAAATACCGGTAACACCGGTTTTTTCAACTGCCGCATCAAATCCATCTTCATCTGACCAAAGATCAACACCGATAACGCGGAATTTGGGTTCAAGCGTGTCCTTGTCAATGCGGATCCGTTCAATCGCACCAGGTGCGGCGCGTTGCCCCGATGAAATTTGCGCCCCTTCAAAGGCAGGGCCGGTTGGCGATGATGCTGCCAATAGCCGATCCTTGTTGCCGACAACGATTTCGGCATTGGTACCAACATCAACGATCAGAGTCATTTCATCGGCTTTTTGTGGCGCTTCGGCAAGCACCACAGCCGCCGCATCAGCGCCAACATGGCCCGCAATGCAAGGCAATATATAAACCCGCCCACCCGGATTGATGGTGATGCCTAATTCAGCCGCCCGAACATCCATCGCCGCATCAACCGCCAGCGCAAAAGGCGCACCGCCCAGCTCAACCGGATCAATCCCAAGAAGAAGGTGATGCATCACCGGATTGCCAACCAAAACCAGTTCGACAATATCTTCACCGGTCAGACCAGCCTGTTTTGCCGCGCCATCAATCAGCGTTTGTAACCCGGCAATCACCGCCTTGGTCATTTCGGCAGCACCGCCCGGATTCATGATGCCGTATGATACGCGGCTCATCAAATCTTCGCCAAATCTGATTTGCGGATTCATGGCACCTGTTGAGGCCAGCACCGTACCGGTTACCATATCGCACAGATGCGCCGACATGGTGGTTGACCCTACATCAATGGCAACACCAGCAATCTGGTCTTTTAGGCCGGGCCAGATGGCCACGATCTGATGGCCGTCACGAAGCGCCACTGTCACATGCCATTTGCCCTGACGCAGAACCGGCTGTAACCGCTGAATAACATGCAAATCACAAGTGATATCGCCGGTCACACGATCCGGCCATTGCCCCTCTAGGGCCTCGATCAGACGGCGCAAATCGCCTGACGGTTCATGCATGTCTGGCTCGCGCACCTCGACAAAACACAAACGCACAATCGGATCCATCTCGATTGAGCGGCCATCGGCCTCTTTGCGAACAAGCTGATTATGCACCTGACTTTCAGGTGGCACATCAATCACCGCATCATCGAGCAATTTTGCCTGACAGGATAGCCGCCGCCCATCAATCAGGCCGCGCTTGTCTGCATATCGGGTTTCAACAGCCGTTACCGCGGCCAGGTGATCCGCCCCCGATTTCAAACCATGTTTGGCAAATTCGCCAATGCCGACATCGACCTGACAGCGGCCGCACATTGCCCGTCCGCCACATACCGAATCAATATCGACACCAAGCTGGCGCGCCGCGGTCAAAACCGGGGTTCCAACCGGAACATATCCCTGACGGCCAGATGGTGTGAACACCACTTTCACCTGATCAGTGGCTGCCTTATCCGGTGTAGTGGCAGCTTCATCTTTGCTTTTGCTCATGACATTGCCACCAAATCGTGATGGTTAAGCGTTGCGGCTGCGGCGAGTCTGACGACGTTCGCGCCCACCTTGACCCGGCACAACAGGTTCGCGGAATTTCTGGATCCAACGACGACATTCTGGATCATTTCCGTTCATCACATTCGCGCCCATAATACCGGTCATTTCTTCGGCGTGAAGCGGGTTCATAATTGCCGAGGTCATCCCCGCCCCCGCTGCCATTGACAAAAACGCAGCGTTCATACCATGACGGTTAGGCAGGCCAAAAGAAATGTTAGACGCGCCGCAAGTCGTATTTACCTTTAATTCATTGCGAAGACGGATAATCAGATCAAGCGCCGACCGGCCAGCCATATTGATGGCGCCAACCGGCATGATCAATGGATCAACAACAACATCTTCACGCGGGATGCCATAATCGGCGGCGCGTTCGACAATTTTCTTGGCAACTTCATAACGAACATTCGGATCTTCGGAAATGCCGGTCTCATCATTTGAAATCGCCACAACAGCCGCGCCATATTTCTTGACCAGCGGCAAAACAACTTCGAGCCGTTCTTCTTCACCCGTTACCGAATTGACCAGTGGCTTGCCTTTATAAACGGCCAAGCCAGCCTCGAGCGCGGCAACGATCGAACTGTCGATCGCCAGCGGCACATCAACCGTATCTTGAACAAGCTGAATGGCCTTGGCAAGAATTGCCGGTTCATCAGCCATCGGAATGCCAGCATTCACATCAAGCATCGTAGCACCCGCCTCGACCTGCGCCAGCGCATCAGACAGCACGCGCGAATAGTCACCAGCGGCCATTTCAGCAGCGAGAAGCTTGCGCCCAGTTGGATTGATGCGCTCGCCAATGACACAAAATGGCGAGTCAAAGCCAATGGTAATTTCCTGTTTATGCGACGAAATAAGGGTCTTTGTCATAAAATGCTCCTGAGATTGCGGCCACCTTAGGCCGCTGTGCCAATAACGTCAAACCCGCCTTTGGGCAAAAGTTGAATATCACCTGCCGCAATTGCATTAGCGTAGGCAGCGGTTTTTCCAAATCCGCCAAACGGGTAAAAATGGAAATGTTCAATAAGGCAATCAGGATCACTCGCCATGCCATATGCAAGATCAGATAGCAGCATATGCGGCGATTGAACGGTCATCAATTTTGCGACATTGCGCGCCTGTTTTGAAATAAATCGCATTGACGGGCCAATGCCGGAAATTTGGGCAAAGCGAAACAACGTTTTGATCGTTGCTGGCCCCGGAATGCCAATACGAATTGGCAATTCATTGCCCGCAGCGCGAACGCGCTTTTCCCAATCAAGTACAATTGGTGCCTCGAAACAGAATTGTGTTTCGATATAAATTTTCATCCCTTCGCGTTTGGCAAAGGCGTTTTTGGCGGCAAGCGCATCGGCAATTTCAGTATCGCTGATATCAGGGCTTCCTTCGGGATGGCCTGCGACACCGGCACGCATGATGCCATGTTTTTGTAACAGGCCGGTTTCTAGGATTTGCATTGAATTATCAAATGCGCCAACCGGCTTGTCGACACCGCCGCCAATGATCAGAACCTCGTCAACGCCTGCTTCGGCGCGATAAGCGGCAAGCAGCCCGTCAAGCTGGTCAGCATCTTTTAACGACCGCGCCGCCAGATGCGGTACTGCTTTCATACCTTCATTGTGCAACCGCTTTGTCACCGCCACTGTTTCCATCGGGTCGGTTCCGGGTAGAAAGGTGACATTGACGGTCGTTTCAGGCGCAAGACAACCGGCAAAACTGTCAATTTTGGTGGCACCTGCTGGTGTTACCTCGATTGACCATCCCTGTGCTGCTTGCTGGATTTGTTGGATATTCGCTGCCATATCGATCCTCATTTTATCCATCTTATGCCCTATTCACGCTTGCCGGTCGCGCTGATTTCGATTGCCTTGATGCCCGGCAGAATGACCGCTTGCCCCGAAACAAGATGGCTTGCCAACGTCTTACAATTTGCAGATTACGACATCGTCAGGCTGATCAGGGCATAAGATGCCTCACTCGGCGGCTTTACCACCATTTTCTACCAATGCCCGCACCCGCTCAGCCGTATATTCGGCATCAAGCGCTGCGGCATGCGCTGCCGCTTCAGCATCAAGATCTTCACCGCATGGCGCAGGTGCCGAACGTCGCCATTCGGCAAGATAATCATCGGTCGAATCCGCGCCATCGCGCATCGCCGCCGCGTCAATGGCAATCGAAAAGCGCCGCGGCAGTTCAACCTTGGCCTGCTCACGCTGGCGCCCGCGGCCCCGTTCGGCAATCACCTGCGCCGGAATATCGCGCCAATAAAGGGTAATCAGATTTGCCATCACGGCGCTCCTTTGAAAAAAATGCGATGCTCGAAATTATTTTTTGATCTCAAGCAAACTTTTGTAAAAACCCGTTAAAATCACCATAGCCTGTATAGCGATACTCATAGTCTAGCCCAAGTTCAAATGCCGCCTGACGCGCCTTTTCTTGAAGCGATTCAGAGTCGGTTTGCGCAATATAAAGAACCCGCGTGTAATGCGCAAAATACATATCGCGCAATTGTGGGTGCTGGCGAAGGCCCATGCCTTTCATCACAATCCGTTCAAAATGACGCACCATATAATCGGTTAGAAAAAACGTGCCAAGCGCCGTTTCCATTTCGGCGTCAAATTCGGGCTTGCCAAGAAACATCTCATAACAATGCGGCCCAGCAATGCGGGGAATATTTTCCGCCTCAAGAAGGTGATCAAGCGCGCCGCCCGTGCCGCAATCACCATAGGCAACTGCGATATCCATTCCGGCCCGACGGGCAGCCGCAATTTTCCGTTTGACGCCGGGAACAATTTTTTCAGGGTGATTATGCCAAGATGCCGGAAGGCAGGTTAAGGCAACCGCGCCATCCGGCAATTGATCAATGAGCACCAGCAATTCACGCGCCAACGCACCACAAGCAATAAGCTGTAGACGCGCTGGCTGTTCCGATTTAGCCAGCTGCTTGTTCACGTTCCAATTTAGCCTTGATCATTTCCTTGGCTGTTTCCACCGCCACAGCCGCATCACGGCAATAAGCATCAGCACCAACCGATTCGGCAAAGGCCTCATTTAAAGGCGCACCACCCACAAGAACGATATAATCGTCACGAATGCCCTTTTCGACCAGGGCATCAACAACCACCTTCATATAAGGCATTGTCGTTGTCAAAAGTGCTGACATGCCCAAAATATCGGGTTTGTGCTTTTCCAGCGCATCAAGATAATTTTCAACCGGATTATTAATCCCAAGATCGATCACGTCGAAACCGGCACCTTCAAGCATCATCGACACGAGGTTTTTGCCAATGTCATGGATATCTCCCTTGACCGTGCCAATCACCATTGTGCCAACCCGCGGCGCACCTGTTTCAGCAAGCAAAGGCCGCAAAATACCCATACCAGCCTTCATCGCATTGGCTGCCATCAGGACTTCGGGAACAAATAAGATACCGTCGCGGAAATCAATGCCGACAATCGTCATGCCCTCGACAAGCGCTTTGGTCAAAACTTCATAAGGTGTCCAGCCACGCCCAAGCAGAATATTGACACCTTCAACAATTTCATCCTGCATGCCGTCATAAAGGTCATCATGCATCTGCTGGACAAGTTCGTCATCGTCCAAATCAGCTAGGATAATTTCATCTTCATCAGCCATGATCATTCCTTTTTTATCGACACGCATTTGCGTGCAATCATGTGTGTCCAGCGCCATGCCGGATCCAGAGCATCTAAGCGGCGTAGTTTCGTCACGAATTTAAATCTGATAAATCAAAATATGACAAGACTAAACGCGTTGATTCAAACCCAATATCAAAAATTTTGTAGAAACTGTCTTGATCGATGTAAAGTCAGGACGACTGAATTTGTACTTGGATCGACAAAAGATTGCATTTTGTCACATTTCACCATCGAAACGATGATGATGGGCAAAACAATCCTTGGTCGACCCCTAGCTACCTTCAGGCTAGCTATCTTCAGGCCGATTAGCCGCACCAGTTACATTTTAGGTCATTGATCATTTATTTGATGTTTTTGAATAATCGGCAGGCTAAGCAAGACAAAACCAAGCGAAATGCCGGTTAGGCCAAACACCTTGAAGGTCACCCATGAATCGGTGCTAAGGCTGCGCCAGGCAATTTCATTGGCAAGCGCCGAACAGGCAAACATCGCCACCCATAGCCAGCTCATGATCCGCCAGCCATCATTGGTCAGCTTTACCTGCGCTCCCATAATTGCGGCAAGCGGGTTGCGCCCCATAGCACGCCCCCCAGCAATCGCCGCCGCAAACATCAAAGTCAGGATCGTCGGTTTGATCTTGATGAATAATTCATTATCGAAATAGAGGGTCAATCCGGCAAAAAACACCAGCGCTGCACAACCAAATGCCGCCATCATCGGAATGCGGCGTTCAAGAACCCAGCTTGCGGCAAGCGACACGATGGTTGCCACCACCAGCACCTTCACGCTGAACATCAGGTCGCTATAGAGATAATTGGCGCCGAAAAACAGCAAAAGCGGGCCAAAATCAAGAAGCATGCGCCGCCCATTTGATGGCGGAGTTTCATCGTCCTTGGCTTTGCCAGACGGGGTCTGATCATTCATGTTTCTAATCATCCAATCATTTCAAAAAATCTTAAAACCGTTTATATCCGCAGACATATGTCTTCGGACATAAATCCCAAAGCATAAATCTGTGCCTTATCACTACCCTAAATCCAGCGTACCTCCAACTAGGCGGCCAGTTTTGCTGCCAAAATTTCGCACTCGTCGGCGGCCTTGCGAATAAACGCGCCGCCATCATCGGCAAGACGCGCCTGTTCACCCAATTGGCGGCGCCAATGTTTGGCTCCGCGTTGGCCTGCATATAGCCCCAGCATATGCCGTGTTATGCTGTGAAGCGGCACATGATTTTCCATCATCTGATCGGCATAAGCGGCCATTGCCTCGGCCACTTGGCGACGGCTTGGCGGTGATGCGGCAAAAAAATCATTGGCGATTTCGGTTAAAATATATGGCGTGCGATAGGCTGCGCGTCCAAGCATCACCCCGGCAAAACCAGTGATTTCAGTTGCAATTTGCGCTTTGGTTTCCAGCCCGCCATTCAAAATCACCCCAAGATCATCACGGCGCATGGCAAGACGGCGCGCGCGGTCATAATCAAGCGGCGGAATATCACGATTTTCCTTTGGACTTAGGCCTTTTAGCCATGCTTTGCGGGCATGAAGGTAAAATATTCTAACCCCGGCATCAGCAACCAGATCAACAAATTGATCGAGGCCCGTTTCGGGATCCATATCGTCAATACCAATGCGGCATTTTACCGTAACCGGCAAATCACTCGCCGCCATCATCGCCGAACAGCAATCAGCCACCAGCTTTGGTTCGGCCATCAGACAGGCCCCAAACCGGCCAGATTGCACCCGATCAGATGGACATCCGACATTGAGGTTAATCTCGGCAAATCCCTTGTCAGCAGCGCGTTCAACCGCCATTGCCAAACGTTCGGGCTGGCTGCCACCAAGCTGAAGCACCAGCGGATGTTCAATTTCATTATGACCAAGAAGCCGGTCAAGATCGCCATGAATGACCGCCTCGGCCGTTACCATTTCGGTAAAGAGCAACGCATCTGGCACAAGATGCCGGTGAAAGACACGGCAATGCCGGTCAGTCCAATCCATCATCGGGGCCACACAAAGGCGGCGGTCAATGCTGTCGATTTGATCAATGCTGGTCATCACGGCTT
This sequence comes from Alphaproteobacteria bacterium UBA3439, assembly GCA_002378605.1. Lineage (GTDB taxonomy): Bacteria > Pseudomonadota > Alphaproteobacteria > Puniceispirillales > Puniceispirillaceae > UBA3439. The sequence continues at coordinate 12,562 of DFSK01000088.1, forward strand.
TATAGCCTTCCTTCGGGCAAATGCCAACTCACAGCGCGTCAAACGGGTTTCGCGCTTTTGCATCAGTGACCGCTACAATAAAGGCATCATGATCCATCTTCATTTCGGCGGCAAGGCGCGTTGTGGCGGTTGCGCCATCCACCCATTCGGTGCTGGTGATGATTTGCCACGCGTAATTGCCATCAAAATCAAGGCTTCGCGCCAATAATTTATGGCGCCCATCAAGCGCATCAATATGCACAAAAATGGCGCCAGCATCGGCATCGCCGCGGCGTGCCAGAACACAATCAATAAAATTTGCGCTAGCCTGCCGAAGCGCCGCACTTACCAGAATGCCTGATTTCACTCGAGTCATAACGACGCCTCATTTGCTAGCTGGCAGGCCGGCATGCCCGATCCGGCCAAAAAACCACATGGCTTAAAAATCAGTGCAACGTCCCTTTTGTTCCCAATCGCCATAGCGCGTTGGCTCTGGCCCTTTGGGGCCATTCACCTCGGGAGGCATTTCACCATCAGCCGCCTTATCAGGCAGATTGTCGCTATTTTGCACGGTTTTATCGATCGGCTCAGCGGCCGTTGCCAGCGTGTTTTTCTTGTCTCTTTCCATAATTGGGTATATGCCCCTTTAGACGCCCAAAAACAAGTCATCAGCCACGTTATGCAGATGAACCATCGGAATTTTCAATGCCTGATCGCAAAACCTCTTCGACACCGACCCGCCTTGACAAGCCTTTATTGCGTTTAGAAACGCCAAAAAAGCCTGCAAAGCCGCGGCCAGCAACCCGTGGTGAGCGCCAATCAGCTGATAATTCATCTTCGGGCAAACCATCTGCAAATCAGAACCGGCCAGCCTCACGCCCCAATGGCGATAAAACAGCCAGCGCCGCATCGCGGGCAAAAACCAGCAGCAAACCGGCAAAGCCAGCTGGCAAACGGCCAGATGCAACGGCAAAAAAGGCCGTTCCAACGTCGCTTACAAGCCGCCGCATCGTCTATGATCTTTTGGTCGCTGTTGACGAGGGCATCCAGCTTGATAAGGCGCTGTCATCCAATCATGATTTGCCAAAACTAGAAGATCGCGACCGCCGGTTTGTTCGTTTGCTGGCAACAACCAGCCTTCGCCATCGTGGCCAATTGGAACGCGTGCTTGCCCCGCTTGTTGCGCGCAAACCTTTTGGCGCACAAGCCAATGCCAACCTCATCCTGCTGATGGGTGCAGCGCAGCTTTTGCTGTTGAAAACAGGCGCGCATGCCGCCGTTGACAGCACGGTCGAGCTTATGCGCCAAACCGGATTTGACCGGCTATGCGGGCTTGCCAATGCGGTCATGCGCCGCCTCACCCGTGAAGGCGAGGCCTTATTTGAAGCCACCAGCCATATGGATAATCTGCCAAGCTGGTTGCAACAAAGCTGGCGGCATTATTGGGGTGAGGAAGCCACCACCGCCATTGCCGATCTCGCCATGCTGCCACCGCCGCTCGATATTTCAGTAAAAGAAGATGCCGCCGGATGGGCGGAAAAGCTTGACGCCCGCCTGATTGACAATCACAGCCTGCGCCGTGAATTTGACGGCGATCCATCCCTGCTTGTCGGCTTTGATGAAGGCGCATGGTGGGTGCAAGATGCCGCCGCCGCCCTGCCAGCCCGTCTGTTAAATATCACCAAAGATGAGGCGATTATTGATTTATGTGCAGCGCCCGGCGGCAAAACGGCACAATTGATTGCCGCTGGCGGTCGCGTCACCGCGATTGATAATAGCCGCAAACGGCTCGACCGGTTACGGCGCAATCTGAAACGTCTGAAACTATCGGCTGATCTTGTGCTTGCTGATGGCGTCAGCTACAGCCCCGATGCGCCTGTTGATGCCGTTCTTGTCGATGCGCCTTGTTCGGCAACCGGCACGGTGCGGCGACGGCCAGATATTTTGAACCAGCGCGAAGCCGAGGACATTATTGCATTACAGCAAATCCAATGGGATCTGGTGACAAATGCGCTTGGCTGGCTTCGTTCAGGTGGCCGCATGGTTTACGCCACCTGTTCGTTGCAACCGGAAGAAGGTGAAGATATCATCAGCGCGATCATAGATGCCGCTGATGGGCGCTTTGGCATTGATCCAATCACCGCAGATGAAGCTGGTATCTTTGCCCCGTCGATCACCGATACTGGCTGCATCCGCATCCTGCCAAGCGACTATGTTGATATTGGCGGGGTTGATGGCTTTTTCATCGCGCGGTTAATGTCTTTAGAATAGGCGGAAACGCATTGATTTCTTAATCGTGACAAACGACAGGCAATAATGGCGAAGCGCGGCAAAAATCCTGACTCATGGCGTGTTGGCAAGCTTGAACAGCTGTTCCGACACACAGGCCTGTTTTTGTGGAGTTTGCGAGGCAGCAAGCCAAATGCGATCATCACCGGCTATTCCGATCATTGGCGCGGTTCGGCAAGTAAGGGATCGCAAATCATGACCAGCGGTTCCAGCTGGCGGGTTAGCAGTGACGGCTTTGATGATTTTGAATGGCTTCGCGATTTGCGCACATTTGGCGGCAGTCAGGCCCGCAGCCGGGCGCGGAGCCTGATCACCAACTGGCTTAAGGTTAATGGCCGCTGGAACGCCAAAAGCTGGCAACCTGATATCATGGGGCAACGTCTGGCAAATCTGGTTTTTTGCTATGATTGGTATGGCAGTTCTGCCGATGAAACATTCCAGCAGCAAATCAGCGACTCGATTGGGTTACAGGCACGCTGTTTGGCGATTGATTGGAAACGGCTCTATGATCGTGATGCCCGCGTTGGCGCCCTACGCGGCCTGATCATTGCCGAAGCCGCGCTTGGCGCCGAGGCCAGTGATCTTGATAATCTGATGGAATTTCTAGTACCGCTAATAGACGGAATGATCCATGCTGATGGCGGCCATAAAAGCCGTATGCCCAACAGGCATCTGGCCATCATGCGCGACCTTATCGAAATTCGGAACAGCGGTATTGCAAACCAGTTGGAACAGCTTGCTTGGCTTGATACAACCATTGCCAAGATGGGCGCAATCTGTCGCATGTGGCGTCATGCTGATGGGCAATTTGCCAGATTTAACGGCGCGGGTCTTTCCGATCCTGAAATCATCGAAGAAACGCTGGCGCGCGCGGGTCAAAAGGGCAAGCTGTTGCAACAAGCACCCTATAGCGGTTTTTTGCGATTCTCATCGGGACGATCAACCGTGATCATGGATGTTGGACAACCGGCCGAACATGCCGATGTGGCTGGGCTTGGCACGCTTGGTTTTGAATTTGCCGTTGGGCAGAATCTATTGGTGATAAACCCGGGTCAGATTACCGGCGATGTTAATCTTCAACGCCTGCTAAGCTCGACCAAGGCGCATTCGACCCTGACCCTTGATGGCCAGAATTCATCTGATTTTGCCGCAGGTCGTCTTGCCAAAATATCTGATGTTGAAATGGGGCCAGCCGAAGGTGGGCTGCTCGCGATTGCCAGCCATAACGGCTATGAGACATCGCATGGCATTATTCACCATCGCAAATTATATCTGTCGACCGGCGGCGGCAATCTTCGTGGGGCTGATCGGTTGGAATATTCTGGCGCGCCAGGTGAAATTGCCCGCATGGCGATCATTCGGTTTCATTTACACCCCCGTGTTACTGTCGCCATGCTTCGCGACCAGCGGGTTCTGATCAAGATTCGTGGCAATCGCGCCGGTTGGGTATTTCGGTCCAGCGCGTCAGTGGCATTGGACACGTCCCTGTTTTTTGATATTGATGGGCGCAAGAATTGTCAGCAAATCGTCATTAGTGTGCCGCTTGCCGATATCCGGTCAATTGGCGCTGTTGACGTAAAATGGGCATTTCAGCGCAACGAGCCGCTGTAAAACACAGCCTTGGCAAATGACAATCAGTGCAAAATATGTTTGCATCAAGGCCTTGACCGTCACCGAAAGTTTTCATTTTTGACCCAGACCCAGCCCCTATCCACATCAGATGATAACGGCAAAAACACACCGCCGTCATTTGTCCGATCAACCAGCATCTGGGGCAAGATCGGGCTGCTATCCTTTGGCGGGCCAACCGCGCAGATCGCGCTGATGCACCGGCTGATTGTTGCCGAACGGCGCTGGCTGAGCGAAGCGCAATTTTTGAATGCGCTTAGCTTTTGCATGCTGCTTCCCGGACCAGAGGCCATGCAGCTTGCCACCTATGCTGGCTGGCGGATTCATGGCGTTTTTGGCGGGCTAGTCGCTGGCTTGTTATTTGTCCTGCCCGGCGCATTGATCATGCTTGGCCTTGGCATTGCCTATGTTTATTTCGGTACTTTCGGCATTGTTGGCGCGCTGTTTTTGGGGGTTAAGGCGGCAATTGTTGTTATTGTTTTGCAGGCATTGCTCCGGCTTGCCGGAAAAGCCTTGCAAAGGCCTCATCAATGGATGATTGCCATCATCGGATTTTGCGGCATTTTCATTCTTGCCCTGCCCTTTCCCCTGATTATTGCGATGGCTGCAATCTATGGCTTTGCCAGCAATCGCCAAACCCAAGCAACCACAGCATT
>DFSK01000088.1:17414-21617 GCA_002378605.1 Alphaproteobacteria bacterium UBA3439
CAATTGATCTATTTGCCGGTGCGCCTTTGCTTGCCGAAATTGGCTATTTCTTCAGCAAGCTTGCCGTGGTGACTTTTGGCGGTGCCTATGCGGTGCTTGCCTATATGGCGCAAGATGTCGTTGGCCAGCTTGGCTGGTTGCAACCGGCTGAAATGATGGATGGGCTTGGACTCGCCGAAACCACCCCCGGGCCATTAATTCTTGTTACCGAATTTGTTGGCTTTCTGGCAGCCTATAAGACAGCGGGCATTGCCCATGGGATAGCGGGCGCAGCCATTGCGCTTTGGGCAACTTTTATCCCCTGTTTTTTGTGGATTTTTGCAGGTGCGCCCTATCTCGACTGGTTAACGCATCAGCCGCGTTTGCAAGGCGCATTGGCCAGCATCATGGCCGCCGTTGTTGGCGTGATTGCCAATTTATTTGCGTGGTTTGCACTGCATTTGTTTTTTGCCGAAACCAGCGTGACCCAGCTTGGTATGATCCAAATTCTGACCCCTGATCTGGCAAGCCTTGACCTGCGAGTGATTGCGATTACGCTGATATGTGCATTTTTGGCCTTTGGACGCGGGCTTGGGCTTTTCTGGCTTTTGGGCTTGGCCGCCTTGGCGGGCGCGATGATACATCTTGTCCCGATTGGCTAGATTCAACAGGGGCGGTTTTATCGAGATCGGCAATTGCCTTTCCAGCCAGGCTCGGCCATAAAGACCGCCATAAATTCAACCTTTCTGCTAGGCAGGATTGGCAAGCTATATCATGACATCTTCTTCACCTGTTCCTATTCGTCGCGCCCTTCTTTCGGTTTCAGACAAAACCGGCCTTATCGAGCTTGCCAAACGGCTTGCCGCGGCCAAGATTGATCTTTTATCAACAGGCGGAACTGCTTCGCTGCTCCGCGGCGCCGGCCTTCGCGTTACCGATGTTGCCGATGTGACCGGATTTCCTGAAATCATGGGCGGGCGTGTCAAAACGCTTCACCCCAAAATTCATGGCGGTTTGCTGGCGCGGCGCGATCTTGATGATCATGTTGCCGCAATGACCGCACAAGATATTGAGGGAATCGACCTTCTGGTGGTCAACCTCTATCCGTTTGAAGATACTTTGGCGCAGACAAATGATCATGAGTCGCTTGTTGAAAAAATTGACATTGGCGGGCCTGCAATGTTGCGCGCTGCGGCCAAAAATCATGATTTTTTAACCGTTCTTTGTGATCCTGCTGATTATGATGATGTTGCTGACGCCATCGAAAATCAAGGCGGAACAGACCTTGCGCTTCGGCGGCGTTTGGCGGCAAAAACCTTTGCCCGCACGGCCGCCTATGACAGCGCCATTTCGGGATGGATGGCAGCAAGCCTTGGCGAAAACCTGCCACAAATCACCTCAACCGCTGGCCGCAAAATTATTGATTTGCGCTATGGCGAAAACCCACATCAGCAAGCCGCCCTCTATAAAACCGGTCAGAACCGGCCAGGTGTTGCCTCGGCATCTCAAATACAGGGCAAGCCATTATCCTATAACAACATCAATGATACCGATGCGGCCTTTGAACTCGTTGCCGAATTTGACAAGCCGACCATTGCCATTATCAAACATGCCAATCCATGCGGCGTGGCAAGCGGCGACAATCTTGCAACGGCATGGCAAACCGCATTGGCCGCTGATCCTATCAGCGCCTTTGGCGGCATCATTGCCATGAACCGGCCACTTGATGCCGAAACCGCCACCGCCGTTGCCAGCATTTTTACCGAAGTGGTGATTGCACCTGATGCCAGCGATGACGCCAAGGCGATTATGGCGGCAAAACCCAATTTGCGGCTATTGATCACCGGCGACATGCCCGATCAAAGCACAAGCGCCATCAAAATCAAATCGGTAGCTGGTGGGTTTCTGGCGCAATCACGCGATAGCGGTATGGTAAGTGCTGATGATCTGAAAATCGTCACCAAACGCGCCCCAAGCACAGCGGAAATTGCCGATATGCTTTTTGCGTGGAAAGTCACCAAACATGTGAAATCAAACGCCATTGTTTTTGTCAAAGACGCCAGCACCGCTGGCATTGGCGCAGGCCAGATGAGTCGCGTTGACGCCGCCCGTATTGCCGTTCACAAGGCGTCGGATATTGCCGAAATTCATGGGTGGCCGCAATCACGAACAATCGGATCGGTTGCCGCGTCAGATGCGTTTTTTCCTTTTGCCGATGGTCTTGAAGCACTGATCAAAGCAGGGGCAACAGCGGTGATCCAACCTGGCGGATCGGTCAAGGATAATGAAGTCATTGCGGCAGCTGATGCCGCCGGTATTGCCATGGTGTTTACCGGCATGCGCCATTTCAACCATTAGAAGCCGCAGCTAATGGCCAGAATTTATTTGTAAAGGCGTCGCCGCGGCGGCTTTCCATATTTTGCGCATCAGACTTGGCAAATCGGCTGGGCGCGGCATCACCCAATGGCCTTTGATACCACCTGCAATTGGCTGCGGCTGCCCATCAATACGGGCAAGGCAAATTTTCATCTCAAGCGCAAAATGCGTAAAGACATGCAAAACAGGTTCATCCAGCAAAACCCAATCAGCGGTAAATGGTGCCAATGTCTGATCAAGGTTTTGATCCGCCTGTTTTGACGCAAGGCCAGATTCAGGAAAAGCCAACATACCGCCAAGAAGCCCTTTATCGGGGCGCCGATGCAAAAATATCTCGCCCTGATCATTCACCGCCACAAAGGCAATCGCCCGCCGAACCGGTTTGGCCGTTTTGACAGGTTTGACCGGCAATTGATCAACCACGCCACGGGCCAAAGCCTGACATGACTCGGCAAAACAGCAGCCATGGCAAAGGGGTTGTTTTACTGTGCAGACCGCATTGGCAAAATCCATCAAGGCTTGCGGCCAATCCGATGGGCGATCAACTGGCAAAATGGCCTGATATGCAGCGGCGATCTCGGCTTTGGCCGCCGGTAGCGGGGTTGCAATCGCAAAATAACGGCTGAACAGCCGCTCAATATTTCCATCGACAACCACCGCTTGCTGGCCAAATGCGATGGCCGCAATAGCACCAGCGGTATAAGGGCCAACGCCCGGAAGGGCGCGAAAATCAGCAAGGCTATTGGCATGGCGACCATCGCCCGCAAATTGTCCGCCCCATTCATTTGCCACCATTACCGCCGCTTTATGCAGATTGCGGGCGCGGGCGTAATAGCCAAGACCAGCCCATGCTGCCAACACATCATCAAGTGGCGCTGCAGCAAGGTCATTGATCGTTGGCCAGCGGCGGGTAAATTCAAGAAAATAGGGAATCACCGTTGCCACAACGGTTTGCTGAAGCATGATTTCCGACAGCCAAACATGATAGCCAGGGGCTAAATCTGGCCAGCGTCGCCGCCATGGTAAATCGCGCCCATGCTTGTCATACCATCCAAACAAAGCGGCAGTTGGGAATCTTGGCGATTTATTGTTACCCACGCGGTTATATCCTATTGTCCGAAAACTTGATTGGCCCATATGACTGGTTGGCATATTTTGCTTCAGGGGATGGTCATGCTAGTATATTCGGCAGATGGGTCAAGTCGCCCGAAATCCCTTTATTCTTGTAAATGAACTAACAATGGAACCGGCACAGCAAATCATGGTGAAACCGCCCAAAAACCGACTAAATAAAATGCGGCGGCTATCGACCATGATCGAACCCATGGTGGCGCCATCGGCGCAGGAACGTGGCTTTGCCATTAGCCGCCTTATTTCGCATTGGCACGATATTGTCGGCGATACGGCTGAATGGTGCCGACCTGCAGATATTCACTTTCCGCGTGGCAGCAGCAATAATGGAACGCTGAAATTGCAAATCACCTCGGGCCGCGGCCCACAAGCCCAAGCCATGTCAGCCCAAATCATTGATCAGGTAAATGCTGCCTTTGGGTATCAGGCCGTTGGCCGGATCACCCTTGTGCAAAATCTGCCGCCATCACGCCCTGCCACGCCACCGAAAAAACCGGCCACAATATCGGATGCTCCTGATGTTTGGACGCTTGATGAAAAACTAAAGCATATCAAATCGCCCGAGCTGCGCGCAGCGCTTCGGCGTCTTGGCGGGCCGGTTGATGACGAAGATGGCGCAAAGGATTAGCGCATCTGATTTGTGCATGTGATTTGCGCAAATAATGCGCGCAGATGATCCGCTACCCACAATCGGACGATCTAGCCTGCGCCAAAATG
>DFSK01000088.1:21869-27998 GCA_002378605.1 Alphaproteobacteria bacterium UBA3439
ACCCGTGATCCAAATTACCCGTGGCCAAATTAATTAGCATTGTCCTAAAATCGTGCATTGCCCCGCTTTTCCCCTTGGATTATGATCAAGCCATGATGAAACAAAACCAGATGAATTTCGCCCTTGATCGCCGCGCTGTCCTGCTAGGGGGCGCTGCAATAACGCTTTTGCCAACCGCCGCATTTGCTGTTGATCCGACAATCGCGCATGTGACGTCACCACGCGTTCTTGGCAAGGCTGATGCTCCGATCAAAGTTGTTGAATTATTTTCAATGACCTGTCCGCATTGCGCCAGCTTTCACAATAATACCTTTCCCGATGTGAAAACACGGCTGGTTGACACCGGCATGGTGCGGTTTGAGATGCAGCCTTTCCCGCTTGATCAAATCGCGCTTCGCGGCCATGCGCTAGCCCGGGCTCTGCCCAAAAACAAATATTTTCCAATGATTTCTATGCTGTTGAAAGACATTGACCGTTGGGCACGCAATCCTGATCCGCTTGCGGCCTTGTCGCAAATGGCGCGGCTGGCCGGGATGAGCGCGGCAGATTTTGACGCTGTAATGGGCAATAGACCGCTTCTTGAAGCGATTGTTGAAATGCGTCAAAAGGCCCATAAAAGCTGGGAAATACAATCAACACCATCTTTTGTGGTCAATGACAAAACCATCATTTCTGGCGATCTGTCATATGAAGATTTTGCTGCCAAGATAAATGCAACTGACGCCTGATCTCAGATGTCACTAATGACAGGTTGTTGATGTGATTTTTCGAAGCCTGAAAATGGCCGGATTCAAATCCTTTGCGGAATCCGCCGAGGTTGAGATTGATTCCGGCCTGACGGGCATTGTCGGGCCAAATGGCTGTGGCAAATCGAATATCGTTGAAGGCCTGCGCTGGGTCATGGGCGAGAGCTCGGCCCGTCAAATGCGCGGCGGCGAAATGGATGATGTCATTTTTGGCGGCACCGAACAGCGGCCAGCGCGCAATCTTGCCGAAATTACCCTTCAACTCGACAACCGTCACCGTCAGGCACCTGCCGAATTTAATGATGTTGATGAATTGGAAATCACCCGCAAAATTGAACGCGGCAAAGGCAGTAGCTATTATGTAAATGCCAAACCGGCACGGGCGCGTGATGTGCAATTGCTTTTTGCCGATACCGCCACTGGCGCCCGATCATCAGGCATTGTCAGTCAGGGGCGTATTGGCGCGATTGTTGGCGCCAAACCGGTTGACCGGCGAACCCTAATCGAAGAGGCGGCAAATATTCGCGGATTGCACGCGCGAAGACATGAGGCCGAATTGCGGCTTCGCGCCGCCGAAACCAATCTTGAACGGCTTGATGATGTCATCGCCGGTCTGATCGAGCAGCGCGATTCTTTGAGAAAGCAAGCCCGCCAAGCGGCACGTTATCGGTCGGTTGCCGATCGTATTCGCAAAGCCGAGGCACAATTCCTTCTTGCCCGCTGGATGACCGCTGAACAGGATCGCGATGCCGCCACCGCCGCGCTTGGTGCGGCCAGATTAGATGTTGGCGCGCGGGCCGAAATTGCCGCCCGCTGCGCCACCGCCAGAAGCGAGATTGCCGCATCCCTTCCGCCCCTGCGGGCAAGCGAGGCTGAAAAAGCCGCCGAATATCAACGTTTGGCGCTTGGCCGCGAAGAATTGGACCGTGAAGAGGCGCGCGTTACTGACGCCCTGGCCCAGCTTGCCAATCGGCAAAACCAGCTTACCCAAGATATCGCCCGCGAGACCAACCTTCTTGATGATGCAAAATCAACCGTAGCGCGACTTGCTGATGAGGCAGAAGCACTAGCCATTCAAATCGCCGAAGCCAGCCCGAAACAGGCCGCGGCAAGTGATGTTTTGGATGCTGCCCGCCTGACCGCAAGCCAAAATGAAGCCAATCTTGCCGAAGCCAGCGCAGCGCTTCGCGCCGCCGCCACCACCCGCAATAGTTTGGCCAGCCGCAAACAGGATATCGAAAACCGCATTCAATCAGCAAATGCCGCGCTGGCGCAATTGTCGCTTGAAACGCTGCTTGCCGAAGCCAGCCAGTCAGATCAGGCCAAACAAGAAACCGAAGCCGATTTCATGGCGGCCAAATCAGCCTTGGAGGCGGCCGAACAAGCCCTAACCGATGCAAATGTTGCCGCCGAATCCGCCCTTAATGCGAAACGTGACAGCGAATCCCACATGACCCGCCTTCAGGCGGAAATTGATGCGCTTCAATATCTTTTGGCCGATCTTGGCGATCACGATGCCGCGCCAATTGCCGATCAGCTATCGGTTCGTGACGGTATGGAAACCGCGCTTGCTGGCTATCTTGCAGATGAATTATCCGCCCCGGTTGGCAGTGGCAATCAAGGGTTTTGGCGCGAAGGCAGCAAGGCCAGCCTGTCCCCGCCTGATGGCACCATGCCGCTTGCCGATTTTGTAACGGGAGCCCCAGCCCTGGCAGCGTCACTTGCCGGTGTTGGCGTGGTTGACGACGCATCTACAGCCGAGGCGTTGCAGTTCACCCTTCTTCCCGGGCAGGCCATTGCCACCAAATCGGGCAGTCTTTGGCGCTGGGACGGGTTTGTCCGCCATGCCAATCAAGCTGATAAAGGCGCCGAGCGAATCCGCCAGCGCCGCCGTCTTGATGCCTTGCAGGATGATGCGGCCAAGGCTGGTAAAAAACTGGATCAAAGCGGCGCCATCGCCAGTACCAGCGAAACAGCACTGATCGCCGCGCGTGAGCATCTTCAATCTTGTCGCAGCACCAGCATGCAAGCCGAACAGACCTTTGGTGACAGCCGCCGCCGCGCCGAATCAGATTCATTAAAGCTGGCGGCGGGGCGTGAACGGGCGGCCGAGCTAAATACCAGCCTTGATGAATTATCCGCCAATTTGGCCAATTGCGAGGTTGAAATCGCAGCGCTTGCTGATGATGCCGCCCTTGGCGCAGCTGAATCAACTGCCCGTACAGCCGCCGAAACATCGCGCACCGCCCTTGCCGAGGCGATGCAGGCCGAATCACGCCTTGCTGATCTGGTTGGCACGGCGACCCGACGCCAATCAAGCTGTAACCAAGAAGCCAGCGCATGGACGCAACGTCTTGACGGCGCCAGTGGCCGCATTGCCGAATTGGAAAAACGCCTTGTTGATGGCAATCAAGAACAGCACCGGCTGGAAACCCGTCCCGAAACAATTGCCAAGCAACGTCTTGAGATTGGTGACCGGCTGGAAATTGCCGAGCAGAATCGCCAAGATGCAGCGGATGCGCTTCGGCTGGCCGAAACCAGCTTTGCCGAAGCCGAATCACTGCAACGCGACTCTGACAATGCCCTAGCCACGGCACGTGAATCCCAAATCCGCGCCGAAGCCGCCGAAGAACGCTGCAATGCCACCCTTGCCGAATTAAAAGACCGCATTTCGGATAAATTAAATTGCGCGCCACAAGATGTTGCCGAGATTGCTGGCATTGAAGATGGCGAAGCGCTTGCCGGTCTTGATGTTCTCGAAGACCGTGTTCATCGCCTGATCCGCGAACGCGACAATATTGGCCCCGTCAATTTGCGCGCCGAAGCGGAAATGGAAGATGTGGCAACGCGCATCACCAGCATGGAAACCGAACGTGATGATTTGATTGCCGCCATTGGCAAATTACGCGCAGCAATTAGCCAGCTAAACCGTGAAGGCCGCGAACGTCTTTTGAAAAGCTTTGGTGAGGTGAATGAGCATTTCAAACGGTTATTCAAAAAGCTATTTGGCGGTGGTACGGCCGAATTACAGCTTACCAATGCCGATGACCCGCTTGAGGCTGGGCTTGAGATTCTGGCAAGCCCACCTGGCAAACGCCTTCAATCACTGTCGCTTTTATCGGGCGGTGAACAGGCCCTGACCGCGCTGGCGATAATTTTTGCGGTCTTTTTGACGAATCCAGCCCCCATTTGCGTTCTTGATGAGGTGGATGCCCCGCTTGATGATTCGAATGTGGTTCGTTTCTGCGACCTTTTGCGTGATATCTGTGACCAAACTGACACCCGATTCCTTGTGATTACGCATCACCGCATGACGATGGCGCGCATGGATCGGCTTTTTGGTATCACCATGGAGCAGCGTGGCATCTCGAAACTGGTTTCAGTTGATCTACAGACAGCCGAAAGAATCCGTGACAATGCGGTCGCTTAGCCCCTGCTTTTCAGCGATTCACCATGAACATTTCAGCAAGGCAGGTAATCCGCAGAAATCTGCGGCAAAAGAACACCCATTGAAGGCTTGACAAAGGCTAACCCACCCCCCTATTTTGAGCGCGATTTCGGTAGGGGTGGTCGCTGGCCGTAACAGCGGCATTTCGCCTGCCCAATTCGGTATAGGATAACCATAGGAATAGTTTCGTGTGAACCCGCCATATCCTGCTGCAACGGACGCGGCTTTTAGGATTGGACGACCAGATGAACGATAAAGACACGCAAAGAGACAAAGAACGTCTCGCGGACATTGACCGTCGTCTGGACAAGCTGCAAGCGCAGCGGGAAGAAAAAGACCGGCCCGGCCGATCTGCCCTTCCCGAAGGCATGGCAGCCATCATGGGACGCGTTGCCACCGAGCTTGTTGCCGGTGTTATGGTTGGCGCCTTTATCGGCTGGGCGCTGGATCAATGGCTTGATACATCGCCACTATTTATGTTGGTGATGTTTTTTATGGGGGCAATCGCTGGCATGTTGAATGTTTGGCGTGTATTTACTGGCCGAGGTTTGGCCGCAGGTTATTTCGATGAGCATAAAAACTCATCAGACAAAGATGATTAAGGGAGCTGACAGGCAATGAGCAATTCTGAAGGAATGCATTCACCGGTCGAGCAGTTTGAAATCAAGCCATTGGTTGAACTGTCGCTTGGTGGCTATGATGTGTCATTCACCAATTCTAGCTTGTTTATGCTGCTTGCCGTCGGCGTTAGCGCCATTTTTCTGATCAGCGCGATGCGCCGGGCCGACATGGTTCCAGGCCGCATGCAGGGCATGGCAGAAATGATGTATGAATTTGTCGCCGAAATGGTGCGAAGCAATGTAGGTAGCGAAGGCCGCCCGTATTTCCCATTCATCTTTACGCTTTTTGTGTTCCTGCTGTTCGGCAATATGCTTGGGCTTATTCCTTATTCTTACACCTTTACCTCGCAGATCATCGTCACCTTTGCGATGGCCGCCTTTGTTTTTGTTGGCGTCACGATCATTGCGTTATTTAAGCACGGTCTGCATTTCTTCAGCTTTTTCGTACCTGCCGGTGCGCCAAAAGTGCTGATCCCTTTCTTGATTGTCATCGAAGTCATTTCATATTTTGTGCGTCCGGTCAGCCTGTCGGTTCGACTTTTCGCCAATATGTTGGCAGGCCATACCATGTTAAAAGTTTTCGCCGGTCTTGCCGTGATGATTTCCGGCGCCGGTGGCCTTGCCATGGCTGGATCGCTGCTGCCATTTGTTGCGCTGATTGGTCTAACCGGTCTTGAAGTGCTGGTTGCTGCGCTGCAAGCCTATGTCTTCACAATTTTGACCTGTATGTATTTGAACGACGCCCTGCACCTTCACTAGGCGCAGAGGCCCACCCGAATCCGCTGGGGAATCGCAGCGGTGTGAATTGAACTGAACTATATAGAAACTCATGGAAGGACTATGATTATGGAAGTTGAAGCTGCAAAAATGATCGGTGCCGGTTTGGCCGTTATCGCTCTTGCTGGTGTTGGTGTTGGTATTGGCAACATCTTTGCTGCACTTGTAACCTCTATCGCACGCAACCCTGCGGCTCGTGGTGAAGTTTTCGGTATCGGCATTCTTGGTTTTGCCCTGACCGAAGCGATCGCATTGTTCGCGTTGGTTGTTGCCCTGTTGCTTTTGTTCGCTCTGTAAAAAGACCCGAATTCGCAACAAACATTCCATGACTTGCTTGCCGGCATTGCGGTTCGTTTTCGATCCACAACCGGCAGGCGGGCAAGGGGATAAAAATGACGGAAAATACAAGAAACCGGCTAACCGCAATTGCAGTCGCCCTTCCGGCTTTCATGTCGGCAAAGGCCTTTGCAGCTGGCGCTAGCGAGCCGGGCCTGCCACAGCTTGATATTGCCACATGGCCATCACAGCTGTTCTGGCT
>DFSK01000171.1:0-2342 GCA_002378605.1 Alphaproteobacteria bacterium UBA3439
ATCGGCGCCGGCCCCATTATTATCGGGCAGGCCTGCGAATTCGACTATTCTGGCGCACAGGCCTGCAAGGCACTGAAAGCCGATGGATATCGCATCATTCTGGTGAATTCCAATCCAGCGACGATCATGACTGATCCGGACATGGCCGATGCCACCTATATCGAGCCAATCACCCCCGGCACCGTTGCCAAAATCATCGAAGCCGAGCGCCCTGACGCGCTATTGCCAACAATGGGCGGCCAAACCGCGCTGAATACCGCGCTTTCGCTTTATAATGATGGCACTTTGGAAAAATACGGCGTCGAAATGATTGGCGCACGAACCGCCTCAATCGAAATGGCCGAAGATCGCGAATTATTCCGTCTGGCGATGGAACGGATCGGGCTTGAATGCGCCCGCGCCAGCACTGTCAGTAATTTTGCCGATGCGTTGACTGCCCTTGATAAGGTTGGTTTGCCAGCGATTATCCGCCCCTCTTTCACCCTTGGCGGTGAAGGTGGCGGCGTTGCCTATAACCGCGCCGAATTCGAAACCATCGTTGGCAATGGTCTTCGCCTGTCGCCCGTTTCAGAAGTGCTGATCGAAGAATCACTTCTTGGCTGGAAAGAATTCGAGATGGAGGTTGTGCGCGACACGACCGACAATTGCATCATCATCTGTTCGATCGAAAATATTGATCCGATGGGTGTCCATACAGGCGATTCAGTTACCGTTGCCCCTGCCCTGACCCTGACCGACAAGGAATATCAGGTGCTTCGCGATGCGTCATTGGCGGTGCTTCGTGAAATTGGCGTCGATACTGGCGGGTCGAATGTGCAATTTGCCGTTTGCCCAAATACCGGCCGTGTCATTGTGATCGAGATGAACCCACGCGTCAGCCGCTCGTCAGCGCTTGCCTCAAAGGCAACTGGCTTTCCAATTGCCAAAGTTGCTGCCAAATTGGCTGTTGGCTATCGGCTTGACGAGCTGGTCAATGACATCACCGGCGTCACACCGGCCAGTTTCGAGCCAACCATTGATTATGTCGTGACCAAAATCCCGCGCTTTACCTTTGAAAAATTTGCCGGTGCCGAACAAAATCTATCGACCTCGATGAAATCGGTTGGTGAGGCCATGGCGGTTGGTCGGTCATTTGAGGAAAGCCTGCAAAAAGCGCTTCGGTCGATGGAAATTGGTCTAACAGGTCTGAATAATGTCGATATGCCTGCGCCTGATAGCGCACTTGGCGAAGATCCGCTTCGCGGCTGGCTTGGCGAGCTGGTTCCAAACCGGATTTTGCGCATTGCGATGGCGCTGCGAAGCGGCATGTCAATTGCTGAAGTGCATAGCGCAACAAGCTGGGATATCTGGTTTCTGGAACGGATTGCGGCCATCATTGATGCTGAAAATGCCGTTATTGATAACGGCTTGCCTGATGATGCCGTATCGCTTCGCCATCTAAAATCGCTTGGCTTTGCCGATAGCCGCCTTGCCGAGCTTGCCAATCTTGATGATGCCACCGTTCGCGCGATGCGCGTAACCGCAGGGGTCAAACCCGTCTATAAACGGATCGATACTTGCGCTGCCGAATTCGCATCTGATACGGCCTATATGTATTCAACCTATGAAGTCACCGATCAGGCCGAATGTGAGTCTGATCCGAGTGACCGGAAAAAAATTGTCATCCTTGGTGGCGGGCCAAACCGCATTGGCCAGGGAATCGAATTTGACTATTGCTGTGTCCATGCTTGCTATGCGTTGTCCGAAGCTGGCTATGAAACCATCATGATCAATTGTAATCCGGAAACGGTTTCAACCGATTATGACACGTCCGACCGGCTGTATTTTGAGCCTTTGACCGACGAAGATGTGATTTCGGTTATCAAGCGCGAAGCCGAAAATGGCGATCTGCGCGGCGTCATCGTCCAGCTTGGTGGGCAAACCCCACTGAAAATCGCCGCCGCCTTGGAAGCCGAGGGCATTCCCATCCTTGGCACCAGCCCAGATGCAATCGATCTTGCTGAAGATCGCGAACGCTTTCAAAAACTATTGCAAAAGCTGGATCTGTTGCAGCCCGAAAATGGCATCGCCCATTCCGCCGAAGAAGCACGTGCGATCGTTGACCGTATTGGCCTGCCGGTTGTGATCCGGCCATCCTATGTTCTTGGTGGGCGGGCGATGGAAGTCGTTCACCAAATTGCCGATCTTGAACGCTATATGCGTGATGCCGTTGTTGTATC
Source organism: Alphaproteobacteria bacterium UBA3439 (assembly GCA_002378605.1). Lineage (GTDB taxonomy): Bacteria > Pseudomonadota > Alphaproteobacteria > Puniceispirillales > Puniceispirillaceae > UBA3439. Next base: position 2,220 of record DFSK01000171.1, read on the forward strand.
GGGAAGCAACCCTGTCTTGATTGACCGCTTTCTCAATAATGCCATCGAAGTTGATGTTGATGCGCTATGCGATGGTACTGATGTCTATATTGGTGGCATCATGGAACATATCGAAGAAGCTGG
>DFSK01000171.1:2688-8103 GCA_002378605.1 Alphaproteobacteria bacterium UBA3439
TTGATGAATATCCAATTCGCCATCCGTGAAGATAAAATCTATCTTCTCGAAGTTAATCCGCGGGGCAGCCGCACTGTGCCGTTTGTGGCGAAAACCACCGGCGTTCCCCTTGCCAAAATCGCGTCACGCGTCATGGCTGGTGAAAAGCTGGCAAGCTTTCATCTCAAGGATCTTGATTTGCCGCATGTTGCTGTCAAAGAAGCGGTCTTCCCATTTGCACGATTCCCCGGTGTCGATGTGTTCCTTGGCCCTGAGATGAAATCGACTGGCGAAGTCATGGGCATTGACCGCAGCTTTGGCGCGGCATTTTCCAAAAGCCAGCAAGGTGCCGGTGTTGATCTGCCGCTATCGGGTACTGTCTTTATTTCGGTCAAGGATGAAGACAAACAAGCCTTTGTCGAAATTTGTCGCAATCTTGTCGAAGATGGCTTTAAGATTCTGGCGACAGGCGGCACCACCGATGCCTTGAATGCGGCTGGTGTTCCAGCAACACGGATCAACAAAGTCATGGAAGGTAGGCCGCATGCGGTTGACGCGATGCTGTCTGGCGAGATCCAACTTGTTTTCAACACCGCCAAGGGTGCTGGGGCGATTAAGGATTCTTTCTCGCTTCGGCATAACGCTCTTACCAATAAAATTCCCTATTACACAACGGTTTCAGGAAGCCGCGCAGCGGCTGAGGCAATTCGCGCCCTCCGTCAGGGACAGCTTGGTGTCCGCACGTTGCAGGATTATCTTGCAGATATTAAGCGTTAACCGTTAACCTACCGTAATACTATTGGGTAACGCCGCTTTGCGGCCCGCGTAAATGGATTATTAAAACGATGGAAAAAATACCTTTCACCCCACAAGGGCTGAATGTCATTAAAGAAGAGCTTGCGCATCTGAAAGGCACTGAACGTCAGGCCGTGATTAATGCCATTGCCGTTGCCCGCGAACATGGGGACTTGTCAGAAAATGCCGAATATCACGCCGCGCGTGAAAAACAGTCATTCATTGAAGGTCGCATTTCCGAGCTTGAAGATGTGACAAGCCGTGCCGAAGTTATCGATGCGGAAAAATTAAATGGTGAAAAAGTGACCTTTGGCACAAGTGTCGGGGTTGTTGACGAAGAAACCGACGAAGAATCGCTGTATCACATTGTCGGGCCTTACGAGACCGATATTTCCAAGCGCATGATTTCAACATCATCACCTGTTGCCCGTGCGGTCATTGGCAAAAGTGTTGGCGACTCAGTTGAGGTGCAAACCCCAGGCGGCGTGCGATCTTATGAGATATTGTCGATCGCCCTGTTTGACATCACCAAGGTCTAGCCAAACCACAAGGCACCGATAGCCACAGTCTGGCCAGCTCTTTTTGACTTACCTTATCGTTTCAAAGGCATGCCGATGAACCGATCCGGCAGTTCGCTAGCTTTGGTTGATTGGCACGCCAACAAGCTGTTTTGCCGACCGGATCGACAGGGCGGTTTTCACATGGCTGACATTTTTTGCTGGTGTCAGATGGCCTGTCAGGAATTTCTGGAAATCATCCCAATCATGGGCAACTATTTTCAATAGAAAATCAGTCTCGCCCATCAGCATATGGCATTCGCGCACTTGCGGCCATGTCGATACCAGCGTTTCAAAATCCTGCAAATCGGTTTCAGCCTGGCTGGTCAAACCAACAAAGGCAAACACCTGAACGCTATAGCCAAGCGCATCCGAATCAATATCGGCATGATAGCCTTTGATTATACCGGCATCTTCCAATGCGCGGACCCGCCGAAGACATGGCGGCGCCGAAATACCGGCATTTTTGGCAAGATCGACATTCGTCATGCGCCCATGATCTTGCAAATCACGCAAAATCTGTCGATCAACCGAGTCCAGTTTGATTTTTTCAGCCATAAATACAGCGCCAGCAGTGATAAAGCGTTACGTTAAGACCTGCATAATAGACGCGCCACACATCATTCGACAAGCGCTATTGCGTAATATTATTGCCTGAAGACCGCGCCCAAGTTACTTATAGTTATCAAGCTGACCAAGATGGAGACAACGCTTTGCCCGCATGCACCCCTTTGACCCCTTCGGGCAAAAACACCAAAATCAACGGTGCAAATTCCCAGATTTGGGTGGTTAGCGATGGCACGGCAGGCATGCGGTTACAGGCCATTGCGCTTGGCGATGCGTTGGTCGGCGCCAACATAACAAACCAGACCAGCCTTGCCGACATCATCATAACACCATCTTGCTGGCTCCGGCACCTGCCGCGCCTTGTCCCTTTCTTGCCAAAAGCCTTGCTATCTTCATTGCTTGGGTCGATTGCAACGCGCCTAAACCAGGATAAACCGGCAGTCATTATCACTTGTGGTCGACGCATGGCGGGAACATCAATTGCCCTAAACCATCTGTCAAAAGCGAATGGGGCTGGCACGCGCACAATCCATATTCAAGATCCGCGTCTACCACCACATTATTTTGATATTTTGATCGTGCCACAGCATGATCCGGCACGCGGCCCGAATGTCCTGACAAGCATGGCATCGCTAAACCGTCTTGATAAGTCCAAGATCGCCGATGCAGCAAATCAGCTTGGCGATAAATGGACTGGTCTTCCCGCGCCGCGGGTGGCGGTTCTGCTTGGTGGGGCCAACCGGCGCTATGGCATTTCGGCGATAATGGCAAAGGATATGGCGAAAAGACTTGCCGATTTTGCCACCAAAACAGGTGCCAGCCTTGCCCTAATCCCGTCACGGCGAACGCCTGCCAATCTTGTCGCCCATCTCACTGCCGCGCTGGGGCCATTGCCCTATGCGGTTATGGATCAGGCCGAAAACAACCCCTATCCGGGAATTTTGGGGCTGGTTGATGCGGTGATTGTTACATCTGATTCGGTCAATATGATATCTGAGGCGACGGTCACCGGCCTGCCAATTCTCATTGCCGAATGGCAAAGCGAAACCGGCCGGATTGGCGCATTTCATGATGCGATGATGACCGCGGGGCATATTGCGCCATTACGCGATCATCTTCCGCAAAAAGGCTTTGCCCCGCTTTTTGAAATGCCCGCAATTGTAAAATCAGTTTTGGCACGACTGGACCGCTAGATTACCGCCAGCGGAGCCAATGCAGATTAGTGAAATAATTTGCGGTTATCATTGGGGAACATACCGTCATAAAGACCGGCAACCTGTTCGGCATATCCGTTATAGATTTGCGTTTTTACATTCTTATTACTGCCAAGCAGCCGCTCGGTTTCTTGCGACCAACGCGGATGCGGCACTTCGGGATTCACATTCGCCCAAAATCCATATTCACGCGCATTTAACTGTTCCCAAAAAGACACGGGCTGTTGATCGGTAAAGGTGAAACGCGTGATCGATTTGACCGATTTAAACCCATATTTCCACGGTGCTACCAACCGGATTGGCGCGCCGTTCTGAGCTGGCATTGGCTTGCCATAAATGCCCGTCGCCAGAAAGGCCAGTTCATTTGTGGCTTCGGCAAGGGTCAGCCCCTCAACATAGGGCCATGGATACCAGCTTTGCTTTTGTCCGGGGGCAATTGATGGATCAAGAAAGGTTTCCATCTGCAAATATTTGGCTTCGGGCTTTGGATTTGCCAGCTTGACCAAATTGGCCAATGGCACCCCACTCCACGGCACGGCCATCGCCCATGCCTCAACACAGCGATGCCGGTAAAGTCGTTCCTCAAGCCCACCTATCTTGGCGATCAGATCTTCGGCATCAAGCTGCATTTCAGTTTCAACCAGACCATCAATTGTAACCACCCACGGATCGGTAACCAGCTTTTGCGCGCGTTTACGGATATTCTTTGATGATCCAAATTCGTAAAAATTCGTATAGGTGGTTGCATCATCTTCGGGCGTGATATCACGATCTAGCCGATAGGCCATATTACGCGACGCTGGATAGCCCTCGATGGCAGCTGCCGCGGCAGCGGCAAACCCGCCAACACCAGTCAAGGCCGTTGTCAGTCCAAGACCGGCAAAGCCTGCAGCGCGAAGCCATTCGCGGCGGTTTAGGTAAATATGTTCAGATGTTGCATCTGCTTCAGCCATTGCCCAGCTTGGGCGTTTTTTGATCAGCATTGACCATCTCCTTCAGCGACACGGCGTTGGTGATCTTCATTTGTAATGGTTTAATATGGCAAATATGCGGCATAAAACCTGCGCAATTATGTCTGCTGCAATATCAGATTTTTACGTCAGGCTGGCGGTTACTTTGGCAATTCTTTGCATCGCATCGGCCAAAACATCATCAGCCGCGGCATAAGAGATTCTGAAATAGGGCGACAGACCAAAGGCAACGCCCGGCACCACCGCCACTTCACCCGCCGCAAGAAGATAGCTGACAAAATCACTGTCGCTTTCGATGATTTTGCCATCTGGCCGCTTTTTGCCAATCAATTTGGCAATCGAGGGATACACATAAAAGGCCCCATCGGGAAGCGGGCAATCAATCCCGTCAATATCGTTCAGCGCAGTGCAAACAAGCTGGCGGCGACGGGCAAAAGCAGCGCGGTTTTCAGCCATGAAATCCAACGGCCCGTCAAGCGCAGCAATGGCAGCATATTGCGCCATTGAATTCGGACTTGATGTTGATTGCGATTGCACCTTTGCCATGGCTTTGATCAACGGCACTGGCCCGCTGCCATATCCAATGCGCCAGCCTGTCATGCAATAGGATTTCGACACGCCATTGACGGTTAGAATACGATCTTGCAGATCCGGCGCAATCGTTGCCATCGTCGCAAATTGGAAATCGTCATAGACCAGATGTTCATAGATATCGTCACTAATCAAATGCAATTGCGGATGGCGGCGCATGACCGCGGCAAAAGCCAGCAAGTCATTTGCATCATAGCCAACCCCGCCAGGGTTTGATGGGCTGTTAAGGATAAGCCATTTACTATTCGGCGTAATGACCGCTTCCAGATCTTCGGCGCTAATCTTCATGGGGTTAGCACCGCTTCCCTTTACAAAGACTGGCTTTGCCTCGCAAATTTCGACAATACCAGCAAAGCTAACCCAATAGGGTGTTGGAATAATCACTTCATCGCTAGGGTTCAAACTGGCCATCAACGCATTAAACAAAACCTGCTTGCCGCCAGTGCTAACCGTAATCATATCAGGCGTACAGGCAACATTGTTTTCACGCGCAAATTTCCGGCAGATCGCTTCCTTCAATTCGGGAATACCATCAACTTGCGTATATTTTGTTTTGCCTGCCTTCATCGCCGCAATCGCAGCATCCTTGATATGCTGCGGCGTATCAAAATCGGGCTCGCCAGCAGCAAGGCCAATCACCTTGCGGCCTGCCGCTTTCATATTCAATGCCATGTCGGTAATCGACACTGTTGGTGATGGCGCGATGCGGTTTAGCCTGTCCGAAATAAGGCCCATTGATCC